>JBCCCT010000297.1:0-1717 GCA_039033355.1 Pseudomonadota bacterium | reverse complement strand
GGATGGCGCGGATCAGTTGACGCCGGTCGGCAAGGCCTATTTCGGCTTCACGGATGAGGAGTTGAAACAGCTCGATAAATTCGTCCGCGACAACACGCTGGAGCGGTTCGGACCGGTCCGGTCAGTGACCGCGACCAAGGAACATGGTCTGGTGCTGGAAGTCGCGTTTGAAGGCTTGCAACGCAGCCCACGCCACAAGTCGGGTATTGCCATGCGCTTTCCGCGCATTCACCGCATCCGCTGGGACAAGCCGACGGCTGAAGCGGACCGGCTTGAAAATCTCGAAGCCCTGCTGCCCGAAAATGCGTGATGGCTTTGTCGTCAAAGCCTGTTAGGGCAAGGCGATGAATTTTCGCGACTTTGTCCTGCTGGCCGCGGTCTGCTTTGTCTGGGGCCTCAACCTCGTGGTGACGCGCTGGGTGGTGGCGGATGCGGGGGTGCCGCCGCTTTTCTTTGCGGCGATGCGATTTGTCGGCATTGCGCTGGTCCTGCTCTGGTTCCTGCGGCCGATTCCAAAGAATCTCGGCACGCTGTTCCTGATCGCGATGGGCATGGGCGCGGTGCACTTCGCGCTCCTGTTTCAGGGCCTGGCGCAAGCCGAGGCCAGCGCCGTCTCGGTCGTTGGGCAATTGGGCGTCCCGTTCTCGACCCTGATGAGCATGGCTTTCCTCGGCGAAGTTGTCGGCTGGCGCCGAGGCCTCGGCATCATGCTGGCCTTTGCTGGCGCGATCCTGATTGCGGTTGATCCGCAAACCTTCCAGCTGAGCTTTGGTCTCGTCTATGTCGTGTTCGCGGCGTTGGTGGCCTCAGGCGCTGGCATCCTGATGAAGCGCATGCCATCGATCAGCGCGATGCAGATGCAAGCCTGGATCGGCCTGTTCAGCTTCGCCCCGCTCTTTGCGGTCTCAGGCCTGGTGGAGGGTGATCAGAATGGCTGGGGCGCCTTTGTCGAAGGCGGCTGGCTGGTCTGGCTGGCCACGGCGTTCGCGGTGCTCGGCGTCAGCGTGTTCGGGCATGGCGGCTTTTACACACTGATCAAGAAGTATGATATCTCGCTCCTGTCGCCGCTCACCCTGATGACGCCGATCTGGGGCGTCGTCTTGAGCGTTGTCTTGTTGGGCGAAGTGCTGACGCTGCAGCTGGTCGTTGGCGCCGCGATTTCCCTGGGCGGTGTGTTCGTCATTCTCATCCGGCCAAATCAGGTTATGCCAGAGGCGGCTTTGGGCGATAAGGTTAGAGGCACAAGGGAATGAAAGTAGAGGCAAATCCAAGCCCGAACTTCAATGATCGCAAACATCCGGTCGACATGCTGGTCTTCCATTATACCGGCATGGAGACAGGGCAGCAGGCGCTGGACCGGATGTGCGATCCGTCGGCAGAAGTCTCGGCCCATTACATGATCTGGGAAGATGGCCGTGTGGTCCAGCTGGTCGGCGAAGACAAACGCGCCTGGCATGCCGGCGTGTCGAGTTGGCAAGGCGACCAGGATCTGAACTCGCGCTCTATCGGGATCGAGACCGTCAATGGCGGGCATGACTGGCCCCTGGCGGGCAACGTCCTGCCACCTTATCCGACAGCCCAGATCGACGCGCTGATCGAGCTGAGCTCTGGGATTCTCGAACGCTGGGATATTCCCTTCAATCGGATTGTCGGACACTCTGATATCGCCCATGCGCGCAAGGATGATCCGGGTGAGCATTTTCCCTGGGATCGGCTC
>JBCCCT010000296.1:0-1763 GCA_039033355.1 Pseudomonadota bacterium | reverse complement strand
CAGCACACCAAGGCCAATGCACCAATATGGCTCCTGCCGCATGAAGGCGCGGGTGCCGTCTATCGGGTCAACGATCCACACGCGATTGGCTGTTCGGGTGTCATTGCTGAGAGCAGTTTCTTCCGACAGCCAGCCATAATCAGGCCGCGCGGCCATCAGGCGCTCGCGAATGAGATTGTTGACCGCAAGATCCGCTTCCGTGACCGGATGTCCCTTGGATTTATCCCAGAACCGGACGTCAGACCGTTCAAAATAGTCCAGCGCCAACTCGCTGGCTTCGCGCGCGACGGCCTTCAGGGTCTGCAGATCCTGACGATCGAGATCACTCACCGGCAATCGACATATCCTCGATCAGAATGGAGGGCGCATCCCGGGCACCGCGGAATTCAAGGTCGGAGGCCGGAACGAGACGTTTGAACATGCCTGGCAAGTCGCCTGCAATCGTCACCTCAGACACGGGATGCTGAATCTCACCATTGGCAAACCAGAACCCCGCAACGCCGACCGAATAGTCTCCGGTATTCGGGTTGATGGATGGACCAAACATATCGCTGACGAGCAGCCCTTCCCCGACATGCGCCATCAGATCTGCGGGCGATTTCTCGCCGGCTTCCAGATAAGCGTTAGACACCCCGACGCCGGGGTTCGATCCGAACCCGCCTGTCGCATGCCCATTGGCCGTCATGCCCAATTGCTTGGCAGAGGCCCCATTGAGCAGCCAGCGCGTCAGGACACCATTCTCGATCAGATGGGTCTTCGCAACGGCGCGCCCCTCGCCATCATGGACGCGGCTGCCCATGCCGCGTGCCCGGAATGGATCATCAATCAGATTCACGCCCTCGGCAAAGACCTGTTCGTTCAACTGGTCCTTCAGAAAGGAGACACCGCGCGCGACGCTCGGCCCGCTGATTGCGGACAGGAAAGCACCGATCAGGCTGCCGGCAATCCGGCGGTCATAGATCACGGCGCCGGTCTGTGTCTTGATCTTTCGTGGCGCCAGGCGCGCGACCGCGCGCTCACCCGCAATCCGGCCAATCTCCTCAGGCGACGGGCGATCTT
Organism: Pseudomonadota bacterium; assembly: GCA_039033355.1. Lineage (GTDB taxonomy): Bacteria > Pseudomonadota > Alphaproteobacteria > Caulobacterales > Hyphomonadaceae > Henriciella. The sequence goes on along the minus strand of JBCCCT010000296.1, from coordinate 704 downwards.
CCAGCCGTCTTACCGAGCGCGATTCATAATCCCGCTCCATGGCACCATCTTTTTCTGCCACGGCGGCCAGTCCAAGGCCCGTTGAGCCGCGCGCCTTGTAGGCCGAAAAGCCATTGCTGGCCGCAACCCAGGTTTCGCTCGTGCTCCAGCCATTGCCGCAGCCAGAGACCTGTTTCACGCCGTCCACGGCGAGTGCAGCTGCTTCCGCGTCCAGGGCCTCACGCTCGAGTCTGTCCGCAGCAATCTCACCATCGCCGGTCAGATCGAGGTCCGGCATATCTGTCGCGAGGTCGGCGGCATCCGCCAAACCACAATACGGATCCTCCGGCACCACTTTGGCCATGGCGACACATCGCTCCGCCAGGGTTTTCAACCCATCTGCGGACGTGTCCGAGCCAGACACGGAGGCGTTCTGTTGACCAAAGAAGCAACGCAAGGAAACGCCTTGCGACTCTGACCGCTCAATCCCTTCCAGTTTGCCATTCAGGACCTCAATGCTGACGCCATCGGCGCGCGAATAAGAAGCGTCGGCATCACTCGCGCCGGCCTTGCGGCACGTATCGATCAGGGTGGAGAGAATGGATTCAGGGGAAAGCGTGGAATTCGTCATGCGCTCCATGTAGAGAGCGTCCTTGAAAATGCCTAGCCCCTGTCTGCGACATCGCGCTTGACCTGAACCCGCATCAATCGCACATCCGGCAGAT
>JBCCCT010000295.1:0-1776 GCA_039033355.1 Pseudomonadota bacterium | reverse complement strand
GCCATATCCAGAAACACAATCGGTGCAGCCATAACTTCCCCCCTCCTTGTTTGACGCAAGTCACGCTAGCGCGGTTTGGCGGGATTTGTCATCTGGTTACAGAACAGGTGTCACAAATGTGTCACGCCTTTACTCCCGAATATTGTGAAATTGATATATCAAGTCTTGCGGCAGCGCGGCCAATTCTGCCATACCAACCCTATGGGGATAGAACGTAATTTCGACGCCTTGAGCGGTTACTGGTCCGGCCAATACTGGCTCGGCGAGGACGATGGTGTAGGTGTTCGCTTCTCGGCCTGGCTGACCATTGAACATGGCCGTCTGACCGGCTCGACACTCGAGCCGAGCCTGTTCGAGATCTGCGAAAAAAAAGAGAATGAGGCCACCCTCCGAGGCCACATCTCGCCGGATGAAGTGGTGTTCCTGAAAACCTATAAAGGCGTCGACCACGAGCCGGGTTATTATGAAGGGGAACTGTCCGAATGCGGGCGGCACATTCTCGGGCGCTGGTATTTTGGCTGGCCGGATGAAGTGTCAGGCCGGTTTGAGATGACGCTGAAAAATGCCAGCAAGACGGTGCCGGACGTTTTCCCCGCCTCTGCCAAATCGTTCGAATAGACTCGTAAATCAATTCTGGCCTTCCGGCGCGCATATGATTAAAGCGCCCGGATGCGCGCTGCCCTGTCCCTTCCGCTTCTGATTGCCCTCATCGCCATTGCGATGGGATCCGGCATTGATGCGATCGTCAAAGCGGTGGCGCCGCAGGTGGGTCTGCACCATTTGCTGGCCTGGCGATTTCTGTTTGGCGGCATCATCGCCTTTGCCGTTTTCCGCGCGCAGAAACGGCCAGCGCCGAGCTGGGAAGCCACTCGGTTTCACACAGCGCGCGGCCTGATCCAGCTGGGCGGCGCCTTCACCTTCTTCTACGCCTTGATGCATCTGCCACTGGCGGTGGCCACGATCATCGGATTCACCGCGGCCCTGATGGTGCCTTTCCTGGCCTGGCTGCTAATGGGAGAGCGGGTTTCGCCCGTCACCCTGATCGCAACCGCGATCGGATTTGCTGGCGCAGCGCTGGCCGTGACCGGCCGTCCCCAGTCCGGCGCTGTGAGCGAGCATTGGCTGCTCGGCGTGATCAACTGCTTTGTCGCTGCGTTCCTATACGCGCTGATGCTGGTCATGCTGCGCATGCGGGCCACGAAAGAGGACGCGACCACTATTGCGATGTTCACAAATATCGTTCCCGGGGTCGCAATGTTGCCGGTCACGTTCGGCCTGTTTGGCGGCGTCGACGGGACTGCCATTCTTCTCTTCCTGCTGCTCGGCGCACTCGGCTATGCGATGTGGTATCTGATGACCCTGGCTTATGCGCGGGCGCCGGCACAGCGTCTGGCGCCGCTGGAATATACCGCCCTGATCTGGAGCGGCATTTTTGGCTCGGTCTTCTTTGCCGAATATCCTGGCTGGCAAACCTGGCTCGGCGCGGCCATCATTATTTGCGCCTGCCTGATTGTGGCGTTTGAAGACCGGTTCGTCACGCGCAAGGAAACCGGCATGCCGGTGAGCGACTTGCCGGAATAGGCCTTAGCCGGAAATCAGATCGCGGTGGCGTTCCAGCATGCCGTCCAGCGCATCAGCCCCGGCCTCGCCCATATAAGGCACAACCAGCAGCATGAATTGCAGCACCGTATCGTGGATCAGCGCCGGTCCGTCGCGGTCGCCGCCTTCCACCAGATCATGACTGAGCCAGAAGGTCAGCGTCGACAACATTTGCTG
>JBCCCT010000294.1:0-1806 GCA_039033355.1 Pseudomonadota bacterium | reverse complement strand
GCCGTGCTGGACAATATGGTGCGCGCGCGTTCCACCGCTGCCTCGCCGGCCTGGGTCAGCGATGCGCCGCGCGCTTCCCGCTCGATCAATTGCACGCCTAACAGGCCTTCAACTTCCTTGATCGCCGCCGACAGAGTCGGTTGCGTCACATGGCAGGATTCAGCGGCTTTGGAGAACGAGCCCTGATCGGCCACGGCGCACAGGAATTCGAGCTGGCGGAGGGTCGGAAGATGCATAGGTTCTATCTATCTAGTTTAGACAATTTATCAATTATACAACTATCTCAAAATCGCTATCCTCACACTTAGTTGATCGGGGTTCATCACTCTCTCGCCTTGAAACAGGGCGCTTCGGACCCATTTCGATCACTATGAGAGGCGGGCTTTCCGCTTCCGCTCAAACGCTACGGTGGCAACCGATCCCCAATCCCTCCTGCCACCTCCAAGCGTGGTCCTGCCGGGCCCTTTCCTCCCCCCTTACTAAGGTTTTCCGGCAGGACCGACACGCTTTGCGACAAAGCCTTACAATCTGTGATCGAGATTTGACTTGCTTCAATCAACAAGAAGGGCATCTTAGGTTCATGGACCTCACCGCCCCTGGCCTGCAGAATGAGCTCATTCACCTCGAACCGCTTGATGAGCGGTTCCGGGAGCAGTTGCGCGCCAGCGATGCGGTCAATTCGATCTGGTTATCCTTGCCCGCAATTCAGCGCGGCGCCGGCTTTGACGCCTATTATGATCATGTCCTGAAACAGAGTCAGGAAAACGAGATCTACGCTTTTGCGGTCCTTGACCCGAATGATGGCGATCGGTTTGTCGGCGTTACCGCTCTACTTTATCCAAACAAGATGCATCGCCGGGTCCGTCTCGGCTTTACCTGGATCGAGCCCCACCTGCGGGGTCAGGGCATCTATGCGGCGATCCAGAAACTGCTGGTTCAACGTGCCCTGGATTGGGGTGCCAAACGGATCGAATGGTATGTCGAGGATCGCAATACCCGCGCCGTTCGCGCCATTCAGGCCATCGGCGCTGTGAAAGAAGGCGTGCTGCGTGAATTCGAGAAATTCGCCGATGGTGAATGGGTCGATGTCGCGGTTCTGTCCATGCTGCGCGATGAAGCCAAGGAAGCGATCCGCCGCCTCAGCCTGATCATGGCCGACTCCGAGGCTTGATTCTTATCCACAGCCGTGCTTTACGCGCGCAACATTCACCGCACTGACAGTATGTGCGCGTTGACCGGGACATGCTCCGAGAGCGGGAGCCCGGCGATGTCCCCCACTCGGCGAAGGCTCGCTCAGTGGGGCGCTACTGCTTTGTGTTGATGGCTTGAGCGCCTATCTTTCCAATATGGACAGATCGGCAAAAGGAGTGACGCGATGTTTGACGCGCTAACAGACCGCCTAGGCGGGGTATTTGACGGATTGCTCGGGCGCGGTGCGCTGACCGAGAAAGACGTCACGGCGGCCCTGCGCGAAATCCGGGTCGCTCTGCTCGAAGCCGACGTCGCCCTGCCCGTCGTCAAGGACTTCATCGGCTCGATCAAGGACAAGGCGGTTGGCGAAGATGTCATCCGTTCGGTCAAGCCCGGTCAGCAAGTCGTCAAGATTGTCCATGATGGCCTGGTCGACCTGCTCGGCGGCGAAGAGGCTGAGACGGGCCTGCGCGTCGACAACCCACCTGCCGTCGTGATGATGGCCGGCCTGCAGGGGTCAGGCAAGACGACCACAACCGGAAAGCTCGCCAAACGCCTGGCGGATCGTGACAAGAAAAAAGTCCTCCTCGCCTCGCTCGACACCCGCCGTCCGGC
>JBCCCT010000293.1:0-1810 GCA_039033355.1 Pseudomonadota bacterium | reverse complement strand
CGGCATGCCGAGCAGATCGCGGACATGGCGTTCCATGTCATAGGCATCTGACAGGGCGTACGCCCCCATGACTTGCTGGCAGGTCGTGGCGATCTCCACCGCGGTGTCGGCGACGAAGAGTTTCGCCATGGAGGTCTCGATGCTGCAGGGCTGTCCCGTCTGGGCGAGATAGGCGCCGTGATAAAGCATGTGTTTCGCGGCCTGCAGCTTGGTGCGAGCGGTGACCAGCTTGTGGCGGATCGCCTGGTGTTGCGAAATCGGCTTGCCGAATTGTTCGCGCTCCTGGGCGTACTGCCAGGCCTCTTCGACCGCGGCGCGGGCAATGCCATAGGCCACGGCCGTAATCTCAATCTTCTCGACATCCAGCGCCCGGCCGGCCAGCAATTTCCAGCCCTTGTTCCAATTGTCTTCGCCCCCGACGATGGCAGATTTGGGCAGGCGGACATTGTCGAAATAGACGTCCATGGATTTGGTATAGCGCAGATTGGCATGTTCGATGGCTTGCATGCTGACGCCCGGCGCATCGGTCGGGATGAGCAGGAAAGTCAGGTTCTTGTAGCGATCCTCCGGCGGACCGGATCGGGTCAGGCAGTAAATATAGTCCGACCAGTCTGCGCCTGTGCACCAGCGCTTGGCACCTTTGACGACAATCTCGTCGCCTTGCATCTCGCTGCGCGTCTCGACACTGGCCAGATCGCCGCCGACATTGGGTTCAGACAGGCCATAGCAGAGGAACATTTCGCCGCGCGCCAGCTTGGGCAGGAATTCAGCCTTCTGTTCGGGCGAGCCATTTTCCGACAGATTCATGCCGCCATAAAACGCGGCGTGGATATAAGGCCCGGCCAGGAAGGCGCCGGCCTGGCACAGCTCATCAATCACCGCCGTGGCGCCGAGAATGTCCTGGCCCATGCCGCCATATTCTTCGGGAATAGTCAGGCCGATCAGGCCCATTTCGGCAATCTGCTTGAAGACGTCGCGCGGCCAGGTCGCCTCGCGGTCCCAGGCAATGCGCTTCTCGCGCGGGGCATGCTCGGTCACGAAGCGCTGCAGCTGGCGGCGGATCTCGGAAATATGGTCGGGTTCTGTTGCGAAATAGCTCATTCAGCTTCCTTAGAGCGAATGAATGAAACGCGGAAGCGTTCTCCCCGCGACAGAGCCTGACGGCGCGACCCCTGCCGCGACACCGCCCATCTTTTCGTAGAAAGCGGCTGCATCCGGATCGGCTTCGATAATCATCTCTGTTGCGCCGAGATGGCGCGCAGCATTGAGGGCCCAGAGATACAGGGTCTTGCCATAACCGCGTCCCATCCGATCGGTGTCGACGAACAGCTTTTCCAGATAGCAGCCCTCTTCATCCCGGGTCACCTGCGCGATGCCCGCCACGCCCTGACCATCCTCGAGCACGATGATGGGATCGGATTCGAGGGCGTCCCGGGTCAGGGTCAACTCTTCCGTACAGGCGGCCATGAATGTCGCGTCATAACCCCAATAGGCTTTGGACCGCAGGCAAAGCGCAGACAGATCGGCCAGTTCGTCCAAACGGGCAGGGCGGAGAGTCGTGGTCATCCTATGAAGCTTGGCGTGGTGCTGACGAAATCCTAGAGGTCGAGTTCGATTTCAGAGAGCGATAGAATCGGCGCGGGTGGTTCGGTCGGTGGCGCCAGGGGTTTGCCCCACCATTGCGTGTCGCGCCAGGCGCCCAGCTTGTAGCCAACATTCGGATAGGTGCCGATCAGTTTGAATCCCATGGCTCTGTGAACGCCAATGCTGGCCGCGTTCGGCACCACAATGCCGGCAAAGGCCATGACGT
>JBCCCT010000292.1:0-1818 GCA_039033355.1 Pseudomonadota bacterium | reverse complement strand
TGCCTATGTGTCTGCCTCGGCTTATCCGTCCAAGGCGGAGCATGGAAAAGTCGTTCCAACCTGGAATTATGTCGCTGCCGAAGCCCGGGGCCACCTCAGCTTCAAAACTGAACGCGACGATATTCGGGCCAGCGTTTCAGCTCTATCCGATCAAATGGAAGCCGAACGGGAAACCCCATGGGCGATTACCGACGCGCCCGAGGCCTATATCGATGGTCTCAGTCAGGCGATTGTCGCATTCGAAATTGATGTCACGGCCCTGAAAGGTGTTCGCAAGCTCAGCCAAAACAAAAACGAAACCGAACGCGCTGGTGTGATCGCTGATCTCACAAGCCAGTCTGGCAATGCGGCGGCGATCGCTGAAGCGATGCAGCGAGATGTGTCATGAGCCTGGTTGCGATCCTCTTCTGCATATTGGCCGCGATCCACCTCTTGCCCGCGGTTGCAGCCATGTCGCCGAGCCAGCTCACCGCGCTCTATGGTGTCTCCTCTGAGGACACGGTCTTACGGACCCTGTTGCAACATCGTGCCGTGTTGCTCGGTTTGGTCGGCAGCGCCTTTTTGGCGGCGGCGTTCGTTCCCGGTCTGCGATGGGCCGCCCTGATCGGCGGTTCAGTCAGCATGGTCACCTTTCTGATCATCGCGGCGTTCAATAGCGAGCTCATGGGGCCGCTTCAAAAAATCACTTTCGTGGATGCGGTCGGCCTTCCGGTCGCGGCCATCCTGTTTTTTCTCTTAACAAAGGGCGTTTAAGGCATGAGATATCTTCCTTTAACACCAGAAGATCGCGCGGCGATGCTGAACACAATCGGCGCGGCCTCGGTTGATGATTTCTATGAAGACGTGCCGATGAGCGCGCGTCTATCCGGGACCATTGATGGCCTGCCGGATCATCAGGGTGAACTGGCGGTCGAGCGCCATCTGTCCCGGCTATCCGCGAAGAATAGAACCGCAAGCGAAGGTCCGTTTTTTGTCGGGGCAGGGGCGTATAAGCACCACGTCCCGGCCAGCGTCGACATGATCATCCAGCGCTCGGAATTTCTCACCACCTACACGCCGTATCAGCCTGAGATCGCGCAAGGCACGCTGCAAACCCTGTTTGAGTTTCAGACGCAAGTCGCGGCGATGACCGCGATGGATGTCGCCAATGCCAGCATGTATGACGGCTCGACCGCCTGCGCTGAAGCCGCCGTGATGGCTTGCCGCGCGACTCGTCGCAAGAAAGTGGTCCTGTCTGGCGGACTGCATCCGCACTATGCCGCCGCGACCCGCCTCTTGTGCGAGGCGCAGGGGATTGAAGTCGTCGAACTGACGCCCGCCATCGATGGCGAGCTGGCGCTGGTCGATCATGTCGACGAGACCACCGCATGTGTGATCGGGCAGTCACCAAATGTGTTCGGTACGGTCACAGATCTCAGTCCGGTTGCCGAGGCGGCGCATGCGCAAAAAGCGCTGCTGGTCAGCGTGTTCACGGAAGCGGTCTCGCTCGGCCTCGTGACACCGCCGGGCGAAATGGGCGCAGATATCGCGGTTGGCGAAGGCCAGTCGATTGGCAATCCATTGACCTTTGGCGGTCCTTATGTCGGCCTGTTTGCTTGCACACAAAAGCTCGTTCGGCAGATGCCCGGGCGTCTTTGCGGCGAGACGGTGGATGCTGACGGCGAACGCGGCTTCGTTCTGACGCTCTCGACGCGGGAGCAGCATATTCGCCGTGACAAGGCGACCTCGAATATTTGTACAAATTCCGGACTTTGCGCGCTGGCATTCACGGCGCACATGACCCTGCTGGGCGGCAAAGGGTTTGAACAATTGGCGCAG
>JBCCCT010000291.1:0-1897 GCA_039033355.1 Pseudomonadota bacterium | reverse complement strand
GCTTAGCAAACAGTCGTCCGCGCTGCTGCCTCCGACCGACACGCTATGCGCGCCGGGTTCCAAAACCCATGACCGGCCGCTCTCGGACCAATAGGACAGGTCTGCATCCGGTACGAAAAACTCAACGGTCCGCGTCTCGGAAGGGGCGAGCGGCACACGCTCAAATCCACGGAGCAGCTTGAGTGGTCGTTCCACGGTTTTGCCAGGGAAGCCAATATAGAGCTGTGCCACTTCTGTGGCGGCAACAGTTCCAACATTGCTGACGGACACCTGAGCCTGAATCCCGCCTGGCGCGCGCCGGGCCTTCAGGCCGCGATACGCAAACTCCGTATAGGATAAGCCGTGTCCGAATGCGAAGCTCGCCCGGGTCTGGTTCTTCTCAAACAGGGTGTAGCCGTGCAGGCTGCCATATTCGATTTCTTCGGCATCCTTGTCGAAGAATGGATAGGCGCTTTCATCATCAGCGACGCTGAACGGTAATTTTCCGGATGGGCTGGTTTCGCCATAGAGCAGCTTGGCGAGCGCATTGCCGCCTTCCATGCCTGCGTAGAAAGTCTGCAGGATCGCACCGGCTTTCGGTCCCCAGTCCGGCGACAGGATCGCTGAGCCTGAAACGATGACGATAATCGTGTTCGGGTTGACCGCAGTGATGGCTTGGACCAAGGCGATTTGCTCATCGGGCAAGCGCAGGCGTTCACGGTCACCGCCCCGATTGCCGCCGCCACCCAAAGCGCCGGCATTGTCGTTTTCTTTTTCGCGCTGCTCCGCCATGGCAGACATGAGCTGCATCAATCCTTCGGGAATTTGAGCACCGTCTCCGAACAGGGCCTGCGCACCAATGTCGCCGGGGATCCACTCACCCTCGTGATCGGCTGTGGTCCCAACGACGACGATTGCGGCATCAAGATCCTTGGCGGCAGCGGCAGCCGCATCTACATCCGTTTCCGTCCCGCTGATCGAAAGATCAGGCGTGCCAAGATAGTCGGCAATGCCTTTCAGAGGGGTGATGACATAAGGCGGCATCACTTTCGACGAGCCATGGTCGCCGGTATTTTCAAGCCTGGCGAGCTCGCCGAAGACTCCAACCTTCTGCGATTTTTCAAGCGGCAAAACGCCATTATTCTTGAGCAGCACGGCGGAGTTCTCTGCCGCCTCGAGCGCAATCGCGCGATTGTCGTCTCGCGCCACCAGTTCGATCGGATAGTCTTCAAACGGATCTTCCGCACAAGCGAACCGGTACGTCACCCGCAGGATGCGACGGCACGCGGTTTCAATGACGGAGGGCTCAATCTGGCGATTGTTCGCAGCGTCGATCAGGTTCTGGCCATACTGCAAGGGCTCCGGGTTCTCGACATCCAGACCGGCGGATGCCCCATATGGCGCATATACGCCTAACATCCAGTCTGAATGCACAAAGCCGTCAAAGCCCCATTCATGACGCAGAATGTCGGTCAGCAACTCCCGATGCTGACCACAATATTCGCCATTCATTTTATTATAGGCACTCATCACGGACGCGCAGCCCGCGTCGAGGATGCGCTTGAAGTGCGGCAGGTAGACCTCACGCAGATCACGATCCGAGATTTTCACATTCACTTTGAAGCGTGCATTCTCGATTGAGTTCAGCGCATAGTGTTTCACAGTGGCGACAACATTGTGCGTCTGGATGCCGGTGGCCAGCGCGGCGCCAAGCTCGCCCATATGGTAGGGATCTTCGCCATAGGTCTCCTGAGCCCGGCCCCAGCCAGGGTGGCGGAGCAGATTGACGCAAACCGCGCCGGACAGATTGCAATCCTGGGCTCTGGCTTCCATCCCCATCACTTCGCCAATGCGTCGTTCAAGATCGCGGTCCCAGCTGGCGCCGCGTGCCATTGTGCAGGGGAAGCAGGTCGAGTTG
>JBCCCT010000290.1:0-1947 GCA_039033355.1 Pseudomonadota bacterium | reverse complement strand
CGCGGCGCCGCATTCAGCCGCGCCGTGGCAAGTGATTCAGCGAATGAGATCCTGACGGGCCTGCTCTATCTCGATGAAGGCCAGCCGGACCTGCACCAGACGCAGAATATGGAAGACCGGCCTCTGAACGAGATTCCGTATGCGGAACTTAATCCGGGATCAGAGGCACTGGCAGCGTTGCAGTCTGAGTTTCGTTAGCCGGCTCTCAACTGAATGGCTTTCACAGTCTGCTCGATCGCGCCAAAGATGGATTTGCCGTCGGTATCCATCATCTCGATCCGGACGGTGTCGTCCGGTTTCATGAAGGGCGTTTGAAACTCGCCACTGGCAATCTTCTCGATCATGCGGATCTCGGCGATGCAGGAATAACCGAGGCCGCCTTCGCTGACCGGTTTGCCAGGGCCACCATCTTTGCCCTTGTTTGAAACGGTTCCTGAGCCGATCACTGTGCCGGCCGTCAGAGGCCGCGTCTTGGCGGCATGGCTGACCAGCCGGGCGAGTGAGAAAGTGGCATCGACGGCCGCTTCGGCTCGACCGAACGGCGCGCCATTATAGTCGACGCGTAAAGGCAGATGCACCAGCGAATCCTTCCAGGCCACGCCCAGCTCATCCGGCGTCACCGCGACCGGTGAGAACGCGCTGGGCGGTTTGGATTGGAAGAAGCCAAAGCCCTTGGCGAGTTCCGGCGGGATCAGGCCACGCAAGGAGACATCATTGCACAGCATCACCAGTTTGATGTGGTCCGCGGCGTCCGCCTCGCTCACGCCCAACGGCACATCATCTGTGATGACAGCAATCTCGCCTTCCATGTCACAGCCCCAGGCAATGTCGCCCAGAGGGATATCATCGCGAGGTCCGAGGAACGCGTCGGAGCCGCCCTGATACATTAACGGATCATTGTAAAAACTCTCCGGCACTTCAGCGCCGCGGGCTTTGCGGACCAGTTCGACATGGTTGATATAAGCCGAGCCATCGGCCCATTGAAACGCCCGTGGCAATGGGCTTTCGCAATCATGCTCGTGAAACCGGAAGGTTGGAACAGAACCCAGCTCGACGCCTTCCGCCATACGGGCGAGCCGCGGCGCCGCGGCCTCCCAGTCATCCAGGGCCGCCTGCAGCGTCGGCGCAATGCGCGCAGCGTCGGTACAGCGGGTCAGGTCTTTCGAGACAACAACCAGGCGCCCGTCGCGGGAGCCATTCTTCAGGGTGGCGAGTTTCATGTATCAGCTCTCTTCGGCAATTTTTTCATGCAGCCAGGCGGCGTGGCGCGGGGCTTTTTTGGTCTGGCTCCACTCTTCGAGCATGTCCGGCGCGACGCGTTTCAGCTCCGCATATTGATCCGGCGTGCCGATGTCGCAGGCCAGTTCCAGGCGGTGCCCATTCGGGTCGAAGAAATAGATCGATTTGAAAATGCCATGATGTGTCGGGCCAAGCACGTCGAGGCCATGTGCCTCGGCGCGGGCCTTGGCGCTTAACAGGTCCTCCATCGAGCCGACCTTGAAGGCGATATGCTGAACCCATTGCGGTGTGTTCTCATCGCGCCCCATGTCGGGCTGCTGCGGCAGCTCAAAGAAGGCGAGCACATTGCCATTCCCGGCATCGAGAAAGATGTGCATGTAGGGATCATACGCCCCGGTCGACGGGACATGGTCTTCGGCAATCGCGAGCTGGAAATCCATGCCCAGGACATCGCGGTAGAATTCCACGGTCTCTTTCGCATCCTTGCAGCGATAGGCGACATGATGGACGCCTTGCAGGTTCGGTGTTTCAATCATTCTTGTCTCCCTTCTTTGGGAACAGGCCCATGCCTATGATCGCGCCAACCAGGCCGCCAATGGCTCCGGCGCCGGCACTGGCGCCATATTCGAGCGGCCCTTCGAAATTCAGAAACTGGTCCTTGAGAAAAATCGCACCGAATACGCCAAGCAGAAAGATCACGATGGCCGG
>JBCCCT010000289.1:0-1996 GCA_039033355.1 Pseudomonadota bacterium | reverse complement strand
TGGGGGGCTGCGGTGATTATTGGCGCGCCAGGCTATTTCGGCGAGCTGGGCTTTGAGCAGGTGGCGCCAGACCGGTTCACGTTTCCGGGGCCGCAAGACATGGCGCGGGTCATGGTGCGCGATCTGGCCCAGTCTGCCGCGAATTTGAGCGGCCTGGTTCAGGTGGGATAGCGCCGCCGCGCGTCACTGGCTTGCATTGCTGAGCGGTCGGCACATCACACCATGAGTCGCGGCAACCTGATCCAGAACGTGGCGGCAATGCTGCGCATATTTCTTGTTGTGGAATTGCAGGTCGATCAATCCGGCGAGGCGTTTGTAAAAGGGATGCCAACGGTCAAAATCGAGCCCAAACTGTTGAAACACGCGAAAAGGCAGCGCCTGGGAGATCAGAATGGCGTTGAGCAAGCCCTGCGCTGAGCCGGTCAGCTGCCAGGTCTTGCGGTCCTTTTGCATCAATGCGTTCTGATCGAGGATGTAGAAGGGCACATCTCGAATTTTGCCGCTGAACCATAGGTGAGACAGAAAATAGGCAGAGACACTGGACAGGAAATTGAAGGATTCCCGCGATGTGATCGACAGGATTTTGCCGCCCGAAGATAGTAAAGGCGGTTCAGGCTCTTCGTTCCGAAAGACATATCCCGAACAGTTCACAATGATCGCATCACGCTCCATCGGTCTGGCCGTCCCATGTCTCAATCGCAGTTCTGGTCCGGTTTCTGTGTCGACGACATCTTCCAGATAATCATAGATGAAGGCGTGCGTTCCTGCGCGAATGCGGGCGCTTTCGGATTCAGACTGGATGCCAAACAGAAAATGGTCGCCGCGGTCGCCTGGGCTGATCGAATAATGTGTCCTGAAATGCTCAAACACCTGATCTGCATCCGACCCGTCGAACCGCATGACAAGGTCGATGGTCGTTTTCAGGTTCGATGTTCGATTGAAATATCGGCGTAGTCCGGTCGGAAAAAACTGATCGCGCCTGGTGAATAGCGTGCCCTTGCCGGCCAACATGTAAACAGGTCCCGCTGACTCCGTTTCGGCGGCCATCAATGCCGTGTCCATTCCGGTCTTCCCGCCGCCCACAACATAGATGGCACGATGATCGCGCGGCAGTTTTGAAAGGGCTTGAGGAGTCGTGCTCGTAACCTCTCTTGAAGAGAGTTGGAGCGGCGCGATGTCAGGAATGTCCAGGCCTTTTGCATTGATCACTTGTTTGGCGACGATGGTGCGGGCGATTCCATGATCATTGCCCGGCGTCAGTGAGAGTTCGATGGTGATGCCATCACCTGAACCGAGTTCGTCGCCGATCTCGGCGTGACAATTCCAATAGGTGTCAATCTGCCAACCCTGCGCGATCACCTCCAGGCAATGCGCCAGGTGCGCTTGTACTTCGTTGCCTGTCGCTAGATAGCTGTCCGGTTTTGAGATCCGCCAGGGAATGTCGCCTGCGGTGAACATGGCATGGGGCTGATGCAGCCGGACATAATCATAGGTCGAATTCCACATGCCACCTGCACCGGGATGACGATCAATGAGCGCCACTTTCGACGATGCGGGCAAGTATTGTTTGGCTACGAACAAAGCGTTCAAGCCCGCGATCCCGGCCCCAACGACGCAAAGATCGTAGATGCGCTTATCTGTCATTCGTTCAGTCTGCACAAAGCCGCTCTTAAACCAAGCCGGTTATGCGCAAGAAGCCTGCGACGTTGCTTGGGCGCGGGCGCTTCTACCGCCCCTCACGTCGCCACGCCGCCAGCAGGGCCAGCAGGATCAATCCAATCGCCAGCAAGCCGGGTAGGAGCGGTAGGCTCGTCGAACTGCGTACCGCATAGGCGCCGCGTTCTCTCAGGCCCAACCAGTTGCCGCCACTGGCATCCGCGCGGCGTCCAACCATCCGGATATCCGGGACTTGTCCCGGTCGTTCCAGCGCGTAAATACCGCCGCCAGAGGCGTCCGTCAGCGGTTGGACCACGTCGCCGGTGGCTTCCAGCGCCGC
>JBCCCT010000288.1:0-2002 GCA_039033355.1 Pseudomonadota bacterium | reverse complement strand
TGATGGGACATTTGGTCAGATCCATTACCGTCTGGCAGAGGCCCGAAGTGATGGCGGCAAACCGGCCCTGATCTGTCTGCACCAAAGCCCGAAAAGTGGTCTGGAGTTTGACACGTTCATGCGCGAGGCCAGCCGCGACCGCCTGGTCATCGGGCCGGACTATCCCGGCTATGGCATGTCGGATCCGGCACCATCCGAAGACGCGACCACGATCCCGATGTATGCCGAGGAGATGTGGCGTCTGGCCGATGGCCTGGGTCTCGAGACCGTCGACCTGTTTGGCAATCATACCGGCGCGAAAGTGGCGGCGCAGATGGCGCTGACCCAGGGCGACCGTGTCCATGCCGTTGCGATGATTTCAGCCGCGATCCTCACCGATGAAGAACGTGAGATGTTCAAGGACATGTTCACGCCTATCCCGCTCGACGCGGCGCACACACGGTTCAAGATCAGCTGGGACCGGATCATTGAACGCCAGGGCCCGGGCCAGACTTTGGAAATGATGGACCGGTCCATGTATATGAACATGATGGGCGGTGAGGCTTATGAATGGGGCCATGTCGCAGCCTTTGCCTGGGGCAAACCGTTTGATGAAGCGCTGGCAAAGCTGCCGCATCGGATCACCTTGCTGAACCCGACGGATGACCTGACCGAATGCACTCGCCGCGCGGACGGCATGATGCGCAATGGTGAGATCATTGAATGCCCGCAATGGGGCTATGGCTTCATGGACGCGTTCCCGAAAGACAGCGCAGATCTGGTGCTCGGCAAGCTGGATGCGTCGCAGGCGGTCTAGTGGCCGTCTGTGTATTTATACTTGCCGAGGAAGAGCAGCGGGATCGTTGAGACGAAGAGCACAATGGCCGCACTGGTCAACGTGAAATTCCAATCCTGACCTGGCAGAATTCCGAGATTGATTCCGAGGAAGTGGATCCCGCGTCCATCCGCAATATCGGTCATGATGCTGGGCCCAAGCCCGGCGCCCAGGGCAAAGAACCCATAGATCGCGCCATAAATGGCCGAGTAGGATTTCATTCCGAAATATTTCGAGACCATATAGGCCATGAAGTCATACTCGACCCCGGCGCCAAAGCCGATCATCAGGATCGCGATCGTCGCTGTTGTTGGGGTCACGCCCGGCTGTGCCAGCATCCATAAGGCAATCGCCGGCGACGCCAGGAAGAAGAAGGCCACGCCTGGCGCCCAGAAGCGGTCAATAAGATAGCCGCCAATGATGCGTCCCCCCAGGACTGCGAGGCCGGTCAGCGTCGCCAATCCGACCGCTTCATCCATGCCGAATTCATTCGCCCGCAAGACACGCTCGATGTTCGGGATGATCGCCCCGATCGCATAAGAGATTGGGACAAAGGAAATCGCCAGCAGCCAGAACCGCCACTCTTTCAAGGCCTGCGGCAAGGTCATGCCGGGCAGCTCAACCGCCTGTCCTTCTTCAACTTGCGGCGGAGATTTCTTGATATCCAGCACCATCATCATCAGCACCGGAATGAAGACCAGCCCGCAGAACGCGAACGCCATCGCGTATTCCAGCCGCAGCCCGTTCTGCCCGATCAGCGGCACGACCTGACTGATCACCATCCAGACCAGACCAATCGTGCCGAGCAGTGCAATCCCGAGGATGGGATATTTCATGTCGACAATGCTGGCTTCGCTGGCAGGTTCGTCGCTGACATCCCGCAAGCTGAGATAAGACAGGGGCAGCGCGATGACGATCGGCAACAGACCCAGCAACACGTAAGCCGAGCGCCAGCCAGACCCGCCAACAAAGTGGAACGCCTCGTTCGAGACGATGTATTGAGAGCCAAACTTGGCAAGCGCCCCGAAGACGCCGGTGGCAATCAAGGCGATGCCGAGTGCGATCCCGCGATTGTCCTTGAACCAGTTCGCCACCGGCCGTGTGAATGTGATCGGCAAAGTACCGGCCCCTGCAAAGGCGAGCACCAACCAAAGCGCGATATAGAGCGTCTTGGAGCCTGTATTCAGC
>JBCCCT010000287.1:0-2125 GCA_039033355.1 Pseudomonadota bacterium | reverse complement strand
GAGGGACATTATCTGCGGGTCCATACCGATGCTGGCGACGATCTGGTGCTGATGAGTATGGAAGATGCGATGGCCGCTTTGAGTGCCTATCCAGGTATTCGGACGCATCGTTCCTGGTGGGTGGCGATCGATCAGATCATCTCTGATTTTCAGCTGGATGCCGGCTCAACTCAAATTCCGACCCGGTCGGGTCTCGCCGTGCCGGTCAGCCGACGGCGGCGCGGTCTTGTGCGCGAACGCTTGACACAATTGCAAACGAAATAGGTCCGGCAGGTTCTGTCTTATTCAGCACCCACGAAGCGTCCCGCGTCGCGATCCTTCCGTACCTGATCGGCCGGGAATACCTGACCATTCATCGCCAGATAGACACCCGGCGGCTGGAGCCGCGCCGCGGCGATGGCGAACCCGACATTAAAAATGGCGTCCGTCGAGCGCAGCCGTGCGGGTTGCATGGCGCCGGTGAGGACAATGGTCTTGTCGGCACAAGGCATCAGATGCTGACCGGTTTGCGCCATTGTATCCGTGCCATGCGTGATCAGGATCCGATCACAGGTGCAGGCGGTAACCGCGTCTTTGATCGCATCGCGGTCTGTATCTGTGAGCTCCAGACTGTCTTTCCGCATCAGCGAGGTCAGCGCATAGTCGAACCCGACATTGGCCTCCCGCAGGATCGCGTCCAATGGCGACTCCCCGACCTGGAATTCTGACAGAGCGTCAAAGTAGACTTTGTCGATCGTGCCTCCTGTGGTGAAGATTTGCAGATTCGTCATGCCGCAGTCTCAATCGTAGGAACCATCTGAAGTGTGTGAAATTTTCTTGGCCATATATAAATCGCGTTAACCTGGCTATGGTTTCATATGCGAATGAAGAAATTAGTGTTGGGGACACTAATTTGCCTGGCTGCGTGTGTTGAATTCGAATCCAAGTTTGGTGCGCCGGAAGATCACGCCGTGCCTGAAATCCTGCCTCACGAAATGGGATTAAATCCTGCGCGCGAATTGATCAGCCCAGGACGCCATATTCGATATCGTCAGCCTGCGGATTGGGAATTGTATGAGTATTCATCGCTCCCTGCGCTTTCCTATTACAGCCTGTTCGGCCGACCAGATCCTGAGCATTCTCTCGCCGGTGTCTTGTTCCACCCAGACGACCGAGTGGTTTGCTATCTCGTATCAGAGGTTGAGTTGGCGCCTGATGAAAATCAGGCCTCGGATCCAAAGACTCCGGAAGACGAAGTGATACAACTGGAATTCTACGGATCGATTCCCAACATGCTTGAAGGGTTCGTAGACGACTCCTGGCTGCATCCAGACGACGCGTCGACACCGGCCCCGGTCTATGAGGCGCAATGGCACTTCGTGATCTGGGAAGAAGATTATCCAGCAATGGGTTTTGCGGTCGCTGAAAACACGCGTCAAACGTCCAAGAACGCTGCATGCTATTGGGTCGACGGCGCGCGCGGTGACAATGAAGTTGAACTGCTCTCGCAAGCGCGTAGCGCCGTTGAGTTCGTTGGCGTCAACTAGTTCGGTTTTGCCTCTATTGGTTATTGCGAATCTGGGTCGAGGAAATCGCATTAAGCGGCGCGGGTAAGTAGACCCAGGCCGGGGTGTCCTGTGCGAGTAAAACCCGTCCGGCTTCGTCCCGCACGCGGCTGTGCTTTAGTGCGTTCGCAAACGGGCTGGATTGCGCCGCAATTTCGAACCCGGGGCGCGCGACGACTGCAATCGGAACAAGCTCTGTCAGTGCCCGCCAATCCTTCCAATAATGGAAGGTCATCAGACTATCGCCGCCCATGATCCAGACCAGTTGTGCCTCGCGGCAGCGCTGTTTGAGCAGTCTTACGAGATCAATCGTGTAGCGTAGGTTCAGCTGTTTCTCGACATTGCTGACGCGGAACTTGCGATGATGACGGGTCAGGTCCCTGACGGCCTCAAACCGGGCGGCGTAATCGCTGGGGGCTTCTTTCAACGGATTGCCAGGTGTCGGAAACCACCAGACCTGATCCAGGCCCAGACGTTTCATCGCTGTCTCTGCGACATGCAAATGCCCGCTATGGGGCGGATCGAAACTGCCGCCGAACAGACCGATACGGGCCCGCGTGCGGCTCGGCGGCAAGGAGGCG
>JBCCCT010000286.1:0-2180 GCA_039033355.1 Pseudomonadota bacterium | reverse complement strand
GATCAGGGTCGTATCAGTCTCGTGCCCGACGGCTGAGATGAGCGGGATCGTGCTTTCAAATGCGGCGCGCACGACCTCTTCTTCATTGAACGGCCAGAGATCTTCGATCGATCCGCCGCCCCGACCGACAATCAGCACATCTGGTCGATCACTTTCCGGCATGGCGTTAAACCCGCGAATGGCGGTAACGATTTGCGGCGCAGCCGTGTCCCCCTGGACCAGCGCAGGCCACAGGATGACCCGGACGGGAAACCGGTCGCGAATACGGTGCAGGATATCGCGAATGACGGCGCCGGTCGGTGAGGTCACCACGCCGACCGTCTGTGGCAAAAAGGGCAGGCGCTTCTTGTGGTCCGGGCTGAATAGACCTTCTGCGGCCAGTTTCTTCTTGCGCTCTTCCAATAGCGCCATCAGCGCGCCGACCCCGGCGGGCCGCAGGCTGTCGGCGATCAGCTGATAATTGGAGCGCCCGGGATAGGTCGACATGCGCCCGGTCGCGATGACTTCCAGGCCTTCTTCCGGTCTGAAGTTGAGCCGCGAGACCTGGCCTTTCCACATGATCGTATTGAGAACGGCCTTGTCGTCTTTCAGGTCGGCATACATGTGGCCCGATCTGGCAATGGTGACGCGGCCCAGTTCGCCGCGAACCCGAACGTGATCATAAGACGTTTCGATCGTCCGCTTCACGGCCGCCGAGAGTTCGGACACGGTCAGTTCCGGCAAGTTGGAGACAGGTGAATCATCCATCACATGTCTTTAGCCCCGGCCCGGCGCGCCGTCACGCTGCAATTGCGCCTAGCCCTAGAGCGGGACGCTGGGGGTCAAAGATCCGGATGTCGGATCGTCAGTATCTGATTGGTGTCGACATTGCTCAACTCCGTCACCGCGCCGTCCGGCCATGAAATGCGCAAAGTGTCGATGCTGGTCGCATCGTCAAACCCGAAATATTGCCGCGTCGAATTGTGCGAGATGAAATTCGAGTTGATCCCGACCAGACGCGTTTGCGTCTCGGTCCCGACTGTGGTCGAGATCTGGGCGCCAACCGCAAAAGTGTTCGGCGCCACGCCCTCAAGCCTCACGGACAATGTATTGCCGCCGCTCAACTGATTGCTCCATAGCATCGCAGCCTGTTGATCATCGAGCGTTAAAAGCAGCACGTCGACATCGCCATCTGCGTCAAAATCATCGCAGATCACGCCGCGGCCTTGCTCGATGTCGCGCATGTCCGAAGCCGTCGCCATGTCCTCAAACGAGCCGTCTAAATTTGCCATCCAGAGGCGGGAGGCATCATCGACATAAGGCGAGTTTGCCGGGTCTGCGCCGACATCCCAGCCATTGGTCTGGTAGATGTCCAGCCGTCCATCCGCATTGAAATCGGCAAAACAGGATCCCCAACCCCAGCCGCCCTGGGCGACATCGGCGGCTTCAGTCGGGAATGAGAAATCCCCGCCTGTATTCTGATACAACCGGTTGCCGTTAATCGAGGACACGAACCAGTCCATATCGCCATCCGCATCATAATCCCCAATCGCAGAGCCCATGCCATTTGTGTCCGTAATCCGGGTCGGATCCGTGATGTTGGTGAACGTACCATCGCCATCATTGAGAAAGACACGCGACGAGCCGAAATCCGCGACGCTGAGCAGGTCCTGATCGCCGTCGCCATCAATATCAGCGAAGCCGGGCGCGAACGTATAATCATGATCCTCGCCAAGGACGCCGCCGCTGCGGTCAAGCCCGATTTCGGTTGAAATACCGGCCGGCGCGCTGATGGCGGTGAAGGCAATTTTCGTTAACGTGCTGTCATTGCGCCAAAGCGTTTCTGTTTCGCCGGGGTTGTTCTGATTGCGGGGTGTGCCCCAATGTGCCATCGCCATGTCGAGGTCGCCATCGCCATCATAATCGCCCAGTGCGGCCGAGATCGTATAAGGCGACGACATGAAGTCGAAGCCTGAGCCCGCGGTCACATCTGTGAAACGGCCCGTGCCATCATTGCTGAACACTTGCGATGGATCGCCTTCCAGGCCGCCGATAAACAGATCCAGATCACCATCGCCGTCCATGTCGGCAAAGACCGGGCCGCTTTGTCGATAGGTCTCCGTCGCATTCTTGGTGAAGGCGAGCCCCGCTGTGGCCGCGTCTTCGGTGAAGCCGGCGCCCCCTTGATTGAGATAAAGCAG
>JBCCCT010000285.1:0-2182 GCA_039033355.1 Pseudomonadota bacterium | reverse complement strand
GGCCGATCTCGCTTATTATGCCGCTTTTGGCGTCGAGAACGGCGAAGACTGGTTGGGGACGGAGTAGTCGATGAGCGAGAATCCGAAAACCCGTTTGCCGATCTGGCTGATCGCCTCGCTGATGGCAAATGCGCTATTGGTTGGTCTTTTGATCGGCGGTGGCCTGGGCCAGAAACGCGCCGGACCTCCCGTTGGCGGCGGCGGCAGTGAACAAGCCCTGATGCGCGGGATCGATCAGGCCGTGCCTAGTGATCAACGCCGCGTCGTACGTCAGGCCTTCCGGCGGGCGTTTGCCGACACGCGCCAGGAGCGCATCAAATTGCGAGATGCGCGGCAACAGCTCGGGCGGCTGCTCGCGGCTGATCCATATGATGCCGACGCGGTGCAGGCCGGCTTTGCCGCCATGCGGGAAGCGGATGAGGCGATGAAAGCCCGCATGCATGATGTTCTGGCGGAACAGTTCGGTTCCCTGAGTGTCGAACAACGGCGCGCCATCATGCAGGATTTCAATCAGCGCGCTCGCGGACGAATCGGTCCCGGTGAACGACGGCGTGCGCCGTTCAGGGACCGCGACTAGTCTTTCGACTTGTGCGCCAGGGACGCCGCGTTGGCTTCCCAGTTCTGGCCGTCAAACTTGTTGATCGTCACGTCGAGATCCATCCAATTGTCGAGGCAGCGCCAAGTAACGGCAAAGCCATCCTGATTGGACCGCGGCACATAGAAGCTCTTGATCCCGCACGTTTTGCAGAAGCGGTGTTTGGCGCCGCCCGTATTGAACGTGTACTCGGTCAGCTGATCTTCGCCCTTGATCAGCCGAAACCGCGAAGCCGGAACAATGACATGAATATTGCCGCTCATCGCGCAGATGGAGCAATTGCAGTCCTCGACCTCGAACGCGTCGGGCAGGTCGACTTCAAAGCGCACCGCCTTGCAATGACAGCCGCCTGTATGCGTTTTCATCAGTCTCGTCCTCCCTTAGCCCACCCAGACGGGCGGGCGACGATCTGCCCATGGCGCGGCGCGTTCCAATTGTCCAGCCAATTGATAGAGCTCCCACTCATTACCGCACCGGGCACCAAACATCATGCCAATGGGCAGGTTCTCTGCAGTCCAATGCAGCGGCACAGACATGGCGGCGGATCCAGCCTGATTTGAGATCGCGCACCAGGGTGCAAAGGTGGTGGCGGCGAGCGTATAGGCGTCAATATCATCCGGCGCGAGGGACAGGACGCCGATTTTGTCCGGCACGCGTGATATGGTTGGCGACAAGACCATGTCATAGCCGCCATCGACCAGGAAATGCTCATATTGCAAACCGGCCGTGATCGAGGCCTGAGTGGCCTTCATCAATTCTTTCATCGGGATGCTGTTGCCAAACTCAACGAAGCGGGCGGTGACCGGCTCCATATCTTCTGGTCCCAGCGCTCGCCCCAGCGCTTCGCCGCGGGCTTCCATGACCATCGCGATCGCCGCGGAAACGGTCATGACCAGGCTTTTGCCCAGGACCTCACCATCGAGTTGCGGACCGGCTTCTTCGACATGATGACCGAGCGATTCCAGCAGCGCGCGGGTCGCATCCAGACCAGCCTGCGCATCCGGGTCCGGCGTCGTGCCATTTGGTGCGGTGGTCCAAAGGGCGATTTTGAGCGGCTTGGGGTCGCTGTCCAGGGCGCTGAGAAAACTGCTCTCCGGCTCAGGTGCAACATAGCGCGAGCCAATCTCGCGGCCATGCGTGGCATCGAGGAGCGCGGCATTGTCGCGAACACTGCGCGACACAGCATGCACGGTGGACTGGCCGTTCCAGCCTTCCGTCGTCGCAGGCCCCATTGGCGTGCGTCCGCGCGAGGGCTTCATCCCGAACAGACCGGTACAGCCCGCTGGGATCCGGATTGAACCGCCGCCATCACTGGCATGGGCGAGCGGGATCACACCCGCGGCGCAGGCCGCACTGGCGCCGCCGGAAGACCCGCCGGATGTCCGGCTTGTGTCCCAGGGATTGCGCGTCGCGCCGTAGAGCAGGCTTTCGGTTGTCGTGGTGAGGCCGAATTCGGGACTCGTTGTCTGGCCGAACAGCGTAAAGCCGGCGGCCTTATAGCGGTCGCACATGACATTGTCGTGGCCAGCGATATTGCCTTTGAAGGCGAGGGATCCATTGGTGATGGGCTGGCCCTTGATCTCGAAG
>JBCCCT010000284.1:0-2328 GCA_039033355.1 Pseudomonadota bacterium | reverse complement strand
TATTGTGAGCGTCTGGTCCAGGGCAATGGGCCGATTGGCCGGGTGCAATATGTCGATGTCCGCCAGTCCATGCGCAATGGTGGCGGTCCAGCCTGTTTGCGTCTGCGCGTGGTCATGACGCCGGAAGAACGGGCGGCCTGTCATCAGGGGGTCTTGCTTGATGAAGCCCGGATTGACGCGCTCCAGGATGTTGTGCGGAAGACATATCGCGATCGTCTGTCCAGTGCAGACCTTGCTGATCCGAGCTTTGCCGAGGAATGCGTAACCGCACGCACGGAACTATTGCGCGTCCTGGATCTGGAGATGCTGATCTAATGGCGCGTTTCCCGTTTGAGATCAGCGCCACGGACGGTGCCGCGCGAACCGGCGTCCTCAAGACGCCGCGCGGTGATATTCGCACGCCCGCATTCATGCCCGTGGGCACCGCTGGCACGGTCAAGGCGCTGTATATGGACCAGGTCAAGCAGACTGGCGCCGATATCATTCTGGGCAATACCTATCACTTGATGCTGCGCCCGGGCGCCGAGCGGGTTCAGCGCTTGGGCGGCTTGCACGCTTTCAGCAAATGGTCTGGCCCGATGCTGACCGATAGTGGCGGGTTTCAGGTCTGGTCCTTGTCACAGCTGCGCAAGATGGATGCTGATGGCGTCACGTTCCGCAGCCATATAGACGGTTCGGAACACCGACTGACTCCGGCGCGGAGTATCGAAATTCAGGCCGATCTGCTTGGCGCCGACATTTCCATGCAGCTCGATGAATGTACCGATTATCCTTGCAGCCATGACGAGGCTGACCGCTCGATGCGACTGTCGGCAGATTGGGGCGCGCGCTCGCTCGAAGCCTTTGGTGAACGTGATGCACAAACGCTGTTCGGCATCGTCCAGGGCTCGAACTATCCGGACCTCCGGGAAGCCTCTGCCAAAACCGTGGCCAGCCAGGGATTTGGTGGCATCGCGCTGGGCGGACTCGCCGTGGGCGAAGGGCATGATCAGATGTGCCGAACCATTGATATGACCGTCCTGCATCTGCCGGTCGATTTCCCACGCTATGTGATGGGCGTCGGCAAGCCGATTGACCTGGTCGAAGCCGTGGCGCGCGGCATTGATATGTTTGATTGTGTGCTCCCCACGCGCGCTGGCCGACATGGCCAGGCCTGGACCTGGGACGGACCGATCAATCTAAAAAATGCCCGTTTTGCCGAGGATACGAGTCCACTGGATCCATCCGTGCCGTGTCCTGCAAGCCTAGACTATACGAAAGCCTATTTGCATCATTTGATCCGCGCTGGCGAATATCTCGGTTCCATGGTGCTCAGCTGGCATAATATCGCGTTTTTCCAGGCGCTGATGCAGACCATGCGCGAGTCGATCGCTGCTGGCACGTTCGAGGCCTTGAGAGCCGATCTGTCCACGCGCTGGGCGCAGACCAAGTCGAGCCCACGAGATGCGGCCTAACGTCTAGCGGAATACCACGCGCGGATCTTCTTCAGGCAGTGGCAGGGGGGCCGCCGGATAGGAACAGCCTTTCATCAAGCCAATGCCTTTCAGGAAGGTCCGGCGATGCGAGCCACGCTCATAGGCCTTGCGGACTTTTGTGGCATGGCTGTTCGCGCCGGTTACAGTTCGCACGATCCCGCGATAGGGGATGAAGCCTGACGCGCCAGATGAGACGGCATCGAGAAAAGCCGTCGAGGCGCCGTCCGCCGCGCGATCACTGACGCCTTTCTCGTCCGGTGGTGGGATGTCCCAATCCCGACCGAGTAGTCCATCGAGCGTGTTTACTTCCTTGGCGATTGCATCACAGGAGGTGTCTGGATCGACGGCATAAGGATTGCGAATGTCCTTGAACTCTTCCGGGATCTTGTCGCGTTTCAGGTTGACGTCTTCGAGCGGCGACAGTGCTGCGTCGCCAAATCCGTCTTGTGACTGCTGTATGGCGCGATCCGTGGCGTTGGGCGTCGGTTCGGCTGTATCCACTGTTTGATTGGTATTGGTCGCGCAAGCGGCGGAGAGAAGGCAAAAAGCCAGGAGAGGAAGGATTGGTTTCATTGTCCGAATTTGCGACCATCTGACTGGAATGACAAGATTACAGTCTCAGGCGCCAATTCCACTGCAAAAATCGTTGACCCCAGCCGGGCACTCAACTATGTGGGCCGTTCGGATGCGCCCATAGCTCAGTTGGTAGAGCAACTGACTTTTAATCAGTAGGTCACAGGTTCGAATCCTGTTGGGCGTACCATTCCAAAGCACTGATTTCGTTTGATAACCGTCACCTGGTCACTGAACGGGCTTTGCCGCAATGATCCAGGCCCGATATTTCCCATAATGT
>JBCCCT010000283.1:0-2471 GCA_039033355.1 Pseudomonadota bacterium | reverse complement strand
CCGAGCACAAAGGCCGCCAGACTGCTGGCTGATTTGAGCGCCAATTGAATCAACCCGAAGCCAATTGCTTCATCTCTGACACCGCTCTGCCATTCCCCAAACTCAACCGTGTCTGGCGCCATCGACCAGAGCAAGACAGGCGTCGCGCCGGCAAACAGGCCTTTCACAAAAACCAGGGCGGCGAGCGGTTCCAGCGTGCTTGGCGCCGAAGCGAACAGGACAAGGCTGACCAGAACGCTGGGCACACCAGCAATCAGCCAGGTTCGGGCTTTGGAGGTCTTGGTCGCGACCCAGGTCCAGACCGGAATGGAAAAGCCGAAGCCCAGCAGAAGCGGCAACAGGACCAGCCCCTGCTCTCCCGGCGCACCGACATAGTCGGCGACATAGTAGTTCAGCGAATTGATTCCAATCGTGCTGCCAATCGATCCCAGAAAGATTGCCGACGCGAGCACCCAGAACACTGTATTCCCTTTCAGAAAGCGCAGGGTTTGCCGGAAGGAAAGTTGGGTCGATGTCCCTGGCGCGACCTCTGTTTCATGCGTGGAGAGTCCGACAATCAACATCGCAATTGTCGCAATCGCCGCATACAGCGCAGCCACCCAGACGAAGCCGAGGCGAGTGTCGCCATCGCCGAAGGCCTCTGCCAGCGGAAACATTAGGACGGCCGCCATCAAGCCAGCTATCATGGCGCCAATCATGCGCGATGCGGCGAGGTATCCTCGCTCCTTGCTGTTTTGTGAGAGCACGACAGTCATTGCCGTGTAAGGGACATTGACCACAGTATAGAGCGTCCGGAACAGGAGATGCGCGATGACGCTCGACGCGATTATGGCAGAGGGAAACAAGACCGGTGCAGCGAACATGGCCACGAAACTCAATCCACAAAGCGGCGCCCCAAACAGGATATAAGGCCGATACGCGCCGAACCGAGTTTTCGTTCGGCTCGCAATCAGTCCCATGATCGGATCCGTAATCGCGTCCCAAAGTACGGGCCCCGCCGCCATCAGACCTGCCGTCACCGGCGCGATATTGAGGACATTTGTATAATAGATGAGCAGGAACAGGCTGAGCGTCGTGTAGAAGAGATTGAACCCCAAATCGCCGACACCATAGGCCGCAATGGTCCGCTTCTTCAGTCGATCAGTTTGCGCTAGCATTAAGGTCGCCCCTCACCATTCCGGACCGCCAGGGTCCGCCTTACGAGGGGCAGCATAATGCGTTCAAGATTTTATCCAATTGGATAATTTCAGACATGACGCGACGGTGCGTCATGCGCCGGGCGAAAACACATTCATTCGGGAACGAAGGTGGCGACGATGAGGTCAGCGTGGTCTTCGATGGCCTGGCGCGACAGCGCATTATAGTCGAGCGTCACTTTGACCTCAGGCGCCAGCGCAAACAGATTCTGACACGCGCCCGAAATCATGTACATGATCGAGGCCGGCGGTGCATCCATCTTCAATACGCCATTCTCTTGCAGCAGGCGGATCTCTTCCACCGCCGTCTGATGCGGCTCGCGCAATTGCTGTTTGAGCGCCTTGCGCATGCGCGGCGTCGGGCTGACGGTCTCTTGCATCAGGATCCGGGCATGCTCGGGATATTTCGCGCAATAATAGACATAGCGCCGGAGGAATTTCGCAAACCGCGCACGCGTCCCGCGAGGGAATTCCAGCTCTTCGGCGTCTGAGAATTTCAAAAACTCGAACTGACGCTCAAACAGGTGTTCGACTGCGGCGAACCAGAGCTGTTCCTTATTATCATAGTGATAGCGGATCATGCCGTGGGTCAGGTCAATTCTGGCCGCGATCCCGCGCACGGTCGCGCCGTCAAATCCTCGCTCTGCGAATTCCTCCAGGGCGGCCTGCAGGATATCCGCACGCGAACGGGCCGGGCGTTTGGGCGCCTTCGTTTTCTGTTCCAGAGTGCTCATAATATGTCTCGCATAACATCAAACTTCTAACAGACTCAAACCGTTGCCAATTTGATTTCGCACATTACTATCCATCTGGATAATATATGAGTAACCTATGCCTTGGCAATGCCAGGCGTGACTTCAAAGGACACAGGATGGACGGGCAAGCTGGCACACGAGACTTTTCACCGCAAAAGGGGCTCTCGGAACAGGACATAGAGGGTCTCATTACCGACATCCTGGCAGAAGCCACCCTGGAAGAAAAAGTTGGCATGATGTCTGGGCGCGGCTTCTTCGAGTCCATGGCGCGAACGGGGGGCGTCTGGGGCGCTGAACCGTATCGTGCGGGCGGCGGCATTGATCGACTGGGCGTCCCTGCCCTTTACTTCACCGACGGTCCGCGCGGCGTGGCACGGGGCAACTCGACCTGCTTCCCCTGCACAATGGCACGCGGCGCCAGCTGGGACCGCGATCTTGAACGACGCATTGGCGAAGTGATGGGGATGGAAGCCAGAGCCCAGGATTGCAATCTGTCCGGCGCGGTTTGCGTCAATCTGCT
>JBCCCT010000282.1:0-2502 GCA_039033355.1 Pseudomonadota bacterium | reverse complement strand
CGCAGCTTCCTTGCCGCGCGAGTCATAGAGATCCGCTTCCGCAAAAATCACTTGTCGACCAATGTTGCGAAGCCGGGCGGCGACTTCAATCGCGCCGACTCTCACGGGTCGTAAAAAGGTTGTGTGCAGGTCGATGGTCGAGGGAAAGGCGCGTGTGCCCGTCTTCATCGTCGCCAGCATGCCAATCGTATCGTCCAGCATGGCCGACAGATACCCGCCCTGAATATAGCCGGCGGGATTGGTGAATGCCTTTTTGCCGTCAAACGCCACACGGGTTTCCATCTTGCTCATGTCGAGGGAAATCAGCTTGAAGCCGAGCGATTTGGAACTCTCGGCCGGCTGAGGAAAAGTTTCCGCGAGGAGGTGGGAATCGTCAGGCATTATCGCTCCGACTTGTTTTTGGGCTTGGACCGAGCGATGAGGGCCGCCATTCCAACAAACGCTGCGCCCAGGGCGTAGTTGATTGCCAATTCGGTCGATTGGGTATCGCCATCGTGTTGGACGATTGCGCGCCCCAGAGCCGCGGCTCCTAGAAGGCCAAACAAAATCGCTCCCCATCTATTCCAAGGCGAAAAAATCAAAGCGTCCTCGCGATCAGCATTTTCATCACTTCATTGGCGCCGCCATAGATGCGCTGAACACGGGCATCCTGGTACATTTGGCCAATTGGATATTCATCCATATAGCCCCAGCCGCCATGCAGCTGCAGACATTCATCAATGATCTTGCACTGCAGATCCGAGATCCAGTATTTCGACATGGACGCGGTCGCGGCATCTAGTTCGCCTTTCAGAAGCAGCTCAGTACAATGATCGGCGAAGACTTTCGCCACTGTCGCTTCGGTCTTGCATTCGGCGAGTTTGAACTGGGTGTTCTGGAAATCCATGATCGTGCCGCCAAACGCCTTGCGCTGTTTGACATAGGCGACCGTTTCCTGGATCGCACGCTCGATCATGCCAATGCCCTGAATGCCGATGATGTGGCGCTCTTGCGGCAGCTGTTGCATCAGCTGGATAAAGCCCTGGCCTTCTTCCGGGCCGAGCAGGGCCGAAGCGGGCACTTTCACATCATTGAAGAACAGTTCTGACGTGTCTGCCGCTGGCTGACCAATCTTCTTGAGATTGCGGCCACGCTCGAAGCCTTCAACTTCATCCGTCTCGACCATCATGATCGAAATGCCCTTGGCGCCCTTGGTGGGATCCGTCTTGGCACAGACCAGAACCAGATTGGCGGTCTGACCGTTCGTGATGAAGGTCTTGGAGCCATTGATCACATAGCCATTGCCGTCTTTCTTGGCCGTGGTCTTGATATTCTGAAGATCAGACCCCGTGCCTGGCTCTGTCATCGCAATGGCGCAGACCAGCTCACCAGAGGCGAGCTTGGGGAGGAGACGCTGTTTTTGTTCGTCCGAGCCGTAATGAATGATGTAGGGCGCAACGATGGCATTGTGCAGGCCGATGCCAAAGCCGGCAATACCCTGCTTTTCCAGCTGTTCGATGATCACCGCATCATGGCGGAAGTCGCCGCCGGCGCCGCCATACTCTTCCGGCGCCGAGACCAGAAGAAGGCCTTGCTCCGCGGCCTGATACCAGACCTCACGCGGCACCGCGCCCGCTTCGCGCCACTCTTCAACATGCGGCTTCAGCTCTTTAACGAAGAACTGTTCGACCGCGTCATTGAAGATCTTGATCTCCTCATCCTGACGCCATTCAGACAGCGGTACATCGAGGACATCAGACATGAGCGGGCTCCGTTCGTGAGATTATGACGTTTACGTTCACGTCAACATAGGTCGAAAAGCGTGTTTTGACCAGTCGTGACGTTACGGGAAGTTGCATATGAAAGCGGCCAATCCTCGCCGGATTGGCCGCTATTGTGAGTGTATGCCTAGAACCGGTCGGCGGGCATCGCCATCATCAGTTCGGCGCCGGTTTTCAGTTTGGCGAGATGCGACGCCGCTTCCGGAAGGACCCGGGAGACATAATACTTCCCGGTCAGGACCTTGTCTTCATAGAACGGATCATCGCCTTTTTTCTCAATCGCGACTTTCGCCATCAGCGCCCACATATAGGTCAGCGCGGTCAGACCGAAGAGTTGCAAATAGTCAGACGACGCAGCCCCGGCATTGTTGAAATCGCTCATGCCATTCTGCATCAGCCAATTGGTGCCATCCTGCAGCTGCGCCTTGGCCGTCTTGAGACCCTCAATGAAGGGTTCGAGTTCGGCATCGCCTTCATGCGTGCCGATAAAGTCATCCATCTCGGCAAAGAAGCTGAACACCGCGCGGCCGCCATTGGAGGCCAGTTTGCGGCCCACCAGGTCGAGCGCCTGAATGCCATTCGTGCCTTCATAGATCAGCGTGATCCGACAATCGCGAACGAACTGTTCCAGACCCCATTCCTGGGTGAAGCCGGAACCGCCATGAATTTGCAGCGCCTCATTGGCCATCTTGAACCCGCGATCGGTCAGGAAGGCTTTCAGGACCGGCGTCATCAGCGCCAT
>JBCCCT010000281.1:0-2539 GCA_039033355.1 Pseudomonadota bacterium | reverse complement strand
GATAATATGCCATCGCAGGCGCGCTTGGTTTCAGGCGCTTAAAAGCCTCTCCGAAAGGAAGGCAGTTCAGTTCCGCGTTTGAAACAAGCGCGCCTTGCCTTTTCATCCCCTCAAGGCCGAAGCCCTGTGAGGCGCTTTGGTATGGATGGCCATCGCGTCAGAACGAATCCTCATTCGCATCCCGATCCGGCGCTGAGTTCATCCAGTTGAAGACCGGCTTTAACGGCACCGCCCAGCCAATCCCGGCGACAATGAAGAAGATCAGGCTTATCCATTTCGGCGCTTTGGCCAGCATGGTACCGATGGTTGCGGCGCCCCAGACCCAGAGGCCGAGAAACACAAGCAGGATGAGGCTGGCGACAAGTCTGCGCTGCGCTTGAGGCATGAACTGCGATTTCCTTCATCCTGCGACCGTGTGGCCGGTTGTTGTTCGCGAACAGAACGTCAAATAGAGCCCAGAATGCCTGACGCAACCTCTCCTGTCGCCGCACGCTGGATGCAACGCTGGCTGATCCTGATCGGATTGATGGTCTATGCCATGATCCTGATCGGCGGCGCGACGCGTCTGACCGATTCCGGGCTCTCGATCACCGAATGGGCGCCGATCAAGGGATCGCTGCCCCCGTTGAGCGAGGCGGCCTGGCTCAGCGAGTTCGAGAAATACAAGACGACCGCCGAGTTCCAGCAGCAAAATTACAATATGACCATGGCCGAGTTCCAGTTCATCTACTGGTGGGAATGGGGTCATCGCCTGTTTGGACGCCTGATTGGGCTGGTCGCGATTGGCGGGTTCCTGTGGTTCGCTGCCATGCGCTGGATGTCAAAGAAGTGGGCTACGCGGCTGGGTGTATTGATCGCGCTGGGCGGGCTTCAGGGCTTTATCGGCTGGTGGATGGTGGCCAGCGGGATTGGCGAAACCGATCGCCTGGACGTGGCGCCATATCGGCTGATGACACATTTCGGTCTGGCGCTGTTGATTATTGCGATCACGACCTGGTTCTGGCTCGATTTGAGCGAGCGGCAACGGGTCAGCATGCCGCCGCCCTTGCGGCTGCTGGCGCTGGCCCTGCTGGGCCTGACCAGTGTGCAGATGCTGACCGGGGCTCTGGTTGCCGGACTGGATGCCGGGCGCAGCTATACCGATTGGCCGCTCATGGCGGGGGAGTTGATCCCTGCGCATTATGTGGACGAGACGCTCGGTGTGCGCAGCCTGTTTGAAGGCCGCGCTGCAACACAGTTCAATCACCGGCTCGGCGCCTATCTGCTTTGGGGTCTGGCGCTCTATGCCGCGTTTCAGGCCAGGGGCAGTGGGGCGTTTCGCGGCTTTGCCATCATCGCCGCTCTGGTCACCGCGCAGGCCGTGTGGGGCATTATTACGCTGGTCAATGCCGCCCCGCTGCCCGTGGCCCTGGTGCATCAGGGCCTGGGCGTGATTGTGCTGCTAAGTGCAATCTGGCTGGTCTGGGCTAGTCGCGCGCCGAGTCTGCCGAATAGCCAAACGGTGTCAGCGTAACCTTGCTGGGGTCGATATAGGTCACGGTGTGTACGCCATCGCGCGTTTCACCACCAACCACCAGAACGCCACCCGGATAGCCGCCGCTGCGGGCATCGCCAGTGCCAGCCATAGCGACCGGGAATTCAGGCGGGCGAACGGAGATGCCGTCCAGAACCTGGAAATCGACTGGCTCGCCATCTGAGGTGATCAGCGTGTAGCCGCCAAAATTATCCAGCAGGAAGCGATAGGTCTTGTTACGATGTTTGAGATCCGCAGCACTGAGGACCGGGTCGGAATAGGCGACATCTTCGCGATCGGTCAGCACGCAGGCGGAGATATTGGTATTCGCCGCGGCGGGTTCATCGAGCAGAAGTATGAGATTGTCACCCGCTTCGACGACACGCCCAAGTTTCAGCTCCGCCGGGGCGTCAGCCGTCCAGAACCCGATCCGCATGACGCCATCTCGCTCAAATGTCGGCCCGGCGCTGCAAAGACCGAGAATGGCTGAGCTGGTGCCGGCATCAATCGGGTAGGGCAAAGGCTGAGACAGCTCGCCGCCATGGATGAAGAGGGATAGGGTGCCGTCAAACGTAATGCCGGGAAAAACGGTCACTGACGTGTTCTGAAGCCTCATAAACTGGCCATCCGCAACTTTCGAGACGTTCATTTCGGCTTTGTCGGTGACCCGTTCGCCTTCCAGATCAAGAAATTGCAGACCGCCATCAGAATAGGCCACGGCCACGGTTGAACTCAATTCGCCCGCCACACCGATCGATGTGATGGCGGTTCCAAGGTCATTTGTCTGCCAGACTGCGGGTAAAACCAGGCCGCCTGAATTGGCGGATTCCGTAGACTCCACCGGCGCTTCCGCGGTATCGGTGTCGACTGGCTCGGTACCGGGGTCACAGGCTGTGGCAAGGAAAAGCAGACTCAGCGCCAAAGGCGCGTTGACAAGGCGTTTCGCGGCGCGTAGATGCGGGCGCTTGAACATTATCCAATAACTCCGAATGAGAGGCTCCGGCGGAGCAATGAAAACTTATAACG
>JBCCCT010000280.1:0-2584 GCA_039033355.1 Pseudomonadota bacterium | reverse complement strand
GCGCCGTTCCAGACGGGCCGACAGAGAGGTCAAAGCGAGCGTGTAATTCGCATCCTCGGCCGAGTAGTCGAGCCGCGTGGCGAGTTGCTGCATGTGCGGGAACGCGCCGACACCGCTCAACACATTGCTGGTCACGGTCGGCTTTGCGTCGAAGCCGAACAACGCCGTCTTGTCGCCTGACCGCAGCGAGACATAGGCCAGCAGCAGGG
The DNA here is from genome assembly GCA_039033355.1 of Pseudomonadota bacterium. Classification (GTDB taxonomy): domain Bacteria; phylum Pseudomonadota; class Alphaproteobacteria; order Caulobacterales; family Hyphomonadaceae; genus Henriciella. The sequence continues at coordinate 2,375 of JBCCCT010000280.1, read as the reverse complement.
CTGAATTGATCGCCCGATCGATCTTCGGCACGCCGCCCAGCGGTTCGCACATCAGGCGCCCGGTATCGAAGGCAAAGACGATATTGTGGTTGCGTTCGGTCCGGAATTCCTTGGCCAGCAATTGCCGGTGACGGGCGGAGTGTTTCCAGTCAATGTCGCGGCGGTCCATGCCAGCGGAGAATTCACGCAAGGCGTCAAACTCCGAACCATTGCCGCGATCGATCTGCATCTTGATGCCAAAATCAGCGTCGCGCGTGTAAAGCCGCACCGCCTCTTCCTGCACCCAGCGTGTATTGGGCGTAATCGGCACGTCGAGGGCCAGCGGCTCAACGCGCTTCACGCGGATCAGGCCCAGCGGACCTGTCCAGTTCAGCCAGAGCCGTTCAAGCCGACCTGTGCCGCGTCTCACAGGGACGAGCGGGCGCGAGAAGTCATGCTGCCGCCCGGAAAACCCTTTCAAGACGACGGCATTGGGCGGCTCGATAAACGCATTGGTTTCCAGCAAGGCATTGACCTGCTGCGGCAATGGCCCGCGTGCGAAACGGAGCGAAATCTCCACGGGATCAGAGCTGTTTATGTACAGAACCGCGGGCGCATTCACTTCGACGTCCAGCGCGCCGCGCCGGGCGGCGAGGGCCAGGTCGAGCAGCATCAGGCCGAACATGATGCCAATCCATGCACCGGACAGGCCCCAGAAAGCCGGGGTCAGAACCGCAATGATGAGCAGCACGGGCAGACCCAGCAGCATCAACCAGATGGCACGGAGGGAAGGCGCGATCATCTCTGGCTCTTTCCTTAGCGCGGCGCCGCCGTCTGTTCGATAATGTCGAGCAAAGTGTCGTCCGTGGTGCGGCCTTCAATCTCCGCCGCCGGGGACAGGATCACACGGTGTCGGAGCGCCGGCAGGGACAAGGCTTTGACATCATCCGGCACGACATAATCGCGCCCATCCAGTGCCGCCCGGGCGCGTGCGGCGGCGGCAATGGCCGCGGCAGCCCGCGGGCTGGCGCCATGCGACAAAGCCGGGGTCTCGCGCGTCGTGCGGACAATATCGACGATGTAAGCGACAATATCGTCCTGCACCCGCACTTGCTCGACCGAGGCCACTGCATCGGCCAGCTGGTCCGGTTCAATCACCGCTTCGACACCAAAGGCGGCGGTCGATTTCATACCGCTGCGATTGCCATGGCCCGCCACAATGGCGAGTTCTTCCTCGCGGCTTGGATAGGCGAGGACATGTTTGAACAGGAAGCGATCCAGCTGCGCTTCCGGCAGGGGATAGGTGCCTTGCTGTTCAATCGGGTTCTGGGTTGCGATGACGGTGAAACGATCATTCAGCGCATAAGGCTCACCATCAATCGTCACCTTGCGCTCCTGCATGGCTTCGAGCAAGGCGGCCTGTGTTTTCGGCGGCGTCCGGTTGATCTCGTCGGCGAGCAGAAGGTCGGTAAAGATCGGGCCCTTGGTCAGCGTGAATTCATTGGTCGAGAAATTGAACAGATTGGTCCCGAGCACGTCTCCGGGCATAAGGTCCGGCGTGAACTGGATGCGGCCAAAGTCCAGCTTGATGGCGGCGGCGAAGCACTGAGTCAGCAAGGTCTTGGCGGTTCCGGGTGGGCCTTCCAGCAGGATATGCCCGCCTGAAAACAGGGCGGTCAGCATCAGATCGACCGTATCCGACTGGCCGATCACGGCCTTGCCGACTTCCGCCCGGATCTGACCCGCCAGGGTTTTGATTGCCTCAATGTCCATCTTTCATCTCCTGTCGCCAACGCCAAAGGGCGAGGGCCTTGTCTCTCAAATCATTGCGACCAAGGGCCGGCTCGGTCAGGCTTTGACTCTGCTCCGACCAGGTCTGCGAAACGTCTTTCTGTTCAGCCAGGCGATCCACCGTCTGGGCAAAGGCCTCCGACTGGATCTGCGGTGGCAATCCCAATTGCCGGGCCAGGTTGCGCTCGGTCATTTGTCGATACGGCGTCGCCATCTGGCCTTCGCGGCGAGCCATGGAGACAAGACCCGCAGAACTTTCAGCCAGCGCCTTCTTGCCAAAGGCGATCACCCGGTCTTCCGGTTCTGGCGGTCCAAATCGAATAAATGCCGCCCATCCGATCAGGAACATGGTGGCCAGCGCAATCAGCGAGGCGCCGAGGAAGGGGCGGTCAAATATCGCGCGTAACAGGCTTTCTGAACGCGCAAATCCGTGCAGCGTGGCGTCAAACGTGATTGTGCGGTCAGAAAAGCCGTCAAGATATTCGGAATAGACCAGCAACCAGTCAAACAGTTCCAATGCCGTGCGGGCATTCTCGCGGCGCGCCAGGCCAAACGTGTTGAGCACATCCGGATCACTCAACACATAGATTTCACGGCCCGGAACT
>JBCCCT010000279.1:0-2630 GCA_039033355.1 Pseudomonadota bacterium | reverse complement strand
GGCGAGATTCCTGCGGTTGGGCATGCGCTCTATCCGAAAGGCGACCCGCGGGCCAAGGCGCTTCTGAGATGGATGAACCTGGATCCAGACCTCAAACGTGTGGTCAAAGCGGCCGAACGATTTAGCGGACAGCCTACCAATATCGATATGGCCCTCGGCGCGCTCTGTCTGAAGCTTGGTCTTCCCGATGATGCGCCATTTCTGATTTTCGCTGCGGGTCGCATGGTCGGTTGGATCGCGCATGCGGCGGAACAATCCCGCAGCGGGAAAATGATACGACCACGCGCAAAATACCTCGGCGATTAAGCCAAAGTCTCTGCGCGCGGTCATTGGGTGACCTAGCTCACGGCACAGCAACAGGCTGTCGCAATATCACCGATATGGTGATGGTCAGTGCCACAACAGCCGCCCAGCACCCGCAAGCCTGGAAACGCCTCGCACAATTCTCGATAGCGCTCAGCGAGATCCACCTTGTCGCCGCGATCGAGTTCTGTCGCTTCATCGAGTTCGGCATGACTCTTACAGGATGAATTGGCGCGAACACCGCCGATGCGATGCATCCAGTCATGTTCGATTTTGAGTTGCGCCCGGAAGTGAGTCGGGTGGGCGCAATTGATCATGTACCAGGCCGGGGCGGACCCCGTGGCGCTATCGGTTTCCCAGATGGCATCGCCGAGACCCTGACCAGTGGGCAACCTGCCATCGGTTTCCACCGTGAAGGAAATGACCACCGGGCTGTCCGCCCTTTGGGCCGCCCGAACCAGACCAATCGCTTCAGGCGTATTGGTCATTGTGATGCCTGAAACCAGGTCCGCACCGGCAGCGCGTAGGCTGGCCACTTGCGGCACATGATAGGCTTCAGCGACATCACACGTCATGATCTGCCCAGGATCATAGCCATCGCCGCGGGGTCCAACGCAGCCTGAAACCAGGACCGGCATCTTTTGGCGCGCGAATTCCTGTTTCAGCTCAATCATCAAGGCGATGGCAGACGCATTCGCTTCCGCCAGAGCCGCTTCTGAATAACCCAGGCGCGCGCCCCAATCCGAACTGGCTCGCCAGGTTGGCGTCTCGAACAGGAAGCCCATATCGTGCGCGGCCGCGAGGGTTAGATAGCGCAGATAATAATCTGTCAGCGCCTTCACACCGGTTTTCGACTTGAGCAGTGTGAAGGCCGCGAAGTCTGGTAGGTCCAGGCCCTCATCAAAGATCAGATAGGTTTCCAGACCACCATCGGTCAGGATGAAACGCGGCTGAGACGGGAGGTTGATATTCGTCATGTTGAATCTCCTTGTTCTGCGTCAGGCGATCTTGCGGCCGATCAGCAGCGACCAGATCTTGTTGGACGCGCCGTCATAGAAGCCGGCTTCGCCCGTCCAGGTTTTGGGATTACGCCATGTGCCGAACAGCTGATCCCAGATGACCAGTTCGGCATAATTGCTGGCATGGCGTCCGCGTTCATGATGCACGCCATGACCTTCAGGCCGCTCGATCAGCCAGCCAATCCAGCGCGGCGTCTTGATATTGCAATGCGTGAAGAACACCACGCCCGCGCCAAACACACCGACTATAGCGGCGGCATCTGGCGTGATTCCAATCAGCATGGTCAGCGCGAAACTGCCCATGAAGGTGAAACCGACAACATCCAGCGGATGATGATAAAGACTGCCCCAGGCATCCATCCGTTCGACGGAGTGATGCATCTGGTGGAAGATGCGCCACAACGTATCGGACTTGTGCATGGCGCGATGCCACCAATAGGCGACAAATTGAATGGCGGCATATCCGAGCAGGCATTGCGCCCAGATCGGCAAATGGCTGACATCCAGCAATAAAGGGCCGGTCAGCCAGCTCGCCCACAAATAGGGCGAGTAAGTTGCGAGCGCGATATAGGCAATCGCTGACACAATGCCTTTGACTTTCCAGAAATGCGGTTGCGGGAATTTACGGGCTGGAAACAGGGAATCCAGCGCGATGAAAGCGACAAACAAGCCGCCAATCATGAGGTTTATGGGATGTAACACTTGAAGCTCCTTTTCGTTGAAGAGAAGCGGCTGTATGACCAGCCATGGTTGGAACAGCCGTTGGTACCAGCGTTGGAATTGCGCCTGCGTTGCGTTGAAATGTGCAACGGACAAAACCGGGGATTGCCTAGATGACGCTGGCCGTGTCGATATTCGGAGAGTTTGCGCTGTACCGCGACGGCGTCCGGCAAGACTTGCCGGCGTCGAAAAAGACCCGCGCCTTGCTGGCCTATCTGGCGCTCAATCCGCGGCCGCATCGCCGCGAGCGCCTGTGCGAAATATTCTGGGATCGGACCGATGATCCACGCGCCGCCTTGCGCTGGTCGCTGACCAAATTGCGGCCGCTGGTCAATGATCCGAACAGCGAACGCCTCAGCGCGGATCGCGAACGGATCCGGTTTGAGAAAGACAGTCTGACAACTCAACCGGGCGACCCGGATGACCAGCCGCTGGCCGGCCTGGATTTGCCGGATTGTGAAATCTATCAGGCCTGGCTGGTTGCCGAGCGCGAACACTTATTGAGCGCCAAACCATCGCCCAGGGAATCTGTGCCATCTGCAATCGTTTCTTCGGTCAGCGATCAGGATATTCAATTCTGTCGAGCAG
>JBCCCT010000278.1:0-2649 GCA_039033355.1 Pseudomonadota bacterium | reverse complement strand
CCTGTGGTGGTGAGAAACCCGTCCCGTGGATCGACCCGCGCCGGATAGGCCACAAGGGCTTGTCCATCGGGCAGGACGCTCGGCACGTCTTTCAGACTATGCACGCCAATCTCCACCTCGCCTTCATCGACGGCGCGATCAATTTCGCGCGTGAACAGGCCCTTGCCGCCGGAATTGATCAGACGTTCAGACGTCAGCTGGTCACCTTTGGTGGTGAAAGGGACAATCTCGCCTTTTTGTGCGCCGTCGCTGGCCTGTTCGATCTCGCGCGCAATCAGTTCGGCCTGATACAAGGCCAGAGGTGATCCGCGTGTTCCGATTCGAACCGGCTGTGGGGCTTTCATTCTGTCTCCTTTCCTGAGATGAGAGTCAGCTAAGGATGATGCGGGTGACGCGCAAGCAGATCCGAACAGGAGGGACATTATGCGGCACTATCTTTTGGCCTTGGCGGTTTTCTGTGCGGGTTGCGGTTCAGCAAGTGAGAATTCGCCCGAACCGAAACGGAGCTTTTCGATCGGTGAGACGCCAATCTCGCGTTGTATGAATCTGGGCAGCGCGCTCGAAGCGCCAAGCGAGGGCGAGTGGGGCTATATCGTTCGCCGCGTGGATCTGGAGCGTCTGAAAGAGGCGGGCTTTGACACGATCCGTTTGCCGGTTCGCTGGTCGGTGCATACGGATCTGGACGCGCCTTACACGATTGACCCGACCTTCCTGGCCCGGGTCGACGAGATTATGGGCTGGGCCGAGGAGATCGGTCTGCAGATTATCGTCAATGTGCATCACTATGATGCGATGAATGAAGACCCCGACACGCATGAGCCGCGCCTGGAAGCGATCTGGGATCAGCTGTCGACCCATTTCATCGCGGCGCCGGAGACGGTGATCTTTGAGACGATCAATGAACCCCACACAAATATGACCACCGCCCGTACGGACGCGTTGAACAAACGTCTTCTGGCACGGTTGCGGACGGAGCATCCCGATCGCTGGATTATTTTGGGCACAGCGTTCTGGGGCAATCTCAGCGCGCTGGAGGAGTCGCGGCCGGATTATGATCCACGCGTGATGCTGACCTATCATGACTATTCGCCGTTTGCGTTTACCCATCAGGGGACCAGCTGGACCGATCAGACCGAGACGGGTGTGCGCTGGGGCACGCGCGACGATGTCAATGACATGATGGCTGAACTCGACAAGGCCGTGGACGTTCAAAATCGCCTGCGAATGCCGGTCTTTGTCGGCGAATTCGGTGTCTATCAGGGCGTGCCGATAGAGCAGCGCGCCCGGTGGACCCGGTCAATGCGGACGGGATTGGAAAATCGTGGCCTCGGCTGGTGCTATTGGGATTTTGCCGGGTCGCTGAAAGTCTATGATGTCGAGACGGAGTCCTGGTTGCCGGAAATCAAATCGGCTTTGCTGGACTGAGCTGGTTTTCAGCTGCGGTTGAACCGCCTATATCGCGGCCATGACTGACCCTGTGATCCTGCTTGGCATTGAGACCAGCTGCGACGAGACCGCAGCGGCCGTGCTGCGCCGCATGCCGGACGGGCGGGTTGAGATCCTGTCGGAAACCGTGCGCTCTCAAATTGACGAACATGCGCCTTATGGCGGCGTGGTGCCGGAAATCGCGGCGCGCGCGCATGCTGATGTCACCGATCGGCTGGTGTCTCAGGCCTTGAAGGAGAGCGGTGTCGCCCTCGATCAGCTCGACGCAATCGCCGCGACCAGCGGACCCGGCCTGATCGGCGGGGTGATGGTCGGCATGATGACGGGAAAGGCGCTCGCCATGGCGGCGGGCAAGCCTTTCATTCCGATCAATCATCTGGAAGGCCATGCCCTTTCACCCCGCCTGGCGGAGGCCTGCGCCTTTCCATACTTGCTGCTTCTGGTCAGTGGCGGGCATTGCCAGTTCATTGCGGTCAAAGGCCTGGGTGATTATCAGCGCCTCGGCACGACAATTGATGATGCCGCGGGAGAGGCGTTCGACAAGCTGGCCAAGACGCTCGGAATTGGTTTTCCCGGCGGCCCGGCGGTGGAGAAGCTGGCGCGAGACGGCGACGCGACCCGCTTTGACCTGCCGCGCCCGCTGCTCAATCGCCCCGGAATGGATATGAGTTTTGCCGGTTTGAAGACGGCCGCAGCCCGGATCGTCGAGGCGGCGCCGCTCGATTCAGAGGGCAAGGCGGATCTTTGCGCCAGTTATCAGGCCGCGATCGCAGACTGCCTCGCTGAGAAAACACGGCGCGCGTTGGAGGTTTTCAGGTCAGATGTAGACGGCGACATTCGCCTGGTCGTGGCGGGCGGCGTCGCGGCCAATCAGATGATCCGGACGGCGCTGAATGAAGTGGCCGGAGAAATCGGTGCGACGCTGATCGCGCCGCCTTTGCGCCACTGCACGGATAATGCGGCAATGATCGCGCTGGCGGGCGCCGAACGTTTTGCGGCGAACATGGTGCCGGAGCATGCGCAGAGTTTTTCAGCCCGCCCACGTTGGCCATTGGACGAGGCTTCGGCCTTGACCGATCCGGCTTATGGAAGTGGGAAACGGGGCGCGAAAGCCTAGAATTTAAAGGCGGACCGCAGACGGATGCCGGCTTCGATATCCTGATCATCCCATTGTTTGGTATCGTCCAGCTCTTCTGCGCCAAT
>JBCCCT010000277.1:0-2715 GCA_039033355.1 Pseudomonadota bacterium | reverse complement strand
TGAACGCACAATTGGTCGAACACGCGGACTTCCCTTCCGAATATGTTCAAGCTCGAAACATCACGGTCTGGCTGCCAGACGGATATCTGCCTTACGGCAATGAACACTATCCGGTTATCTATGCGCATGATGGCCAGAACCTGTTCGAGCCGGGCCGCTCCTATGGCGGTGTTGAATGGGGTCTGGACGAAACGGCTGAGCGTATGATGCAGTCCGGCGATCTTCCACCCGCCATCATTGTGGGGATCTGGAACACAGACGAACGATGGCAGGAATATGCACCACAAAAGGTGATTGAAAGCCTCGCCGGTGACACATCATCCGAGTGGCATGGCCCGACACTGCCAATGCTGAAAGCCGACGCCTATTTGCAATTCATCACGCAAGAGCTGAAGCCGTTCATTGATGAGACCTACCAAACCGCGCCCGCGCGCGAGCAGACTTATATCATGGGCTCCAGCATGGGCGGCCTGATCTCGCTTTACGCCATGGCAGAATATCCGGACACGTTCAGCCGCGCCGCCGCCGTCTCCATTCACTGGCCTTTGACGGAACCGGAAGGTAATCTGGCGCAACAAGCTGATGCGGCCATGCAGGCCTACCTGTCGACCAGCGGTCTCGACAAGACGCGGCAGACCCTCTGGTTTGATCACGGCACCGAAACGCTCGACGCGGCCTATCCCCCACATGCAGAGGCCATGGAGGCCTGGTTCCGCGCGCAAGGCTGGAGCGACAAGGCGGCGATCTTCCGCGCCTATCCCGGCACAGACCATAGCGAAGGCGCTTGGGCCGCGCGGGCGGATGAAATCCTCGCCTTCCTGCTCACCGAAGATCAGTCGTCAGACTGATTGGCCGCGCGGTCGGCGTAGCGGTCCTCGACAATGGGATAGCGATCCCAGACCGCCCCATCCGCGATGGAGCGGAGCAGTTTGACATATTCCGCATGAGTCCAGGCCAGCGGCGTAGCGGAATTCGTCCCTTCGCCCAAAGTGTACCCGAACGGATTGGGGCCAACGCCGTCCCAGACCTGCTCTGGCAAGCTCAGGCCCTCATTCGCGAAGGCCTCCATGCTGGAAACGAGCTGACGAATTTGCGACTGGGCCGCGACGATTTCCGGGTGCGCGGCGTCGAGCCGGGCTTCGAGTCCTTCCAGTCTGGCGATCTCATAATGCGCCCGTTCGCCGGAGAAGAAGGGCCAGACTCGGCCGCGTTGTCCTGGCGTGTTGCCGCCATCAATCTCGTGATAATTGGTGCCTGCCTCACCATCTTCGCCATAGCCATCATTGCCGTATCGGCGCCAGCCAAGATGGTCGTTCGGGAATGCGTAGCGCACACGCAAATTGTCCTCGTGCGTGCCATCCAATTCCTCCAGCGTATCGACAATACTCGGGGCATCCCAGGCGCGCACGCCGTAACGAACCAGCTCCAGCACGCCGCCATCCAGGATCTGGTCTTCAGGCACGCCCGGGCGACCATTATTGTCGCCCAGCAAGGCCTTGTCGTTGGGGTCCTGGTTGCGGGTGATACGAATAAAGTAATTGCCATCTCCAAGCGCACCCTGGGTCGTGAACATCCAGGATTCGAGATTGGCTTCCAATTGGTCGGCAGCAGCGAGATAGGTGGCGGCGTCCGCCGGATCGCCAAACCGCTCCGCCAGATCAGCGGCCGTCACGAGACCCGAAATCACCGCTGCAATGGTCGAGGGCGAATACCCCTCCTGCTCTTCCCAACGCTCCTGTTGAGTATAGCCGAGCGCGGCTTCAAAGTCTGTATTCCAGAGAATATTGGGTCGCCCACCCTTGACCAGAAAATCAGCAGCAGGTTTCAGCATCGTCTCATAGCTCTCGGCGATCTCGGCATCCGACAGGACCCCGGCTTGCCACAATTGCCAGCCCAACATGATCGGCATCGCGGTCTGGTCCTGTTGAATGGCGACCCATTCAATCTCGCCATCGACATGCGTCTTCTGGAGGAACCAGCCCGTTACGCCAGCATTGCCGGGCGTGTCCTCTGTCACCTGAACCGTCGGCAGATAGCGATAAGACGCAAGCGCTGTCTCAGAATCCCCAAGCGCCAGGAAGGCAGACGCGACTTGAAAAAAGTCCCGCGGCCAGACGGCCTTGTATCCGGTTTGCGACTGATCCGCTGGCGCTGTCTCGCCCCATGGGTTTGAGAGTGAGGCGATCAAGGCGCCGGCATGGGTCTTGTCTTCCATGATCTTGAGATTGACCGCGGACATGCTGGCAAGGTCGCCACCATCTGTCGCCTCGGCGCGGAGCGTGGGCAAATGCTCGAGCGACGCCAAATAGCCAGCCCAGCCTTCAACATAGTCATCCGAAATCTCTTTCGGCCCTTTGGCGAGACTGGCATCGACGGAGGCTTTGGCGGCTTCGGCGTCTTCGCCAAACCCGAAATAAAGAACCCCACCTTTCGGAGCCCCAGGCGGAAACGGCATCTCGATTAGCATATCGACATTGCCAGCCTCATCGCCCGTGCTGTCATACGTATTTCCAGCCAAGGTCTCGTTCAGGATGTCAGACGCGCCGACAAACCCGACCGAGCGTGCGAGATTAAGTCGGTACATACCCCCAATCGCAATCGCAGCATCGCCATCCTCGGCGTATAGGTGCGTTCCGTCCGCCCAGGCGCGATCTCCGGTTCCCGTATTCGCCAGAGCCGGATCGATATAAGCGAACACGCGCAAATCCTCGCGCG
>JBCCCT010000276.1:0-2720 GCA_039033355.1 Pseudomonadota bacterium | reverse complement strand
TTCATGGTTCCGTCATTGCAAGCCTGGCGTGCGCTGCTGATATCTTCGTACATCTTTTCGAGATTGGTGCAGCCTAAATTTTCTCCGCCAATGCATGCCATTCGATACAGGCTAACGGCTTCCGCTCGGTCCTCGTTCACGACTCGCCCTTTATCATAATAAAATCCGAGATTGTTGCAGCCCATAAAATGAGCACCGTCGCAGGCTCTGCGATAGAGCTGGAGCGCTTCGTTGAAATCGATCGATACACCGTCACCATTTTCGTACTTGTATCCAAGGCTGGTGCACGCATTCGCGAAGCCGCTATCACACTGCCCGCGCAGAGCAGCGGCCGCTGCAGGTTCATTTTCAGATACGCTTCCGCTACCCGCGAACAACGCGGTGAGCCTGTCTCCTTGCCAAAGAAGCGCACCCAGTGCCCCCACAAGCACAATACCGATAGCCGCATAGAGCCCCATTCGGCGGTCACTCTTCCTGGGGTTTGCAGGCGACACGGCCGCGACTTTTTCCAGTCCCATGCGTCGCATCATTTCGTCGACGGATTGTTGCACGTTGCCGCGTTCAATTTTCACCGCTTGCCGCCTCAGCAAGGGATGCAAGCTTTCAGGGACGTCGGACATAGCAGGCATGGGCGCCCCGCCGATCAGGACCGGGACGACCGGAATGCCTCTCGCCAAGGCTGATTCAATCTCGATTCGGACAAAGTCATCGGGATCATTCAAGCGCTGCATACCGGATTCATTGGTCGCATCCAGCCAGCGCAATCCGATTGCGACGAGCATGATTTCGCATTGTGAGACCTTGTTTGACAAGTGTTCCACAAAGTCGGCGCCCGGCGGAATGTTGTCGACATCAATGAAGATATCGTTCGGCGTCTCGGCATATGGTTTGAGCGCGGCATGAACCTGATCAACCGCGAAACCGGCATCCTCGCGTCGGTAGGAAATGAATATCTTGGCCATGTACACGTCCCCCGTGAACTCGATCAGAAGAACTAGATTAGCGATCTTTCGGATGGAAAGGAAGGTTGAACCCGGGCGCGCCCGCGCCTATGCGGGGGCTGAACTCTTTTCTGAACCAAACGAGCTGACATGGCTGAACTCTTTCTCGAAATCTTTTGCGAAGAAATTCCTGCGCGCATGCAGGCCAAGGCGGAGCGCGATCTCAAGGATGCGATCCATAAAGGCCTGACCGAGGCTGGCCTGGGCGTGGAGAAAATCACCTCCATGTCGGGCCCGCGCCGTCTGGCCGTTGCGTGTCTCGGCGTGCCGGCGGGATCTGATGATGTCACAGAAGAGCGCAAGGGTCCGAAAGTCGGCGCGCCGGAACAGGCTGTGGCCGGGTTTCTGCGCGGCGCCGGTCTGTCCTCGATCGAGGAAGCGGAGGTTCGCTCGGATCCCAAGAAAGGCGATTTCTATGTCGCCAAGCGGACCATTCCAGGCCGCGCGACGCCAGACATTGTGGCTGAGCTGGTGCCCGCCATCATGCAGAATTTCCACTGGCCAAAATCGATGCGGACGGGCCGGGGCGAGATGCGCTGGGTACGGCCGTTGCAACGCATTGTCTGTCTGTTTGACGGCGCCGTTGTGCCGTTCGAAGTGGATGGCGTTGCCAGCGGCAATGAAGTGGAAGGCCACCGCGTGCATGGCCGCGGCCCTTATGCGATTGGCGGACTGGATGAGTATGTCACAACGCTGGCCGGCAATGGCCATGTCCTGCTGACCCGCGACAGCCGCCGCGACAAGATTGAAGCGGACGCCCAGGCGATCTGCGCCAAGGCGGGTCTTGAACTGGTCGAGGATAAGGGCCTGCTCGAGGAAGTGGTCGGCCTCGCCGAATGGCCGGTGGTGATCCTTGGCGACATGGACCCGGCATTTCTGGAATTGCCACCGGAAGTGATTCAGCTTTCGATGCGCACGCACCAGAAATATTTCGCGGTGCGCGATCCGAAGACGGGCGATCTCGCACCAAATTTTGTCGTTGTTGCAAACATTGACGCGACCGATGGCGGCAAGGCGATTGCTGCGGGCAATCGCAAAGTCCTGTCGGCGCGGCTGGAAGATGGCCGCTTCTTCTGGGAGAATGACAAGAAATCGAAGCTCGGCGCGTTCATTCGGAAGCTCGGCAAGATCACCTTCAAGGAAGAACTCGGAACGCTCCTGGACAAGACCGAGCGCGTGCATGCGCTCGCGAAAGAGCTGGCGCCGAAAGTTGGCGCTGATCCGGATCTGGCCGGTGTCGCAGCGAAACTCGCCAAAGCTGATCTGGTCTCGGAAATGGTCTATGAGTTTCCGGAATTGCAGGGCGTCATGGGGCGTTACTACGCGCTGGCAGAGGCGGGCCTGAACCCGCTTGATCCGCGTGAAGTGGCGGATGAAGCTGTGGCCAAGGCGCGGCCTTACTCGGCCGAGGCCGCGATTCAGGTCGCCGATGCTGTGCGCGATCACTACAAGCCGCAAGGCCCGTCCGATGCGGTACCGACCGAGCCGGTCAGCATTGCGGTGGCGCTGGCAGACAAGCTTGATACGTTGGTCGGGTTCTGGGCGATTGATGAAAAGCCGACGGGATCTAAGGATCCATTTGCGCTTCGGCGCGCGGCGTTGGGTGTCGTGCGGATCGTGTTGGAGAATGGGGTTCGAATTCCTTTCGGAGTTTGGTTGGAGCGTTTTTCTAAATATGCGCATGGGCATGTGCTCGAATACCTTATGAACGACGCGTCC
>JBCCCT010000275.1:0-2759 GCA_039033355.1 Pseudomonadota bacterium | reverse complement strand
TCGGCCGAACGGTCCTTCCATTGGCTCTATGGCGGCGAGATCAGTCCGGCAGCGATTGTCGAGTTTCTGATCCATGATGTCCGCCTGCCGCGTTCGATCGCCTATTGCTATGATGAGATCATTGCCACGCTCTCGGCGCTTGAGCAGGAATATGGCCGCCGGACCGATGCACATGATCTGGCCGCGAGCCATGAGGCGCATATTACCGATTCCACCAGCGATGCGATTATCGGGTCCGGCTTGCATGAATTCCTGATCGATTTCATTGCGCGCAATGCCGCTTTATCCCGCCAGATCGAACAAGATTACAGGTTCGCCAATTAGATGCGGCTGCACATTCATCACACGACCCAGTTTCACTATGATGAGCCGCCATCGTATGGTCTGGTGCAATTGCGCGCGGCCCCGCAATCTTCGCCGGCACAATCGGTGATCGACTGGAAGATTGAGCTGGAAGGCGCCAGACAGCAGGCCCGGTTCAATGACCAGCATGGCAATTGCGTCGATCTGATCGAAGTGTTGCCGGACGCGCAAATGCTGGAAATCGGGGTGGCCGGCGAAATCGACACGCTGTCCAGTGACGGTGTCCTTGGGTTGCATCAACTCGATATGCCGCTTTGGTATTATCGCCGTCAGACTCATTTAACCGCGATGACGGAGGCTCTGCTGAATGTCGCAGACTCTGTCGTGTTACCGTCCGAAAACACGATTGCCGACTTGCATACGCTTAGCCAGCTCATTCGGGACAGGGTCGCATATGCCCCGGGTGAAACAGGCGTTGCGACCACAGCGGGCGAGGCCTTGCTCGATGGCAAGGGCGTCTGCCAGGACCATAGTCACATCTTTCTCAGCGTCGTGCGGCACAAGGGCTTCCCGGCGCGCTATGTCAGCGGCTATCTGTTGATGGATGACCGGACCTCGCAGGACGCCAGTCATGCCTGGACGGAAGTCTATCTGGATGGGCTCGGTTGGGTCGGCTTCGATATCTCCAACGGGATCAGCCCCGACGAGCGTTATGTCCGGATTGCTCAAGGATCGGACTATTCTGATGCCGCCCCGACCAGAGGCCTCACGGTCGGCGCCGGACGGGAAAATTTGATTGTCTCCATCCAGGTTCAGCAATAGATCCTGACGATCGAATGGAGAAGGGCCCGGAATGACTTATTGCGCTGCGTTGAAAATGGACAAGCATCTGATCTTCATGTCCGACACGCGCACCAATGCTGGCGTCGATAATATCTCCAAATTCCGCAAGATGTTTACTTGGTCCGTGCCGGGCGAGCGCGTGATCACGCTGATGACGGCCGGCAATCTCGCCACGACGCAGGCCGTTGTCAGCTTGCTCGATGAGCGCTCAAAGGCGCCGGAAGAGCGGGATCCGACCTTGTTGCAAGTGCCGACCCTGTTTCAGGCCGCGCGGCTGATCGCGGACACGCTCAATGAAGTCGTGCATGAACGAGCAGAAGAGGGGCAGGATGCCGAAGCGGCGTTTCGGGCGACCCTGATCATGGGCGGACAGATTGAAGGCATGGCGCCGCGCCTGTTCCTGATCTACCCGGAAGGCAACTTCATCGAAGCCAGCGCCGAGACGCCGTTTTTTCAGATTGGTGAAACCAAATATGGCCGTCCGATCATATTGCGGGCCTTTGACCCGGCAATGAGTGTGGAACAGGCCTTGCGGCTGCTTTGTGTGTCCTTTGACTCGACCTTGCGGGCCAATCTGTCGGTTGGGATGCCGCTCGATGTCCATGTTTATGATGGTGACAGCCTGGTTGAAGGGCAAAAGTTCCGGATCGAGGAATCAGATCCGTCTTTTGCGGGCATTTCGACCGGCTGGAGTTCTGCCCTCAAATCAGCGCTGGAAGGGCTGCCGGAATTTGAGGTGGCAAACCGTTCCGCCCAAACGGACAATGATTGAGCGGAAACCGTCCTGAGTCCTGATGGCTGGACAGAATACCAGCCCCTACGCATAGTTGTTCGACGCGACAGGGGATAAACATGGTTGATCAAGGACATACGCGCCCGACCCAGGTGTTTCTTTCCTATTCTCGATACAATCGAGACCTGGCGAACGAGTTCAACATCTCGCTGGAAACATATGGCTTCGATGTCGTGTACGATCAGGAAGACATCGCGTCAGGTGAACCCTGGGAGGCGCGGCTGTCCAGCTTGATCAATGAAGCCGACACGACGATTTGCCTGATCTCACAAAAGTGGATCGACTCCGATGTCTGCGGGCAGGAATTGGCCATAGCGCTGGAGCGCGGGCGCCGCGTACTTCCGGTCATGGTGGAACAGATTGATCCAGCGACCCTGCGTCCGGAACTGGCCAGCTTGCAATTCATTTTTCTGAAGGGCGAGGGCCGGTCCTATGCCAGATGTGTGGCGGAACTGGTGGACGCCCTGAATACCGATGTTGAATGGGTCAGAGAACAGTCTCGCTTGCTCAATCTGGCGTCTGATTGGGCGAGGGCTGGAAAATCGGATGCCCTGCGCCTGAGAGGCGAGGCATTGGCTTCAGCCATGGACTGGCGCGCCAGGGATATTCCGCGAGATGTCAAAGTCCTGCCCCTGGTTTCAGAATTTATCGGCGTTAGCGAAGAACGCGAAGGCGCCGATCAGCGGCAACGCCTGCGCAATCGGATACGCGTCATTCTGTTGGCAGCGGTGGCAATGCTTGGCGTGCTGGGTTCGATTACCGCTTTGGTCCTGTTGGACCTTGAGCGAACCAAGGATGAGTTGCAGGAATCCGACAATTC
>JBCCCT010000274.1:0-2833 GCA_039033355.1 Pseudomonadota bacterium | reverse complement strand
TATACGCACCCCCTGGGCTTTTTCGGCCATGCGCCCGGCCCGACCATTGGCATGTGGGACAATCAGGGTGACACGCCGGTACGCGGCGACTGGCCGGTGCACGCCCATACCTGTTACGCGATTGAAGGCAATGTCAAAGTCGCCATCCCGGAATGGGACGGACAGCTGGCCCAGATCAAGCTCGAACAGGATGCCTGTTTTGATGGCGAGACCGTCGATTATCTCGCGGGCCGTCAAACGACCTGGCACGTGGTGAAATAAGCGCCAGATCGTTCCTGGTTTTGCGTTCTAGCGCTCCAGCACATCCTTGATCCAGGGTCCGAGCTGGGACTCACCAAGCATGGCCAGTTGCGCCTGCCCCGCCGCATCATTGAGCGGCTCCTGCGGACGCGACACAGGGTGCACGGCCTTGCGCAGCGGCCGCGTGCCTTTTGGCATGGCAATTATTTCGGCAATTGCGCGCGGCACATCCATCGGATCGGTTGAGCCGCCACCGGTGCGCTCGCCCATGCCTGCGGTCAAGGCTGGATAGGCTTGCAACAGATCCTCGCTGGTACGGGCTTTGAGCGGCCCTGAATTGTCATTATTGTTCGACCAGATCTTGGTCGGATAGCCGCCGGGCTGAATGATGGTGACATCGACCCCATGCGGCACGAGTTCATAGGCCATCTGCTCACTCATCGCTTCGAGCGCGAACTTGGTCGCGGAATATTGCCCGAAGCCGGGAATGATCAGCCGCCCGAGCTGGGACGAGATATTGAAAATCTGGCCTCCGCCATTGGCTCGCATACTCGGCAAGGCAGCGCGCGCCATGCGGTGACAACCAAACACATTGGTGTCGAAAATCAGTTCGGTGGCGGCCATGTCCTGCACTTCGATCGGGCCGCCGACCGAAATGCCGGCATTGTTGATCAGCACATCGAGCCGGCCATCATTCGCCGCCAGCGCTTCAGCAACCCCCGCTTCGACTTGTTCGTCGGAGGTCACATCGATTTCGATCACGCTGATATCAAGCCCATCGCTGGCTGCGAGGTCGCGCAGCTCATCCGCCTCGGCGCGCGGCACATTGCGCATCGTGGCAAACACTTTCGCGCCCTGACGGGCATAATATTCAGACCCGAGGCGGCCAAAGCCAGAGGATGAGCCGGTCACGAGGATCGACTTGCCAGACAGGTCCGGCGCCTCGCTCGCCCCGGTGGCAGATTGTGCGCAGGCCGCCTGGCTGGCCACGGCGGCCGCCCCGGCGCCCAAAGCCAGCAATTGGCGACGATCAAGATTGAATGAGTCTGACATGGTGTCCTCCGAGCTCTCTGTTCAGCTGGAGACTGACATGGAGCATCCGGCGATACAATCCAAACGGAATTCGACTTTTTCCTGGCATGCCGTCGCGGCGGGCTGAACGCTCTGCTCTAACGCGTCAATACATTGGTGACCCAGGGACCCAACGGCGTATTGCCGAGAAAATTCAGCTGCGCCTCGGACATCGCCGCGTTGACGCCTTCCTGAGGTCGGAAGGTCGGATGAACCGCACGGCGCAAGGGCCGCGTACCGCTCGGCATTGCAATCAGTTCGGCAATCGCGCGCGGCACATCCATCGGATCTGCCCGCCGACCAGATCCATCCTCTTCGCCCATTTGCGGCGCCAGTTCGGGATAGCCTTCAAGCCGTTCAGCATCGCTGCGGTCCTTCAATTCGGCCGTATAGATATTGCGATTGACCCAGACCCTGGTCGGGTAAGCTCCCGGTTGAACGATGGACACGTCAATGCCGCGCGGCACCAATTCATATGCTAATTGTTCGCTCATCGTTTCGAGCGCGAACTTGGTTGCGGAATAATGACCAATGCCGGGCACAATCAAACGGCCGAGCTGAGATGAGATCGGCACGATCAGGCCGCGTCCCGCCGCCCGCATGGCCGGAAGCACTGCACGGGCCATGCGGTGGCAACCAAACACATTGGTGTCGAACGCCAATTGCGTGGCTTCCATATCCTGCAACTCGACCGGCCCTGAAACCCCGATACCAGCATTATTGATCAACACGTCCAGCTTTCCGTCATTCGCCGCGAGCGCGTTTGCGACACCGGCCTCGACCTGCGCATCCGATGTCACGTCAATTTCGATCACGCTGATATCCAACCCGTCGCTGGAGGCGAGATCGCGCAACTCATCCGCCTCGGGGCGCGGGATGTTGCGCATCGTGGCAAACACTTTAGCGCCCTGGCGGGCATAATATTCAACGCCGAGGCGGCCAAAGCCCGACGACGACCCCGTCACCAGAATAGATGTTCCAGACAGGTCAGGTGCGTCGGTCGCGCGGGATGTGGTTTGCGCACAAGCTGCTTGGCTGGCCGCCGCAGCGGCGCCCGCGCCCAAAGCGAGAATTTGACGGCGATCAAGATTAAAAGAGTCTGACATGTAATCCTCCTGACACGTTTGCCGGGTTGAGCATGACATGCGGCAGGCAGCCCGACAATCCGATCGCGTTTCGACTTTTTCCTTGCATGCCATGGCGGGGGGCGTACGGCTGGATGCATGATCCAGAGTCGCCGTTCTTTTCTATCGACGGGTGCCATGCTCGCCGCGACCGCCTGTGCCACAGAGCCCATTGGCCCCTGGCCGAAAGAGTCCGTTGCGCCGCGCCTGCCGGTCGTGCCGCTGCAACTCTCTGCGGACAATCTGGACCGCATCACCGTCTGCACGCGCCCCTTCCGCCCGGCCGGGCCGCGGATCGAGGCGGAGGCGTTTGGCGACAAGTCTGTCATCCACAATTATGGTCATGGCGGGTCGGGCTGGTCTCTATCCTGGGCCTGCGCGGAAGAAGCGACCACACT
>JBCCCT010000273.1:0-2878 GCA_039033355.1 Pseudomonadota bacterium | reverse complement strand
GGGCCGACCGGACATTTTTCGCTTGTGTGAATTAGGACGGTTGCGCGGGCGGGGCTTGCTCATTATAAGGCCGTTTCCGGTTGAAAGGCGGAGGTGTCAAAGCCCCCTAATGACGGTCGGAGACAGCGGCGTCAAATGGCGTTGTGCAAGTCACCCTGGAGGGGTGGGAGAGTGGTTAAATCCAGCAGACTGTAAATCTGCCCGCTTTGCGTACACTGGTTCGAATCCAGTCCCCTCCACCACTTGTACATTCCATGCTATGGGTGCTGCGACCCTGAGCGGGTATAGCATAGTGGTAATGCGGCAGCCTTCCAAGCTGTTGAGCTCGGTTCGATTCCGTGTACCCGCTCCAACTTTTCCCGCAATTGATGACGATCTGGCCCGGTATGCAGGGCCATAAAAAATGCGCCGGTCTTTCAAGGACCAGCGCACTAGTTTGTCTGTCGCCGCATCGATTAGCGGTTCCCGCGGCGTGTGTTCCGCCGGCGGCGGGCTTCCAGAAGTCCGATCCGTGGGGTTTCGGAAACACCTGGCGCGATCGGAGCGATGATTTCGATCGCATTTGGCGTCCGAACGTCCAGGTCTGCAATGACAGGAAGCAAGGCCGGTTTTGCAGCGGCATGGGGGGTTGAGGTCAACATTTCTAATCTCCTTGTAAGTATCAATTTCCGGCAAACATCTCGTCCGCCGATGGATTTTTGATACCCCAGACCGCCAGACCAAGCTTGAAGAGGGTCTGGAGATTTCATGGAGAAGTCGTGGAGATCACGCCTCAATCAGGTCCGGCATCGGGCCGCGATAGATGGATTTCGGGCGGACGATCCGGCCTTCCGAAATCTGTTCGCGCGCATGCGCGATCCAGCCCAGAACCCGGCCACACGCGAAAACGGCCGTAAAAGCCGAACGGGGAATATCCAGCGCCTCGAGCAGGATCGCGGTATAGAATTCGACATTGGTTTCGAGAGCGCGGTCAGGATATTTGCGGCGAAGCTTGCCCAGCACTTCGCGCTCGATATGTTCCGCAAAGGCAATGCGTCCAGCGGTGCCTGGCAATCTGCGGGCGGCGGCTTTCAAGGCATCAGCGCGCGGATCGCGCGCGCGGTAGACGCGGTGGCCAAAGCCCATCAAACGCTCACCCTTGGCCAGAGCATCATCGATCCAGGCCTCGGCATTCGACTCCGCGCCAATCGCATCGAACATATCCAGCACCGGCCCCGGCGCGCCGCCATGCAACGGACCTTTCAAAGCCGACAAGCCGCCCAGGACGGCTGAGGTCAGACCGGCCCGCGTCGAGGAGACAACCCGCGCGGCAAAGGTCGAGGCATTCAGGCCATGATCGCAAATCGTCACGAGATAGGAATCCAGCGCCCGTGCGGTCTGCGATTGCGGGGTTTCTCCGGTGATCATTCGGAGAAAGTCGGCGGAAGAAGACAGGCGCAGATCCGGCGCGATCGGCGCCTTGCCGTCTGCCTGGCGAATGGCCGCAGCGGTATAGACCAGCCCGCCAGAAGCCAGCGCCAGAGCGGTCTCGAGCGTTTCATCATCGCGCTCGCGCGCCCAGCCCAGCCGCAGGGATTGAATGATGTCCATACGGCCCGGTGCGTCCATCACGGACTCAAAGGCGTGCACCCGCGCTTCACCCAGTCTTGTGCCGAGCGTCTCGACCGCGGGCAGGTCCTGGAAAGCCGATTGCCACAAGAGATGCGCAACATCTTCAAAGGCCATCGAAGCGGCCAGTTTCTCGACATACCAGCCCTTGATGATCAGCTCACCAATATCGCCTTTGACATCCGAGAGGGCGGTCTCGGCGGCGATGACATTTTCCAGTCCTGAATCCATGATTTGCTCCTGTTTGTTTGCGGCCAATGTCGGGAAAGGTCTGGACAGCGTCAATCTTGATCAACATAATCAACATATGACCTGGTTGGAACGAGAGGCCGCTCTGCACAAGCTCGGCGTCAAGGCACAGACCCTGTACGCCTATGTCAGTCGCGGGCAAATTGCGGCACAAACTCATCCGGACGATCCCCGCGCGAGCCTTTATTCCGAAGCGGATATTGACGCGCTGGTGAAACGACGTCGACGCGGGCGATCACGGTCGGATATCGCCTCGGCGGCGATTGCCTGGGGCGATCCGGTCATGGAAACCAGGATCACGACGGTTCGAAATGGACGGCTGATCTATCGCGGCGCCGACGCCGTGAAGCTCGCCAATCATGCCGTGATGGAGGGCATTGCCGCCTTGCTCTGGCAATGTGATCCCCTGACACCGGTCAAAGCGGATGCTGTGCGCGATCCAGGTGAGTCCGGCAAAGCGAGGGCGTTCAATTACCTGGCCCGGCGCGCAGCAAAGGATGATGTGCCCGTTGCCGCAATCAACGATTTCGCAGCACACGGCGCGTCACTTCTGATCGGATTTGCCGATGCGATTTCGGGAAAGACGGGGCGCGGATTGTTCCATCAAAGATTGGCGAGGTTCTGGAAACTGGATCCGAATGGCGCCGACCTGTTGCGGCGGACCCTGGTGCTGGTCGCGGACCATGAACTCAATCCATCTTCCTTCGCGGCGCGGGTGACTGCCTCCACGGGCGCATCGCTCGCGGCCTGCGCCTTGTCCGGATTTGCAACACTGACCGGCCCGCGCCATGGCGAAGCGTCGGCCAAGGCCCTGACATTTCTCCGCCATCATGTTCAAACAGATTCGCCGATCATGCGGGCGCAAACCGAAAACCGGATAGGCGAGATTCCTGCGGTTGGGCATGCGCTCTATCCGAAAGGCGACCCGCGGGCCAAGGCGCTTCTGAGATGGATGAACCTGGATCCAGACCTCAAACGTGTGGTCAAAGCGGCCGAACGATTTAGCGGACAGCCTACCAAT
>JBCCCT010000272.1:0-2883 GCA_039033355.1 Pseudomonadota bacterium | reverse complement strand
CGCAATGTTCGAATCCCCCAGAGAGATCATGGACTCGACGCGCGGTGACCGCACCTGCGGCGAGGTATCCATTGAGGCTTCAGAAAGTCGAGCCGGAACAGCCATTCTCTAGATCTCGTTTCGCCGTATTCTTGTCCGTCTATCAGGATGCCCGAAACCGTCATCGTGTTGAGGCCTCATCGGCAATCTATGGCCTGTGGGCATATTGGCAAGTTCTCGCTCGATCCGATCAAAGCCGTTCGATTTTGGCGCTGAGTCAGACACGAACCAGAGTTTTACAGAGTCCACCATACGGACTTGTGCTAGCTTATCCCTGAATAAGGTTGGAGGGTTCCGTGCGGTTATCATCAGGACTGTTCTGTGTAAGCGCTCTGATAGCGAGCACCATGCTCGGCGCCTGTGCGCATCGAACGTCTGTGGTGGAAGAGCTGTTCGCCGCTGATCGAGCTTTCTCTGCGCGTTCAATGGAAATTGGCGCTGGTCCCGCATTTGTCGAATTCGCGTCAGACGATGTGCGGGCTTTTCCGAATGGAGGGGAAACCCTGAAAGGAAAGCCGGCGCTCGCCGATTGGACATCCGACTGGTCCCGCGAGCGCTCGATCTCCTGGGAACCGGAGGAAGCCTTTGCCAGTGCTTCAGGGGATTTCGGTTACACCTGGGGCTATGCAACGTTTGAAAGAAAGGATGACGCCGGACAATCCATTCTGACTTACGGCAAATACGTCACCATCTGGCGACGTCAGCCAGATGGTCAGTGGAAATGGATCGCAGATTTGGGAAATGGGGCGCCAGCGCCTGATGCGCGCCTGCAGGATTAGTCAAACAGTCCAGACAGTGCGACGTACGTGCCGTCTTTGGCGTCCGGATCGGATGAGCCTCGGACGGTTCCGCTTATCCCTCGACCAGCGTTTTCGCCAGGTCTCCATATTCTTTTGCGCGTGCGCGATTTCCGGCTTTGAGTTCGAGGCGGGCCAGGGCGGCATAGGGCGGCGCCAGTTTTGGATCCAGGCGGATCGACGCTTCGCACGCCTCACGCGCATTTTCGAAGTCCTTCTTGCTGACATAGGCCACGGATTTCAGATATAGCCAGACCGCATGCCCAGGATAGTTGGGACTGATCCGAATAGCCTTGTCGATCAGCGGCAACCCGGCATCAGGATCGCCCATCTGGATGTGCGCCCAGGCGAGGGCGGCGCTCGCTTGAGCATTCGACGGATCAAGATCAATCGCGCGTTCGAGGTGAGGTTTTCCCATCTCGGGCTCTTCGACATCGCAATAGGCACAGCCGGACCAGCCCAGCACAGTTGAGCGATGTGGGTCTTTTTCCAGACCTTCCGATGCCAGGTCCATGACTTCGGGCTTCACTTCCTCATGCGACTTGTCCAGCAAACCCCAAGGGGCCACCAGGCCTTTCACAAGGGCTTGCATGCTGATCGCCGGTGCGAAATCCGGATCAACTTTTCGCGCCGTTTCCAGGTGTCCGATCACCCGGGACATGGTGGCGCGATTCCAGCCGCTTCGGTCCATCAGGATTTGCGACTGCTTGAAATGAAAATAAGCCCCCGGATCGATGGAGGCGTCTCGTTCCAGGCGCCGGACTTCGGCGAGATCGATTTCCGCGCCCAGGGCATTGGCGATCTCGAAGATGAGCAGATTCTGCAGGTCCAGTAGCTCTGATCGTGGCCGGTCAAAATTCAAGGCGCCGATTACCAGGCCGGATTGGCTGGCAATGACCTTTGCGGAAATGCGGATCATGTCGCCAGACGGTCTGACGGATCCGGTAATCACATATCCGACGCCAACGTCGCGGCCGAGATCCTCAGGCACGTCTGGTGAATGTGGTTGATGCAGCGCCGCACCCCGCGAAATGACGTCATAGCCGGGCATGCGTGCCAATTGAGTTGTCAGGTCATCGTGGATCGCATCGCATAGGATGAGTCCGTTTGGATCCGTATCCAGGCTCCGGAACGGGAGTACAATCAGCGAGGTTTGCGGATGCTGATCATTGATCACCAATCCCGGACTTACGTCGCGCGCGGGCGTGGCAGGAACATCGTCCCCATTGGCTTTTTCAAGCGCACCGACAAACCGGAACCCGACCCCGTGAACGGTCTTGATGAAGGCCTGGCGCCGCCCATCATCCCCCAGCGCCTTGCGGGCATCCTTGATGCGGCCAGACACAACGGACTCAGAAACGATCCGCCCGTCCCAGATTTGTTCGATAATCTCGTCCTTCGAAATGACCCGGTCCGGATGGCGGATGAGCAGGCTCAAAAGGTCAAAGACTTGCGGCTCGATCGGGATCATCAATCCGGCTTGCCGGAGTTCGCGGCAATTCTCATCGAGCTCGAAATCGGCAAAATAGTGGATCATGTCGTCAAGCGTAGCGGAAAATCCCCGCTTTTTCCAAGTCAATGGAAAGCGGGGATCAAAATTGTTCGGGCGATGCGTTGCCGTCTCGCCCACCTGTTGACGGCTCAGCATATGGCGAGGGCGGCGTATGCGCTTGGCCCGACAAATGCGATCGAAACGAAAGCGATCAGGTAAATCGCGTACAGGGTTGTTCGAATGGTTTGCATGTTCATCTCCATAATGGGTTGATCGGCGTGGTGACCCTTGCCACCGGCGATGTCCCAACACTGGAGCAAATCGAAAGTTGAAGCTTGAAGATGATCTGGAGATGTTCTGAAGATTTCTGGAACAATCCCAAAAAGGCAGATATTAGAGACAGATGCGTTATTCCTTCGGCGAATTTGAACTGTCTCTTGATGCGTTTGAGCTGCGCAAATCGTCAGAACTGGTCGCGGTTGAACCACAAGTCTTCGGTTTGCTGGTTCATCTGATCGAGAACCGCGATCGCGTCGTGACGCGCGATGAGCTGAT
>JBCCCT010000271.1:0-2944 GCA_039033355.1 Pseudomonadota bacterium | reverse complement strand
CATGGCCGGGGCTTGCGCCTGCAGCTGGCCAAGTTGTTCGGCATATTCCTGCGGCAGGATATCCGGCACGGTCGAGACCATTTGCGCGACTTTCATTAACGGCCCTTTGGACTTGCCGAGCGCCGCCGCCAGCGCCTTGGCAATCCGTTCATCGCCCTTGTCGCCGCCAAACATCGCATTGGCCGCAAAAGTCAGGCCGGCCCCAGACAGGTTGGTGCCGACTTTCACAGTCCGACCCAATCGGGCAGACAGACGGTTGCGTTCCGGGTCTTTATCGAGGTCTTGCGTGTCGCTCATCGCCGCTTTCAATCTTGTTTCAACAGATATAGGGCCAAAAGCGCAGTCGCGAAGAGGAGAAGGAGTCGCGGGGGACAAACTGCGCTTATGGCGAGGTGGGTCAAAGTGACTCAGTCTTAAGAAATTCGAATCATAAGTAACATAGTGGCCGGGCCAATGTTCAAGCCGACCCGACCACCCAGTTGCTAGTTACCTAGCGTTTTTTGCTACCGCACGAAGACGGTTTGCTTCGACGGTGGGTTTTCACAGGGACAGTCTTAGGTCCCGGCTTCTTCCCAGTGCGGACTGTCCGCACAGCTTTCTTGCAAGCCATATTGTTTCTCCTTTCTCGAGCGCTTTTGCTCGCCTCGTATCAAGCTCGGCGCAGATCAGGATTACTCAGGTTGCGTGAGTAAGCTTAGGTGATTCGGTTAAGGATTCATTAAGTGGTTTCGGTATCGAAATGAGATAGTCATATCTCCCCCTGCCCAACACCATTCGATGCCTCTATATTCCCCGCATGACGGGACCGAATCGCAAGCTCAGCATCTCGGAAATGGCCGCGGCGAAAGCGCCAGTGGCGAAAACCGATGCCGAATATCTGGACGGGTTGAACCCTGAGCAAAAGGAAGCGGTGCTGAATACTGAAGGCCCGCTGCTCGTATTGGCCGGCGCCGGCACCGGCAAGACCCGCGTGCTGACCACTCGTCTGGCGCATATCATCGCCTCCGGCCTCGCTTATCCGAGCCAGACCCTGACGGTGACCTTCACCAACAAGGCCGCGCGGGAAATGCGTGAACGCGCCCTGGCCCTCACCGGCGATGCAGGCGAAGGATTGCGTTGGCTTGGCACGTTCCACTCCATTTCGGCCCAGATCCTGCGCCGTCACGCGGAACTGGTCGGTCTGAAATCCAGTTTCACGATTATCGACACCGATGATCAGGTGCGGCTGTGCAAACAGATTATCGAAGCTGAAGAGATTGATCCGAAGCGCTGGACGCCGCGCTATCTGGCCGGGCTGATCGATGGCTGGAAGAACCGCGCCCTGTTGCCGGCCAAAGTGCCAAGCGACGAGGCGTATCAGTTCGCGGATGGCAAAGGCATCAAATGCTATGAGACCTATCAGGCGCGGCTGAAAGTTCTGAACGCCTGCGATTTTGGCGATCTGCTGATCCACAATATCACCCTGTTCCAGCAGAACCCGGACCTGCTCGCCGACTTTCATAGGAAGTTCAAATATATTCTGGTCGACGAGTATCAGGATACCAATGTCGCCCAATATCTCTGGCTGCGCTTGCTGGCGCAGGGCAATTCGAACATTTGCTGTGTCGGCGATGATGACCAGTCCATCTATGGCTGGCGCGGCGCCGAGGTCGACAATATCCTGCGCTTCGAAAAGGATTTCCCAGGCGCGAAAGTAATCCGCCTGGAGCGCAATTATCGGTCCACCGAACCGATCCTGGCCGCGGCCTCCTCGGTCATTTCGCACAATAAGGGCCGACTCGGCAAAACCCTGTTTGTTGGCGGCGACTGGGCCGGTGATCCGGATGCCAAGAAAGTCCAGGTCCGCGGCCTGTGGGATGGCGAAGCCGAAGCTCGCATGGTCTGCGACGAGATCGAAGCCTGGGCCGCAAAAGGCGGCAAGCACCGCTATGAAGATTGTGCCATTCTGGTCCGCGCTTCGTGGCAGATGCGCCTGTTTGAGGAAAGGCTGATCATTCTCGGCATTCCTTATCGCGTCATTGGCGGCCCGCGTTTCTTCGAACGGGCCGAGATACGTGACGCGATGGCTTATTTGCGCTTGATCCGCTCGACCGATGATGATCTTGCGTTTGAGCGTGTGGTCAATCAGCCGAAACGCGGGGTCGGCAATACGACTGTGCAAAAGCTGCAACGCTATGCCCGCGATGATGGCCGGTCCCTGTTCACGCTGACGCCCATGGTGCTGCAGACGGATGAGATTAAAGGCCCTGGCAAGCGCGGGCTGACCCGGTTTATCGACCAGATCAATCTTTGGCGCGATCGCCACAATAATGGCATGAGCCATACCGACCTGGCACAGACCATTCTCGATGAGTCCGGCTATACGGACATGCTGCAAAAGGATCGCAGCCCGCAGGCGCAGACCCGGCTCGACAACCTGAAAGAGCTGATCAATGCGATGGGCGAGTTCGAGAATCTGACCGGCTTTCTGGAACATGTTGAACTGGTCATGGATGCAGGCGGCGGCTCGAACGGGGATGAGGTACAGATCCTCACGCTACATGGCGCCAAGGGTCTGGAATGGCCTCTGGTCTTCTTGCCCGGCTGGGAAGAGGAAGTGTTTCCGTCGCGCCGTAGCCTCGATGAAAGCGGCATGAAAGGGCTCGAAGAGGAACGACGCCTGGCTTATGTCGGCATCACGCGCGCGCGCGAAGTTTGCCGCATTTCCTTTGTCGCCAATCGCCAGATCTTTGGCCGCTGGCAAAGCGTCTTGCCGAGCCGGTTTGTTGACGAGCTACCGGCAGACCATGTCGAGGCTGAGGCGGAGACGGGCTATTCCTCGCTCCCCGGCAGCGAGGACGGCTTTACAGGTACGGTCGAAGATCTCGGCGAGCGGTCAAACTATACCTCGCCCGGCTGGCGGCGGCTGAAAGAGAATGCCACGCGGTACGAGTCCACGCCGGTG
>JBCCCT010000270.1:0-2950 GCA_039033355.1 Pseudomonadota bacterium | reverse complement strand
CCTGATGAGCGCAGACAGTGCCGAACAGATCATCAAGATCCTTAAGGACACCCCGGCGCCCGCTGGACGGATGCCAGCGCGCCTGACCGCCAATGCGCCCGAAGTCGCGTTCAAGACGGGGACGTCATACGGCTATCGCGACGCCTGGGCTGCGGGTGTTGCAGGCGAATATGCGATCATCGTATGGGTTGGCCGAGCAGATGGCGCGCCGAGACCCGGCCAGACCGGACGCAAGGCTGCGCTGCCACTCCTGTTTGAGACCGTTGATCGGGCGAGCCACCATCTCGGTCAATCCGGGGCGGCATCTGCAAAACTGATCCGAAAGCGCGCCCTTCAGGCCCAAGGTGCCTTGGCCGAGTTTGATGGCGAGGCGCGACCGCCTGAAATTCTGTTCCCGCCGCACAATGCAGAACTCTGGGCCGGAAAAGTCGACGGTCAGTCGGCTCGGCCTTTTGTGCTCGCTGGACGCGGAGAAGGGGCTCTACGCTGGTATGTCGATGGTGCCCCCGTGCGCCTCGATGATGGCGGTTTGCCAAGCTGGCAACCGATCGAGGCGGGGTTTTACCAGGTCGCTGCGGTCGATCCGGCGGGGCGGACCAGCTCGGTTGGCGTGCGCGTGCTGGATTAATCGCCGCCCCGGCTTGCCGCACCGACAGGTCTGGACAGATCGCTCAAAAAAAGTGACACTGGCGTCATGAATAAGACCCATTATGATGTTTTGATCGTCGGGGCCGGGCTTTCCGGCATCGGCGCCGCCGCGCATCTGCAGAGACGCAGCCCTGGTCGCTCCTATCAAATTCTCGAAATGCGAGACGCCATGGGCGGCACCTGGGACCTGTTCCGATACCCGGGCATTCGCAGCGACAGCGACATGCACACGCTGGGCTTCAATTTCAAACCCTGGAAAGCGCAAAAGGCGATCGCGGACGGTCCGGCCATTCGCGACTATATCCACGAAACCGCGGATGAGTATGGCGTCAATCCGAACATTCGCTATGGCCACAAAGTCGTCAGCGTCTCGTGGGACAGCGACGCCGCACAATGGACCGTCGAGGTCAAGGTCAAAGGCAAGCGCCAGAAACAGAAACTGACCTGTAACTGGCTGCATATGTGCGCCGGATACTATAATTACGAAAAAGGCTACACGCCGGAATTTGAAGGCCGCGAGGATTTTGAGGGTGACATTGTTCACCCGCAGCTCTGGCCGGAAGACTATGATTATTCCGGTAAGAAAATCGTCGTGATCGGCTCGGGCGCAACGGCGATGACGGTGGTCCCGGCAATGACCGACAAGGCCGAGCATGTGACCATGTTGCAGCGCTCGCCGACTTATGTCGTGTCGCGGCCCTCGGTCGACAAGATGGCGAATGGTTTGCGCAAGTTTTTGCCAGATATGATGGCGTACGGCATCACGCGCTGGCGCAATGTGCTGATGCAGCTTTTCGTCTATAATCAGACCCGTCGTCGCCCGCAAAAGGTCAAGGACAAGCTGCTCGACCTGACCCGCGAAGAGATTGGCGATGAAATGGTCGAGAAGCATTTCACACCAACCTACAATCCCTGGGACCAGCGCCTGTGCCTGATCCCCGACAGTGATCTGTTCGCGGCGCTGAATGAGAAGAAAGCTTCTGTGGTGACCGATCATATTGAGCGCTTCACCAAGACCGGCATCAAACTGAAATCCGGAGAAGAGTTGGACGCCGACCTGATCGTCACGGCGACCGGACTGGATCTGCAATTCGTTGGCGGTGCGGATTTCTTCGTCGATGGACGCAAGCAGCAACCGAATGAATTGCTGAATTATCGCGGCGCCATGGTCTCGAATATTCCGAACATGAGTACCGTGTTTGGCTATACCAATGCCAGCTGGACCCTGCGCGCCGATTTGACCAGCGAGTATATGTGCAAAGTGCTCAACCACCTCGAGCGTGAGAATTATGTTGAAGCACGGCCCGTCGCCGATGGCGTCGAGGCGGATGCGGATTTCCTCGATTTCTCGTCCGGCTATGTCCAGCGTGCGCTCGAACGCTTCCCGCGACAAGGCAAGGATGCGCCCTGGCTGATCACGCAGAATTATGCCCGTGACATCTTTCTGATGCGACATGGAAAGCTGGAGGACGGCTCGCTGATTTTCCGCCGCGCGCATGAAACCGTCAGCGATGTGGCCCAGCCAGTGCCGGTGGCTGCGGAATAGCAGACCAGAACACAATTCAATCTTGAACGTCCGCGCGCTCCGGCGTATGAGACGCGTGTCGTGCAGCCTTAGCTCAGTTGGTTAGAGCGCCGGTTTGTGGAGCCGGAGGTCCTTGGTTCGAACCCAAGAGGCTGTACCATCCTTCATTTCCAGGGAATTAGCGGCTCAGCCCTTGCGGGGCTTCAGCCAACCATAAGCGCTTTCATACCGCTCAAATCCATCATCCGGCACGACAAAGTGGCAGCGCAACTGGCTGCTGACAAAATCCGTGAGCACGAAACCATTCGTGTGACGATAATGCGCGCCGAGTATCGGCGTCACGGCATCAGTTGCTTCCTGAAGCCGATAATGCGGAATGGTCGGGAAGATGTGATGGATGACGTGCAGATTGCCAATATTGTGGGTTAGCCAATTGAAGGGTCCATAATTGCGATCGACGGAGGCGAGGGCGCCTTTTAGTCGGGTCCAGTCCTTCGCATCATAAACCGGCACGTCCGGATCGATATGCTGCATATAGGTGACGAAGGTCAGCCAGGCGCCATAGATCAGGTAAGGCGCGAGAATGTATTTGGCGAAGAAACCCCACCCAAACATGAACCCGAGCGCGACATACAGGCTGAGAAACCCAAGCAGGGAGAGCAGCCCGAAATACCAGGAGACCCGGACGGAGGTCGTATAAAGGTCGCTTTGCGGCAAATAGTGACTGCCCGTGATCGGCTTGTAAGTCGTCAGATTGCGAATGCCGATCTTGTACAT
>JBCCCT010000269.1:0-3069 GCA_039033355.1 Pseudomonadota bacterium | reverse complement strand
GAACAAGGCCGAAATCGAGGCCATTCCGATCCGCTGGCTGTTAAACGCATTGGTGAAGATCTCGACCAGAAGCGGCCCGGCCCAGACCGTGACGGTGCCAGCAATCGCATACAGCCCGAAAAACTCGCCGCTGCGCCCGGGCGGCGCGAGATGGACGAGCATGGACCGACTGGAAGAGATGCTGGCTGTGGCCGTGATGGCGACAATCGTGATCGTGCCGAGATAGACCAGATCCGACAGCGTCTGGAACACCAATCCATCCCAGACCTGATAATTTTCGACCAGGCCGAAGAACAGGCTGTCTTGCGTGATCGACAATTGCAGGACCAGCGTCGAGACCATGCCGATGATTGAAATGATCAGGGAGTTCTTGGGGCCGAATTTCGTGTCCATCCAGCCGCCAATCAGACCGCCGGCAAAGGCCCACATGGAGCCGTACATGGCATAGGCGGTCATTTCCAGAAAACCCCATTCGAGGAAGAGCGCGACATAGACCGCGCCGAGCGCCAGGAGCGCCGCCATCGCATCAGCATACAACATCCGCGCGATCAGGAATTTCATCATCTGCAGATAGTTGGCAGCCTCTCGAATTGTCTTGAAAACGGCCTTGGCGCCATCGCGAAACGCAGCCACCCAGCTGGCGCCTTTGGTGCCGCCATCCTCGGAGTAGAGAAAGAAAGGGATTGAAAACAAGACCAGCCAAACCGCGCAGATCGGGCCGGCCAGGCGCTGGTGCTCGAACGCTTCCAGGCTGATGCCGAATTGCGGCGCTGCGAACGGCCAGCCAATAATGCCGGGTAGCGCAAACAGGATGACCAGAGCGATAAACAGGATCGTTGCTGCCAGATTGCCAAGCCCCAGGCCAAGGCCGGATATCATCGGCAAGGATTGCGGCGCCCCCGACACGGCCAGCATCGCATTATGGGTGACTTCGGAATAGGTGTAGCAAACATAGGCGATGACCAGGAAGGTCATGATCGTGACGGTCGGAAAACCGTCTTCGCCGGGTATGGCATACCAGAGCAGCCACGACATGAGCGCGATGGTGCCGAGGAAAATCGCCAGGATCGGTTTGCGCCGTCCGCCGCGATCCAGCGCTGCGCCGAGGAAAGGGGCGGTGAAAGCGCCGACCAGGCCGGCCCATTTCGTGATGGACGCGATGGCCGCCTGTCCGCCGGCATTGGCAGTCCGCTGGGCGGTCTCCGCATCCATGCCATCGAGTTCCCCGCTGGCAAGAATATCCGCGCCAACCACTTCGCGCGCGAAATAAGGCGCAAAAATATAGATGACGATCAGAATGTAATACGGGTTGCGCGCCCATTCGAAGACGGCCCAGGCAAATCCGGTTTTTCCAAGCGCTCCGCCGCGACCGTAATGGGCCGAGTCATCAAGCGGTTCGGCCGTTTCTGCGGTCTCGTTTGCGGCTGTCATTCTATGGAGTCTCCCATCCGCTCTTTTGGCGATTGAGGTCACCCTGCTTCATTCGCTCGCGACTGTATAGGGCATGGGGCGCTTGCCTTAGCGACAAGGGATCTCAGGTCGTGGCGTGCCTGTGCTCTGGCATCGCGCGCCTCATCCCGCGCGTTCCCAGATAAAGCCGGCGAAGCGATCATCCGCGGCGAAGACGTCGGTTGGCAGGGAGAACCGGTCCTTGTTGAACTCGCAAATCGCGTGAATGCCCGTCTTGTTGAACCACAGTCGCCAGGTGTGCTGTCGCGAGGGTTGCCCGGCTGAAAAGCCCGAGCAGGAGAGCAAAGCCGCATTCGGTTTTTTGGCCGGATCGCGCACCGATGCATACCGGATCAAGGCAATGTCGTTGTCCCGCGCCTGCGTTTCCAGATCCTGGGTCGGGGCATAATCGTTCGCATCGGTCCATAATGCTGCGGCGTCGGAAAACGGTGCCTGGGTCAGATCAATCGCCCGCTCGACGGCGACCGGCACATCGAAACAGGTATGCTCAGTCGGTTGTTGCGGGAAGGGGGTTTGCGGAGAATCTGCGTAGAAGAGCAGAAGATGAAACGCGGTCTCGATCACGGCCGTGTCCTGTTGCTCCGAGATATAATAGACGCCGTCAGAATGACCGGCCCGCCGGAATCGCGATCCGCCTGGATAGAGGCCATATCGAAACGGCGTCATGTACAGCCAATGCAACCCCTCGCACGCCTCCGGCACAGGCGGCTTGGTCTCTTCAAGAATGTCTTCCAGCAGCGCCTGATCGTCGAGATCATCAACCAGACGTAGCGTGGAGACCATATGCTGGGCCTCCACGCAACGCCAGAAGGTTCGCTTGAACGGCGCGGCCTCAGATCGGAGCGCGTCGGGAATCCAGATAGGCAAGGCCATTGGTCAATCCGGGAATAGATTTGATGATTTCCAGCGGACGCCCGCCGAGCGCGACATTCTGATTGCGCAACCAGGCCTGGGCGACACGGTCATCACCACCCGTAATCGCATCCAGCGCACGAAAGAAGCGCACAAACAAGGCAGCCAGTTCGAAGGCTTTCGAGCCTTCCTGAAGCTGGAACTCATCCTTGCGCATGCGCGACACTGTCGGAGCAGACACGCCGAGAATGCCGGCCAGGTCCTTGCCGCTCAGACCCAGGGCTTCAGCCGCGTGTACAGTCGCCATGGTCAATACACGGCGCCGGTTATTCATGGCTTTTTGCGATTGAACAGACATGAGGTCACCTTTCTCTTGAAATGATCCATATCATTAATTTCTGTGGAAATCAACAAAAAGAGATAGAAAAATGCCCCGCGCTGTCCAGGCGCGGGGCGAGTTCAGGAGGGTTATTGTACGGTGAGCGTCGTTGATTGATGCGATTGTGAGCTGTTCCCGACCATGATGGTGAACGTGCCAGGCTCGACGACGCGCTGCATGTCTCTATCGAAGAATTGAAGTGCGTCCGGCGTGATGGGCAGGCTAATGGTTTGCGACTCGCCCGGGGCCAGGCGCACACGCTGGAAGCCTTTCAGCTCCATGACGGGACGTGTGACGCTGCTAATGTCGTCGCGAATATACATCTGGACGATTTCATCCGCTGTGACATCGCCTGAATTGGTCACCGT
>JBCCCT010000268.1:0-3127 GCA_039033355.1 Pseudomonadota bacterium | reverse complement strand
GTCACGTGCTTTTCCTGCATGGCCTGCAACAAGGCCGACTGGGTTCGCGGCGAGGCGCGGTTGATTTCGTCCGCCATCAGGAGCGAGGTGAAAATCGGCCCTTTGATGAAGCGGAAGGCGCGGCTGCCATCAGCGCCTTCATCCAGCACTTCCGAGCCGAGAATGTCACCTGGCATCAGGTCTGGCGTGAACTGAATGCGGGCATTGTCGAGGCCGACCGCGGTTCCGATCGCTTCGACCAGTCTGGTCTTAGCGAGGCCGGGTGCGCCGATCAAAAGCGCGTGCCCGCCGGCCAGGATGGCGGAGAGCGCCAATTCAATCACGCGCTCTTGTCCGAACACGGCTTTTCCGATTTCCGCTTTCACTTTTGCGAGCGTTTCACCGGCTGCTTCAGCCTCTGCAACAATCGCTGGATTGTCCTCTGCCATGAGCACTCCATCTTCACTATCTACATCAGTCGCACTAGGTCTAGGCGAGAAGATGGCGGAGCACCACATGAAATCCAATGGAAATTCTGTCATTTCCCTGGAACAGGTCCTGCGGGAGATTGCCCCGGAAGGTCTGGATGGGCCCTTGCCGCCAGTTCACCTGTGGAATCCGCAGAATTGCACCGATATTCAGATGCAGATCCGGGCCGACGGCTCGTGGTGGCATGAAGGGTCGAAAATCAAGCGCGACCGGCTGGTCAAACTGTTCTCGCGCATCCTGCGCAAGGACCCGGATGGCGAGATCTATCTGGTGACGCCGTATGAGAAAGTGATTGTCCATGTTGAGGACGCCCCTTTCGTCGCGGTGCGGGTTGATCGGCTGGGCGAAGCGGGGCGCCATCAGACGCTCGCTTTTTCGACCAATCTGGGGGACGTAGTAGCCGCCGATGCGGAAACGCCGATACGCGTCGAAACTGATCCGGAGACCCAGGAGCCGAGCCCTTATGTTCTGGTCCGCGGCGGCCTGGAGGCGAAACTGTCGCGTCCGGTGTTCTATGAGCTTGCGGAACTGTCAGAAGCCTATGAAGGGTGTGTCGGCCAACTTGGCGTCTGGTCTCGCGGCCACTTTTTCGAATTGGGGCCGGCTGCCTGATGAGTTTTACCACGCTTGATGATTTTCTGCTGCGCGCCAGCGACCGGCTCGATCCGATCCGGGGCGAAGGGCAATTACCGGAAGTTGGCGATCTCGATTTTGTCGATGATGACCGCTTGAGTACCATCCGGCCCGCGGCGGTGCTGATTCCGGTTATTCCCCGGCCGAGTGGACCCACCGCGCTGCTGACCCAACGCCCCGACACGATGGCGTCGCATCCCGGCCAGGTGGCGTTTCCAGGCGGCAAGATTGATGCGGTCGACACGGATGCGGTGGCGGCCGCCCTGCGCGAAGCCGAGGAAGAGGTCGGCGTCGCACCTCAGACCGTTGATCTGGTTGCCCGCGCGGCGCCTTATGTGACTGGGACAGCCTTCCGGATCACGCCCGTGGTGGGGGTATTGCCGAGTGATTTCCAGGCCCGTCCGGACCCGACAGAGGTGGCTGATGTGTTCGAGGCGCCGCTCGATTATCTGTTCAATGCGGCCAATCATCAGACGGGTACGGCCTTTTATAAAGGCAAACACCGCCAATATATAGAAATGCCCTGGCAAGGCTTTCGCATCTGGGGTGTGACGGCCGGGATCATTCGTGATCTATATATGAACCTGTACGAGACCTGAGGAGAACCCGCGTGGGACCAAGAATACTGTTACAAATGGTTCTGTTTTTCCTGCCTTTCATCCTGTTTGGCATTTATCGCATCGCGATTACCGAAGCCGAGCAGGAAGGGCGCAAGCCGTGGCCGATCCGGGCTTTGTTTGGGTCAGGTTTAGGCCTGGCGCTGGGCGGATGGCTGGTTCTGATCGTGCTGGACCGAGTGGCAGGCGAGCCCTGTTACAAGCCGTCCGAAATCGTCGATGGCCGCATGATTCCGGCTCAGAAAATCCCCTGCGACGCGGTGCCGGACACGGCCAATGAGGCGATAGAGACTGGTGAAACGACTGAACGCTGACTGGCTCAACGCCCCAGCGACGCGACAGGTCATCGACGCGTTAGAGGCGGAACGTGCGGGAAGCGCGCGCTTTGTTGGCGGCTGCGTCCGCAATTCGATCATGGGTCGGCCAGTCGATGATATCGACATTGCCACGCAATTGCCGCCGGACCGGACGCTTGCGGCGCTCGAAGCCGCCAGCATTCGCGCCATTCCGACGGGCATTGAGCATGGCACGATAACCGCCGTGATTGATGGCGAGCCGTTTGAAATCACCAGCCTGCGCCGAGACGTCGAAACCGATGGTCGCCGGGCAGTGGTGGCGTTCACCGAAGACTGGGCGGAAGATGCCAGGCGGCGCGATTTTCGACTGAATGCGCTCTATGCGGCGCCGGATGGCGAAATTTTCGATCCCGTGGGCGGCGGATATGAGGATGCGCTGGCCGGGCGTGTGATCTTTATTGGCGATGGCGATGAACGCCTGCGCGAGGACTATTTGCGGATCCTGCGCTTCTTCCGCTTCAATGCCTGGTATGGCGCCGGGATTGATGCCGACGGCCTCGCGGCCTGTGCGCGTCAACGCGATGGCCTGGCGAAGATAGCCCGCGAGCGGATCTGGAAAGAGCTGAAAAAGCTGCTCGCCGCGCCGACGCCGCGGATCGCCGTTGAGGCAATGGTCGAAAGCGAGGTGCTGGATGCCGTGCTGCCGTCGCATCATGGTGTTGAAACCCTGCACAATCTGGAGCTGACCGAGCAGCTGACCGGCGCGCAGCCGGAATCCATGTTGCGCTTGATGGCGCTCTTGCCGCGTTCGGCGCCGGCCGTGCAGCAGACGCAAGAGGCCTTGCGCCTGTCGAATGAGGAATCGGCGCGCCTAACCACGTGGGCGGCGGACAATCTGCCGGATCCGGTCGGCATGAAATCCAAAGACCTGCGCGCCACGCTTTACTGGCATGGCAAGCAAGCCGTCGTGGACCGGGCCATGCTGGCTGGCGCGGATGTGCGCGATCTGCTGGCCGCGGCGCGGGCCTGGCGCGAGCCGGACTTTCCGATTGGCGGCGATGATGCGCTGGCCATCGGACTGAAAGGCGAAGAGATTGGCCTGGCGCTCAGCCG
>JBCCCT010000267.1:0-3131 GCA_039033355.1 Pseudomonadota bacterium | reverse complement strand
GCGATCAGCGATGAAGAAGGCCTGTACACACCTGCCCTGACCCTGAATGGCGCCGGGCGTCTGTCGCAACCAAGCGCTGGCGCCACGCCTTTGCGCGCCGCTGATTTCGGCGCAGTGGTCCCGTCTGAAGCGCACCCGCCTGGCCTCTATCAAGGTCCCGCCGGCACGCGCGCCTTGAACGTCGCGCCGGAATACTCGCCTGTCGCGATGACGGACTGGCCGCCTGCGGCCACCCTGCTCGGCGACACCGAAGCGCGGACCTTGCGGCTGGGCGGTGTCTTGCTTGGCATTGCGCTCGCCTTGCTCTGTATTGATTTGATCGTCGCATTGGCTCTGGCGGGTCGTTTGCCTCAGTTGACGCGCAATGCTGCAGCTGGGGCGCTCGCGCTCACGACGCTGGCTTTAATCACCCCTGGCGACGCACTGGCTCAAAGCCGTTTCGGAACGTCGCAATTTGATGAGCTGGACAAGGAAATCGCCGCCGCCCTGGAAATGCGCCTCGCCTATATCGAGACCGGGGATGCCCGGACCGATCGCGCCACCAAAGCGGGACTCGAAGGTCTGAGCCTGGTCCTGTACCGCCGCTCCAGCGTCGAGCCGGCTGCGCCGCATGCCGTCAATCTCGAGACCGATGCGCTGGATGTCTATCCGGCTTTGTTCCTGTCGCTGCCGGAAAACCCGGAGCCGTTCAGCGAAGCGGCGGTCGCGCGTCTTAATGCCTATATGCGCAATGGCGGCGCCCTGTTCATCGACACAAGACGCGGCGGGAGTATTGGCGGTGGCAACAGTTTTGACGGCCTCGACCGCACTTTGCCCGGGCTCGACACGCCGCCTCTGTCACCTGTGCCGGACGATCATGTTCTGACCCGGTCCTATTATCTCATCCAATCCTTCCCCGGCCGCTATGAGAATCGCAATCTGTGGATCGAAGCCACCGGCGCCGCGGAAAAGACCGAGCGCCGCGGCGATGGCGTCAGTCGTCTGTTTGTCGGCGATGCGGATTATCTCGCCGCCTGGGCCGTCGATGAGCGCGGGCGCCCGCTCTATTCCGTCGATGGCGGCGACGTGCAGCGTGAATTGTCCATCCGGTTCGGCGTCAATCTGATCATCTATATCCTGACCGGCAATTACAAAGAGGATCAGGTCCATATCCCCGCCTTGCTGGAACGCCTGGGCGAAGATGATGGCGTCGGTGATTTTGATGCTCAGGACGGGGTCATCCCATGATTGAAGCTACCCGTCTCACTTTCGATCCGCTGATTGGCTGGCCGCTCTTCTGGGGGCTGGCCCTCCTCTGTGTGATCAGTCTGGGCGTCTATGTCCTCGCCTTTCGCAAGGCCTGGCTGACCCGTGCCGCAGCGGCTGTGTTCGGGCTGCTGGCTTTGTCCAATCCGGCTTTTGTCGAGGAAGAACGCGAACCCCTGCCCTCTGTCGCCGCGATTGTCGTCGACCGCTCAGACAGTATGAGCTTTGGCGCGCGCGAGACGATTGCCTCGGATGCGCTCGCCGCCTTGCAGGACGAGCTTGATGACAATCCGGCGATTGATCTCAGAATTGTTGAAGCCGAAACCCAAGGCGATGGCACTCGCCTGATCGGCGCGCTGGAAGGCCTGATGGCAGACGTTCCGCGCGATCGGATTGCCGGCGCTATCCTGATCACGGATGGCCAGGTGCATGACCTGCCGGCCAATCTGTCCCGCATTCGCGAACTTGGGCCGGTGCATGCCTTGATCACTGGCGACCCGGATGCAAGCGACCGCCGGATCACGTTGGTCCAGGCGCCGAATTTCGATATTGTCGGCGATCAGGCGGAATTCATCATTCGCATTGATGACCCGCAGGGCGGGACAGTGCCGCTGACCTGGTCGATGAATGGTGGCCGCAGCCAGGCGCAATATATCGAGGCGGGCGAGGATACGAGCATTCTGATCGAGGTCGAACGCCGCGGTGACAATATTGTCGTCTTCGAAACCCCGGAAGGCGAACAGGAACTGACGCTCGCCAATAATCGCACCGCTGCGACGATTTCCGGCGTTCGCGATGGCTTGCGGGTTCTGCTGGTGACCGGCCGTCCGAATGCTTCGGGCCGGGTCTGGCGCGACTTGCTGAAGTCTGATCCGTCCGTCGATCTGGTCCATTTCACCATTCTGCGCCCGCCTTACAAACGCGATATCACCCCGCTCGAGGAAATGGCCCTGATCGCTTTCCCGACCGAGGAATTGTTCGAGGAAAAGCTGGACGGGTTCGATCTGATCATCTTTGACCAGTATGAACGCCGCGGGGTCATCACCATGGGCTATCTCGCGGATGTCGCCCGCTATGTCGATGAAGGCGGCGCGCTGCTGGTGATTGCCGGCGAGAGCTTTGCCGGCCCGGCCAGTCTGGCCCGGACGCCGCTCGCCGGCATCCTGCCCGCCTTGCCCACCGGCGAGGTGATTGCCGAGGATGTCGAACCAACCTTGTCGGATGAAGGCCTGCGCCACACGATTACCGAAGACTTTGCCGGCCTGACCTGGGGCAAGTGGCTGCGCTACATTCAGGCCCGCGCCGATACAGGCGATGTCCTGATGCGGACTCAGTCCGGCGCACCGCTTTTCGCCGTCGACCGGGTCGGTGACGGCCGCGTTGCGCAGCTTCTGTCAGACCAGATCTGGCTCTGGGCCCGCGGTTATGATGGTGGCGGTCCGTTCTCGGACCTGATCCGACGGTCTGTCCACTGGCTGATGAAAGAGCCGGAACTGGATGAGCGTCAATTGCAATTGCTGGCCCAGGGCGACACGGTCCGCGCCAATCTGCGCACGCTGTCGGATCGCGCGGCGCCTTTGATTATCGAGACACCGGATGGCAGTTTCCTGGAACCGGACTGGCGCCCGGATGGCCCGGGCAGCTATAGCGCTGAAGTCCCGGTTGATCAGCTCGGCCTGTATCGCGCCCAATCCGGCGGCCTGGAAGCCGTCGCCCTGAATGGTCCAGCCAATCCGCGTGAATTTGCGGCGCTGGAAGCCACCGGCGACGTGGTCCAACCGCTGACGGACGCCTCTGGCGGCGGTATTTACGCGCTGGAACGACCGGGACAAGTCCCGGATATCCGGATGGTTGGACGCCGCGCGGATGCCAGTGGCGGCAACTGG
>JBCCCT010000266.1:0-3133 GCA_039033355.1 Pseudomonadota bacterium | reverse complement strand
GTTGCACAAGATGAAGCGACCATGGCCAACCCACTCAAAGCGAAAGAGAAACGCATCATGGAGTCGGCATAGCGCAGCGCGACTCAGGCGCAAATGTCTAATCTGAACAGACGATGACTGAATTCGGATTTTCTGGTCACAAATAAGGTTAAAATGCCTTAATGGCAGCCGGGTCATCGCCTTGTTTCAAATCGATACTCTTTCCCATCGAACAGCGAATGGGAGAACGCCCCTCATGAAAATTACCAGCCTATCTGTCGCCAGTGTCGTCGCCGCAGCTGCGGTCGCCTTCGGCGCCCACGCCAAAACCAAACCCAGCCCTGAACCGATTGCGGATACCCCGATTATGAAAGCTGTTTCCTCCTA
The DNA here is from genome assembly GCA_039033355.1 of Pseudomonadota bacterium. GTDB lineage: Bacteria > Pseudomonadota > Alphaproteobacteria > Caulobacterales > Hyphomonadaceae > Henriciella. Next base: position 2,767 of record JBCCCT010000266.1, on the reverse strand, counting down.
TATTCTCCTCGACCGGACAGGCTCCATGTCTGACATCTGGGACGAAGCCCTCGGCTCGGTAAATGCCTATGCCGAAGCCATTGGCAAAGTCGAAGACGGCGAAGTCGATGACCTTGAAACCTCTGTGACCCTGGCCGTATTCGACCATCAGGAAGGCTTCCAGTTCGATGTGCTGCGCACCAATGTGCAGCCGGATGCCTGGACCAATGTCACCAATGATGAAGTCAGCCCGCGCGGCATGACCCCACTGTTTGACGCCATTAACCGGACCATCACCATGGCCGAGGCTGATAATCCTGAAAAAGCGGTGATTGTGATCATGACTGATGGCCATGAGAACTCGTCCCGCGAAGTGACCCGTGACGGTGCCAAGGCCGCGCTGGATCGCGCCGAAGCGCGCGGCTGGGAAGTGGTCTTCCTGGGCGCTGAATTTGCCAGCTTTGGCGATGCTGATGCCGTCGGTGTCGATCGCTCCAAGCAAATGGCGGTGAGCGCCGGCACCCTGTCCCTGACCCAGGAGCGTCTGGCCAAGAAAGCCCGCGACTATGGCAAGGGCGAAGAAGCCGAAATCGTCTTTGACGCTGAAGATCGTGCGGTGGCGGAAGAAGAAGACGTCAAGGACCGCAAAGGCAGCAATAGATAACCTCACTGTGTGAGTGAGCTTCCCCGCAGGCTCGGGACGTGACGCGGGTGAGAGGAAGGCGCAGAGATTATTTCTCTGCGCCTTCTGATTTATGCACATAAACTTCAACTTTTGGTCATCTGTTCAGTTGTAATCTTGCCTCGTGTCAGGAGTTCGCGCAGCTTAGCGTTCGAGAGAACAGGGATTGTCACCCTGGGGTCGTTCGGAGCGGTGCCGCCTGAACGATAGGAATGAGCGTTTGAGCGGAGAGCTGGAATGAGACTTGTGCGCGCCTCAAAAATGCGAAGCGTTGCCAGCGTGGTCGCTGTGATTTTTGCTGCCGGAATGGTTGCAGCCTGTGGCGGCGGCGGTGGCGGCGGTTCGACGCTGTCGCCACCACCTCCTCCTCCGCCGCCACCCCCACCCCCTCCGCCCCCTCCGCCGCCGCCCCCTCCACCGCCGCCGTCAGGTTCGGTGACGATTTCGGGGCAGGTGACGTTTGATCGCGTGCCACATCTGACCGGCGCCGGATCGGGCTCGGCCGTGGTTCCTTCCGCGCTTGATTATGATTCCATCACGCAGGATCCGGTGCGCGGCGCCGTGGTTCAGGCCGTCAGTGCGACGGGCGCGGTGCTGGATACAGATGTGACGAATGCCAGCGGTGGCTATTCGGTTTCCGTCGATGCTTCGACCGATGTGCGCATTCAAGTGCGCAGCGAAATGCAGCAAACTACTGGCGCGACCTGGGACATTCAGGTGCTCGACAATACCAGCGGCAATGCGATTTATGTCCTGGCCGGCAGCCTGACCGATTCCGGTACGACCAATTCGACCCGCAACCTGAATGCCGGGTCCGGCTGGGATCCGAACCTGAACGGGACAGGTGGATACACGTCGGATACCGCCCGCGCTGCGGCGCCGTTCTCGATCCTCAATGCGATGTACGAGACCGTGACAGATATTGCGGCGATCGATCCGGATGTGGTCTTCCCCGAGCTGGATGTCCTGTGGAGCGTCAATAATGTCGCCACCAGCGGCAATGTCGCGAATGGCGAGATTGGAACGTCGTCCTATACGCGCACCTCTGGTGGGACGCCGACCATTCGCATTCTGGGCGACGAGAATGACGATACGGACGAGTATGATGTCTCTGTCATTGTGCACGAGTTCGGGCACTATTTCGAAGACCAGTTGGCGCGATCAGATTCACCCGGCGGGTCGCACAGTCTGAGCGTCCGGCTCGACTCGCGTCTGTCTTTTGGTGAAGGCTGGGGCAATGCGTTTGCCGGCATGATCCTGGACGATCCGGTCTATCGTGACACAGATGGCGCTCAGCAAGCATCCGGATTTGCGTTCAGCGTCGAGGCTGATCTCACCAATCCTCCGCCATCAACCGGGCGCGAAAGCGGTTGGTATAATGAAGCGTCGGTGCAGCAAATCCTGTATGATATCTATGACAGCAATAATGATGGGGTCGATACGATATCTGGCGGACTGGAACCGCTCTATAATGCCTTCACTGACCCGGACTATATCAACAATGTCGATTTCACGACGATTTTTGCTTTTGCTGACCGCGTGCGCGACGAACCGAGCGTCGACGGTGCCGCGCTCGACGCGCTGCTGAACGCGGAAGACATAAACGGCACTGGACCGCGTGGCGTCGGGGAAACCAATGATGGCGGCATTGCCGACACGTTGCCGGTTTACAATATCGTGACTCAGGGCGGTTCTGCCGTTACGGTCTGTTCGACGGCTGAAAATGGCGATCGGAACCGGCATGGTGTGGTCGAATTCATCAGCCTGACCCTGCCGTCAACTGGTGCTGTGACCATGACCGCCACAGAAGTTTCCGGTCCAGCCACCACCACCACGGATCCCGATTTCTTCATCTGGGAGCGCGGATTGCTCTTCACCAGTGACAATCGCGGCCAGGATCGACGCGCACAGTCTGGCCTGGACGGTTCGGAGACCTGGACCGGCACACTGGATGCCGGCACGTATGCGATCGAGATCTTTGACTGTAACAATGCCAGCTGCGGCGCAGCGGCTGCAGCGCCAAGCTGTTTCAGCTTTGACGTGAACTAGACGGAAAGGGCGGACCCCATGAAGATGACCCCAAGAGCATTTTTCCTGACAGGATTG
>JBCCCT010000265.1:0-3198 GCA_039033355.1 Pseudomonadota bacterium | reverse complement strand
CATGATTATCGGTCGATTGCGCGGCACGGTCGCAGCCCTGGGTACGGATTCGGTGATGATTGACGTCAATGGCGTCGGCTATGTCGCTTTGGCCGGCGCGCGTCTTCTGTCTCGCCTGACGGTGGGCGCTGAAGCCGAGATCTTCATCGAAACGCGCGTGACTGAGAACTCAATCACCCTGTTTGCCTTTCATAGTGATGAAGAGCGCGCCTGGTTTGTTCGCTTGCAGGATGTGCCTGGTGTCGCCGGCAAGTCGGCCATGGCGATCATGGACGCGATCAGCGCCTCGGAATTGATGGACGCGCTGGCGCTGGGCGATGCCGCCACGATTACGCGCGCCAAAGGCGTGGGCAAGAAGCTCGCTGAGCGGATCATTGGCGAACTGTCTGGCAAGCCGCCGCCGATGGGCCGGTTTGGCAAATTCGTCGCGGACCCAACTGGCAGTGTCGCGGCCGCCTCTGAACTGAAAACCGGCGCGCGCGGCGAGGCTGTGTCCGCCCTGATCAATCTTGGCTATTCACAATCGGAAGCCGCCCGCGCCGTCGCTGCCGGCGCCCGTGAAGCCCCGGACGCCGATACCGGCGCCCTGATCAAGGCAGCGCTTAAAGAACTGAGCCCGGCATGAGAGACGGCACTCTGACGGATCCGGAAATGCAGGCTGGCGAAGCGCTCGACCGGGCGCTGCGACCGCAAAGCTTTGACGATTATGTCGGCCAGGATGAGTTGAAGGCCAATCTCCGCGTCTATGTCGAGGCCGCTCGCCGGCGCGGTGAGGCGCTCGACCATACGCTCCTGTTCGGTCCGCCGGGGCTTGGCAAGACGACGCTGGCGCAAATCCTGTCCAAGGAGCTCGGCGTCGGCTTTCGCGCGACATCCGGGCCGGTCATTGCCAAGGCCGGCGATCTGGTCGCCATCCTGACCAATCTTGAAGCCAATGATGTGCTCTTCATCGATGAGATCCATCGCCTGCCACCCGCCGTGGAAGAAGTGCTCTATCCGGCTATGGAAGACTATGCGGTCGACATCGTGATCGGCGAAGGCCCGGCCGCGCGATCGGTGCGACTGGACCTCAGCCCATTCACCCTGGTCGGCGCCACGACGCGCGCAGGCCTGCTGGCAACCCCCTTGCGGGACCGGTTCGGCATTCCGTTGCGGCTCGACTTTTACACGCCGGACACGCTGTCCACGATTGTCATGGCGGCGGCCCGGAAACTCAACGCGCCGATCACCGAGGACGGCGCGGTCGAAATCGCCAAACGCGCGCGCGGCACGCCGCGTATAGCCTTGCGACTGCTGCGCCGGGTGCGCGATTTTGCTGAAGCCGATGGCAACCAGATTGATCGCGCGGCGGCAGCCAGTGCGCTGGCCCGTCTGCAGATTGATGATGATGGCCTCGACGCCCTGGACCGGCGGTATCTGGATGCCCTGGTCAAGACCTATGCGGGTGGCCCGGTCGGCGCCGACACGCTGGCCGCCGCCTTGTCCGAAGCCCGCGACGCGGTCGAGGATGTGATCGAGCCTTATCTGATGCAAAAGGGTTATGTCGCCCGCACGCCGCGGGGGCGCGTGGCCGCACCGCTCGCCTATAAGCGGCTGGGCCTGCCGGCGCCGCAGGACGGATTGCAAGGCGGGTTGTTTAGCGAAGACTGAGCCTCACCTGGACTTGAGCTTTAACAGGGTTGCGCTGGATCGCAGCTTAGAAAAGGGATTGTGATGTCAGCCACTCAAAGCCTGGACCAGGTTATCAATGAATTTGTCCAACCGGTCACGGACGCTGTTTCAAGCTTCATCTTTTACACGGTTCCGATTGCTGGATCTGACATTCCTCTGATTGTTTGCTGGCTGATCTTTGGCGCCTGTTTCTTCACCGTCTATCTCGGCTTCATCAATCTACGCGGCTTTGGTCACGCGGTGAACGTCGTGCGCGGCAAATATGCCAAACCGAACAGCGAAGGCGAGATCACCCACTTTCAGGCCCTGACTGCGGCGGTGTCCGGCACCGTCGGGATCGGCAATATTGCGGCCGTGGCAATCACCGTATCGATTGGCGGGCCCGGCGCGATTTTCTGGGTAATCGTCGCGGGCCTGGTCGGTATGACGACGAAATTCGTCGAGTGCACGCTCGGCGTGAAGTATCGAAAGGTCAATGCGGACGGTACGGTCTCCGGCGGTCCGATGTATTATCTTAGCGCCGGACTTGCAGGCCGCGGTTGGCCGGGACTCGGCAAGTTTCTCGGCGTGTTTTACGCGATCAGCATCATTATTGGCTGTCTCGGGATCGGCAACATGTTCCAGTCGAACCAGGCCTATGTTCAATTGCTGGAGGTGACCGGCGGCGAGACGGGTCCACTGCAAGGGTTTGGCTGGCTGGTCGGGATGGGCCTTGCCTTGCTCGTTGCCCTGATCATTCTGGGCGGCATCAAGTCGATCGCGCGGGTGACCTCGCGGCTGGTGCCCTTCATGGTCGTGATTTACGTGATTGGCGCGCTTGCCGTGATTGCCCTGAATGCCGCCAATCTGCCAGCGGCGATCGCCTCAATCTTCACCGGGGCCTTCAGCCCGTCCGGCGCCGCAGGCGGTGTGCTCGGCATCATGATTATCGGCTTTCAACGCGCCGCCTTCTCAAACGAAGCGGGCATTGGCTCCGCCGCGATTGCGCACTCGGCGGTGACCACGGACAAGCCGATCAGCGAAGGCTTTGTCGGACTGCTCGAGCCCTTCATCGACACCGTGGTTATCTGCACCCTGACCGGTCTGGTTATCATCACGTCGTTCCCGCCGGAAACCTTCATGTCCGACAATCTGCAAGGCATCGAGCTGACCTCGGCCGCGTTCGAGAGCCAGATTTCCTGGTCGCCGGTACCGCTCTCCATTGCGGCGGTCCTGTTTGCCTTCTCAACCATGCTGGCCTGGGCCTATTATGGCACCAAGGCCTGGACCTATGTGTTCGGCGAAGGCCGCCGCAAGGAGTTTGTGTTCAGCATGATCTTCTGCGTCTTCATCGTGATTGGCGCGGCGGTGAAACTGGAAGCCATTCTCGATTTCGCGGACGCCCTGATCTTTGTCATGGCGATCCCGAACCTGATCGGGCTGTATATTCTGGCGCCGGAAATCAAGCGCGATCTGAAAGCGTATTTCGAGGAAGTGGATGCGGTGGAAGAGTCGGGGTGAGGTGGCGCTCTGTGGCTGGTCGACTTT
>JBCCCT010000264.1:0-3241 GCA_039033355.1 Pseudomonadota bacterium | reverse complement strand
TCCTTGGCGCGCTCTTCGCCCATTTGACCGTCGCGCAGACGCGACACGGCATCATATTCGTAAAGGCCCTGGGCGGCTTTGGTGGTCGATTTGATATGCCACTCGATCAGTTCGCAATCGAGCGCTTTGGCTACCTCGATGGCCAGGACGGTTTTACCAGTGCCTGGCTCGCCCTTGATGAGCAGCGGGCGCTCCAATTGAATGGCGGCATTGACGGCCACCCGCAAATCATCAGTGGCGACATAATTCTCGGTGCCTTCAAAGCGCATGGGAGGACCTCTCGTTTACGTTTACGGTAAGGATAAGCCTGGCTACGCCAGAAGCAAGCGCTAACGCTGGGGGAGGGCTGTGATTCGCTCGGCTTGTGACAATGGGCAAAATTTGTTGGGCCTAAGTCTCTGATCCTACATTATTTTCCAAGTGACGTTACCAATTTGAAAGCCTGCGTTAACCATTTCCGCTTACCGATTCTGGAACTCTGGAGATCGGTCTATGCCGTTAAAACTGTCACTCAAGCCGAAGGAGGCTGTCGTCGTGAATGGCGCGGTGCTTCGCAATGGTGACCGGCGCGGCACCATTCTATTGCAAAACCAGGCACGGGTTTTGCGCCAAAAGGACGTGCTCGACCCAGACGCCACCCAAAGTGCGGAAGAGCATCTCTATTTCGCGGTCATGCAAATGTATCTGACCGGCGAGACCGAGGGTCCCCTGTTTGATCAGGCGGTGACTGCGATCGCGTCGGCTTTGGACGAGACAAAAAATGAAGACGGGCGTGCACACCTTGTTGAAATATCCACGGCCTGCGCCGCGGGAGAGACCTACCAAGCGTTGTCTTCATGCCGGAAACTGCTGAAGGCAGCGGAGGCGGGCAATGGCTGATACGTCGAACATGAAAGAGCTCCCTGAATCTCCCATTATCAGTCTGGACGATGCGATTGCCTTGCTTGAAGCGGATGAGGCGCCGGAGAATATTTGTGTGAATATTGGCGGTGATACGCTGGTGCGCGCGAATGGCCCGAAAGGTCTGCAAGGCCTGCTGCAGCGTTTGCGCGGTCATCGCATGATTCTGGCCCTGTCCTCAGGCGAGCTGGCCCAGAGCGTGGTGCCTATGCGTTCTGGCAAGCCCGACATGCATCCCGATGTGGCTGAAATCCTCGACGCCTTGAAAGATCAAGGATAGAGCGCGGCCTCATTTCAAATTGAGGGAGCCGTCAGCATGTCCGGCGAATTCATTTCCATCTTCATCGCGTCCTTTGTGACCTTCTTTGTCTTGATCGATGCCCTTGGCGTCGCGCCCGTGTTTGCGTCATTGACCGTGCGTGGTCCGGCCAGCTATCGCCGTTCCATGGCCATCAGGTCGGTTCTGGTCGGAACGCTGATCATTTTCGGCTTTGCCTTCTTTGGCGCCTGGCTGCTCGATAAGCTGCACATCACGATCGATGCCTTCCGCGCGGCGGGCGGGATCCTGCTCTTCATCATCGCGCTCGACATGGTCTTCGAAAAGCGCACCGAGCGGCGTGAAAACCGCGCCGAGTCGGTGCTCGCCGACAGCGACGAGACGCCGGAGGCGCTGGACGATGTGTCGGTCTTCCCGCTCGGCATTCCAATGCTGGCCGGGCCGGGATCGATCGCCACCGCCATGCTGTACATGTCGCAACATGATGACTGGATTGGCAAAGGCGCCGTGTTGAGCGCGATTGCCGCGAACATGTTGATCTGTCTCCTGATCTTCCTCGCGGCCGGTCCATTGGTCAAAGCCATGGGCGAGAGCATTGCCGGGGCAATTACGCGGATTTTTGGCGTGATCCTGGCCGCACTGTCGGTTCAGCTGCTGATTGATGGCATTAAAGGCGCGTTCGGGATCTAGCGCAGCCGGATCGCTTCGGCCTGCGTAAGTGCGGAAAGCGTGGTCCAGATCAGCGCCATGCCGAGCGCCATCAGACCCATGACCTGCAAGACTAGTAACTGGCTCCATTTCACGCCAATCTGGGCCAGCGACAGAACCTCCGGTCCCATTTCGCGAGCCAGGGCGACGGAACGGTGCCCGCCTGCCTCCGTCAGTAGGAGGGCCCGTCGCATGTCTTCTGGCGTAGTGGCTTGCTCAACCAATGTGATCGCACCGGACGAGCTGGTCAGCTCGGCGATGCGCGCAATGATTTTCATGTCTCTGGCCAGACGTTCGCGCGCCATCGGTTGCAGCGCCACTTCATAGGCTTCGACGACCTGCGCTGATCGCGCCTCAGTCGTCATCACGGGTTCGAAGGCGATGGACAATTGCGCCCGCAGGTTTTCCTCCGGCAAGGCGTCTTCAATCCGGCTCCGCAAATAGCCGGCAAACCGGTCATTCAGACGGCCAGCGCGATGCGCAGCCCGCATAATGGAAGCCGCCTCGAACACCGCCTGGGCTTCCGGACTCGGATCATTCTGCGTCATCAGGCCAAGCGCGCGGAGGCGCAATTGCAGGCTGTCGACCTGTTCGCCGGCAAGCCAACGCTGGCTGCGACGGGTCAGGTCAGCCGGGTCACCGAGCAGAAAGAAGGAGCCTTGTTCCGCGAAGGGTTCATCCAGCGGGGCGAGTTGAACGGACTCTGTCGTAACGCGCGGCGTCTCTTCGGACTCGGCGGGCTCAGTCTCGTCGGAAACGTCCACGACAGACGTGTCCGCGTCTTCTTCCGAATCGATCTCAACCGGCGGCGGCGGCGCAATCGTCCGCTGATAGGCGGCGCGCAAATCCTCTGGCAGAAACAGCAAGGCGGCGCGCGCCAGGCGCTGATCGCGCGTGCCGGAATTTTCCGCATCAGCGGCGGCGAGGACAGCCGCCGAGTCCTGTCGGTTCAGCATCAGGGGCGCGGCCAGCAAATAGCCGCGCGCGGCGGAGAAGTCGCGTTCGTCCAAGGTTTGCTCGATCCGCTGGGCCCAGGCGAGGCGTTCTTGGCCGCCAGGGGCCGACAGATCGCGAAATTCGGAATCGATTTCGGCGCGCGTTTCGGTGCGGGCTTCGAGGCTGAGCGGATCGGTTGCAATATCGGACGTATAGGCCGCTACAATGACGCGCGCCGCGAAAATCGGGATCAGCAGAATGAGGCTGTTGAACAACAGGGATTGCCGCCATGTCGACGGACGTTGGACTTCGCGCTGTCTCCATCTGGAGGTCATCTACCGGGCCCAATCCTGTCTTCTGTCTCGCGCAGATTGCCGTCCCCTTTAGCGCACGAAGCGGGGCGTCTGATCAAGTCTTCGT
>JBCCCT010000263.1:0-3249 GCA_039033355.1 Pseudomonadota bacterium | reverse complement strand
TCTGACCACCTCTTTAGCCAAAGTTTACAAGGTCTCAATGCCCCAAAATGCCTCTGCCGCAGCGTTAAAGGCGCTCACCGACTGGTGGGAGGAGATGGGAGTCGCGGTCGATCAGGCTGAAATTGCGGCTGTGATGAAGGCACAACAAAGCTCGCCGATCCCCGCGCAGGCGGGGAACTCTGACGCACAAAGGCCCGATTCTGCCGCGCAAGATTCCCGCCTGCGCGGGAATGAGCGAGGATCCAGACGCCGCAATCAGAATAAAACCCTGACCGACTGGATCGCCGAAGCCGGGGCTCTGGCCGCCAGCGCTGATTCGCTGGAAAGTCTGAAAACCGCGATTGAAGGCTTTGAGGGGTGCCCGCTGAAGCAGCTTTGCGAAAAAACCGTGGTCTATGATGGCACGCTCGGCGCCCCGGTCATGGTACTGGGCGAAGGGCCGGGGGGTCAGGAAGACCGGATCGGCCTGCCTTTTGTCGGCAAGGCCGGGCAATTGCTCGACAAGATGCTCGCGGCCATTGGGCTCGATCGCAAGACCAATACATTCATCTCAAACGTCAATTACTGGCGCCCGCCTGGCAATCGCAACCCGGAAGTGGACGAGCTCGCGGTCTGTCGCCCATTCGTCAATCGCATGGTCGATCTGGCGCAGCCGAAAATCATCATCGCCACAGGCGGCGTGGCCACCAAGAGCCTGCTGGACACCAAAACCGGCATTATGCGCCTGCGCGGTTCCGAACGCCCGTTCGAGACACCCGCGGGCACAAATGTGCCCCTGGTGCCGATGTTTCACCCCGCCTATCTGTTGCGCCGCCCCCAGGACAAGAGCCGAGCCTGGCGCGACCTGTTGCTGGTCCAGGCGCGGCTGAAAGAGATGGGGGTCGAGGTTTGATCGACGAAGAGACCAATAGCTTGCAACGGGTCGCTCGCGTGTGGCTCACCTTCGTGTTGTTCGGCGGATTAATCGGTCTCATTGTCTCCTTGGCACTGGTTTTCGGGTTTGGACAAAGTGAAACTGTTTCAGCCATTACCGGATTAGTGATCGGCATACCGGTTGGGTTCGGATCCGCCAATTGGCTCCCGACGAGACGGCTGGCGGCGACTTTGTTTCGTGTCCTGGGCTTTATAGAGTGGCACCTGAAATAGATGCCCGCGCCCCTCTCGATCATTATTCCCGCCCTTAACTCAGAAGCGGTTTTACCGCTTTGCCTCGCCTCGCTCATGCCAGGTCTTGAAGCCGGACTTATTCGCGAGGTCATTCTGGTCGATGGCGGCAGCGAAGATCAAACCCGCCGCTTGGCGGAAGGTGCGGGCGCCACGGTGTTGACCGCGCCTGAACAGGGCCGCGCCGCGCAGCTGCGCCATGGCTTTGACCATGCGCGGGGCGAGTGGCTGCTTTTTCTTCATGCCGACACGGCCCTGTCGCGCGACTGGGCCGAGCGGGCCAAGAATCACATCACCGACCGCAAGGAAAAGGCGGCGACTTTCACCCTCGCCTACCGGTCCGATCACCCGATGGCGAAAGTCGTCGCTCGGCGCGCCAATTGGCGGGCGCGGGCGCTGGGGCTGCCTTATGGCGATCAGGGCCTGCTCATCTCGCGCAAACTGTATGCCGAGATTGGCGGCTATGCTGACACGCCCTTCATGGAAGATGTCCAGATCATTCGTGCGCTCGGCAAGAAACGCCTCTCTTTGCTATCGGCCGAAGCCCGTACGGATGCGTCGAAATATGACCGCGATGGCTGGCGCAAGCGCAGTTGGCGCAATGCTTATCTGATCACGCGATATTTGCTTGGCGCCAAACCGGAATCTCTGGCTAAACTGTACAAATAGACGCGGAACCGAAAGGCGAGGAGCTGCAGACATGTCGCTAGACGCAAGCTGGGACGAGGAATTGGAAGCGGGTTATATCTATTTGCCAGATCACCCCGGCGCCGGCACACCGGGCTGTGTCGTCCGGTCGATTGACGTCTTCGCGCTCGACGAGCGCCTGCGCGGGATGCAGGTCATTCTGGACATTGACGAAAAGGACCGTGTGATTGGCATTGAGGTGCTGCGATGAAACGCCCGCAAGTCCTGATCTTTGCCAAGCCGCCGCGTATTGGTCTGGCCAAGACACGTCTCGCCAAAAGCCTTGGCTCGAGCGTCGCGGCACGCCGGATCGCTACGGCCCTACAGGCCAAAACCCTGCGGGCGAGCTTGCGCGGCCCTTGGGATACGATCCTGTACACAGCACCAGACCACGAGCTGAACAATTCGCTTGGCGGCATCTGGCCCGCACATCTTGAACGCCGCAGCCAAGGTCCCGGCCATCTAGGCGATCGCTTGAGCAAGGGCTTGCGTGAGTCGCCGGCTGGTCCGGTCCTGTTCATCGGCAGCGATGCGCCGGACATTTCCACCGCCTTGCTGCGCGAGGCAGTGCGTGCCTTGAGCCGAAATGATGCCGTTTTCGGCCCGGCGCCGGATGGTGGCTTCTGGCTGTTCGGGCTGAACAAAAGCGCGCGCACCAAAAGCCCGTTCTACAATGTCCGCTGGTCCGGTCCGCATGCGATGGAAGATGTCTGGGCGAATTTGCCGGAGACGGCCAGGATCGCAGTACTCCCGCAATTGATCGACATTGATGACGCCAAGGACTGGGACATCTGGCATGGCCGCCACGACGCCGAAGTCGAAGCGCATACCGAAGCGCAAACGCATACGGCGCCGGCAAATGTGAAACCTGGCTTCTTTTCGAGACTGTTCAAAAGCCGCTAGCCCAATCTGAGGGCACACCAATCCGGCTTCTTGCTCAAGGCTTTACGACCCTTGTGCGGCCAGTCGCCAAGATGTCCGGCCGCCTTGCCCGCCTCCGCCACGTCCTGGCCATTGGCCGACAGGGTGATGACTTCACGCTCATAACGGTCTTGCCCGGAGCTGCTGGTGATGACGAGGTCTGCATTGCGGGTCAGTTCGACCATGAATTCCTTGGCGTCATAGCCGAGCTCGCGCTCAAACTCACACTTCGCGCCCCCTCGCGCGCCGACACCGCCTGTCTCTGGGGCATCAACATTGGCGAGCCGGAATTTCATGCCGTCGATCCGGCCGCTATCCCCATCCGACCAGTAAATAGTGGTGCCCGCCGACACGGGATTGGTCTGCGCGAGCGGGTCTGCACAACAAGCCAAAACGGCAAACAGAGGTAGCAAAGCGTGTTTCACACGCGTTGATTGTAACGATTCGGAGAATCCCGGGAGGGGTTAGTCCTTTGGG
>JBCCCT010000262.1:0-3293 GCA_039033355.1 Pseudomonadota bacterium | reverse complement strand
TATTGTCTCTGTGCTTCGCAAGCTGGTTCCGGATGCGACCCTGTTCGGACCGCCCCATTCGCAACTCGAAGCGGTTGCTGCAACGCATGGGGTTGCCTTCATCGCAGAAGGCTTTGCGGACCGGGCGTATGAGCAAGATGGCAGCTTGCGCGACAGAAAAGCGCCGGGCGCAGTCATCCATGATGCCGACATTCAGACCCGGCAAGCCCTTCAAATCGCGATGCAGGGTGAGGTGGACACCTATGATCGGGCGCGGATCACGCTGCCGGTTCAAACCATATGTGTGCATGGCGATACGCCCGGAGCATTTGCCGCAGCACAGTCGATCCGCCGGTCGCTGGAACAGAATGGAATTCTGCTATGTCCGCCGAACAAATAGCGCGGCGCATCGCGGACGATGTGTTTGAGTACCAGGTCAAGACGTCGCGAGATGCGCAGGCCCTGGCGGCGCAGCTTCGCGCGCTGGATTTGGCGGAGGATGTCGTGGCCGGGCTGGACACGGTCAGCCTTCGGTTCGACCCGGACAAGCTGACCGCGCTTGAGGCGGCCCTGGCATCGTTCAAGCCGGATGAAGCCGGCTCCCAGTTGGAGTCGGAGACGATCCAACTGTCCATTCAATATGGCGGTGAGTTTGGCCCGGACCTTACGGCGATCTGCGATCAAACCGGACTTTCGGAATCTGCTTTCATTGCGATGCATACAGAACGGACGCACACTGTTGAAATGATCGGCTTCACGCCTGGCTTTGCGTATATTTCGGGCCTGCCTGACGGTTTCGCTGTGCCACGCTTGAGTCAGCCCCGATCCCGCGTCCCCGCAGGGTCCGTCGGTGTGAGTTCAGACTATACAGGTGTCTACGCCTTGGCTGGGCCTGGCGGGTGGCCTCTGATCGGGCGGATCCAGGATCAGTTGTTCGATCCGGATTCTGCCTCACCTTTCCGTTTGCGCCCGGGGCACCGGGTCAAGTTCAAGGCGGTCTAGATGTTTCAGATCATTGAAGCCGGCTTGCAAACAACGCTGCAAGGGGCCCAGCGACTGGGCTATCGACACTTGGGCATTCCCTATGCCGGTCCCGCCGACGCGCTTTCCATGGCCATCGCCAACCGCCTGGTCGACAATCCGCCAGACGCCACCTGTCTCGAGATCACATATGGCGGGTTTGAAGTGGAGATAGAAACCGCATGCACGATCGCTGTTACCGGCGCGGGTGGTGATGTCCTGGTGTCAGGGGCTCCGGCGCCGATGCATCAAACCCTTCATGTCCAGGCGGGGGCACGGCTCAAAATCGCACCCTCGCGATATGGCGCACGCACCTATTTGGCCGTGCATTCCGGTTTTCGCGCGCGTCTTCAGTTTGGCGCTACGTCGACCTACCTCCCGGCTCAATTAGGCGGGCATCAAGGCCGGGCCTTGCGAAGTGGGGACGTCATCTCCGCGATTGGGCAAGCACAAGTCGAGCAGACCTGGCAAATCCCGGATGCGCTTCGCCCCTTGTTTGACGGCAAGTTTGCGTTGCGCGCGACGGCGTCTGCGGAAACTGAGCTTTTGGATGCTGTCATGCGGGAGACCCTGTTTTCCGCCACTTTCATTGTCGGGCGTCAGGCGACGCGTATGGGGATCAGTCTTGAGGGCCATCCGCTCTCGCCCGCGAGCGATGGCATGATGAAGAGCGCGCCTGTCTTCCCGGGCACGATTCAATGTCCGCCCTCTGGCATTCCAATTGCCCTTTTGTGCGACGCACAGACCACGGGCGGGTATCCGCGCATTGCCAGCATTGCCCGTTGTGACCGCCACCAGCTCGGTCAACTCCGTCCCGGCGACCAGGTTCGCTTGCTGCACCGGACACCTGAGCAGGCTCTGGTTGAGTATGAGAAAAAACAAGCCTTGTTGAACCGATGGCTCGCGCGCGGGGCGTAAGGCGTGCGGGGTAACAGGCTCGTCCGGTCGGCCATTGCCAATCCCGACCCGAACGCGCACGGTAAGATCTGTGATCAAAGAGGAATACGACATGTCAGATACGGTCATCGTGATTGGGGCGGGTGCAAGCCAGGGAGTCGGCGGCGCCACCGCACGCAGATTTGCCAAAGAAGGGTATCACGTGATTGCTGCGGGCCGAACGCTGGAAAAGGTCGAGGCCGTGGCCGCAGAGATTGTGTCGGATGGCGGTTCGGCGGAGGGGTATCAGGCCGACGTCACCATTGCCAGCGACCAGGATGCCTTGTTCGCGCACGCGGCCACCAAAGGCACGCTGGCGGCGGTGATCTATAATGCCGGAAACAATGCCATCATTCCGTTTGAGGACCTCGACCCTGATCTGGTCGAGCAGTTCTGGCGGGTCGGCTGCTTCGGCGCCTTCCTCGCCGCAAAGCGCGCGATTCCGGTCTTGAAGGCGCAAGGCAAAGGTAGCCTGTTCTTCACCGGCGCCTCCGGATCGATGCGGGGTAAGCCCAATTTTGCGCACTTTGCCTCGATGAAAGCCGGTTTGCGCATGCTGGCACAATCGCTGGCCCGGGAGTTTGGCCCGCACGGCGTCCATGTCGCGCATTTCATCATTGATGGCGTGATTGATGGCGAAATGGTCCGCAGCCGGTTTGGGGAATACCTCGATCAACTTGGCGATGATGGCGGACTATCACCTGACGCGATCGCGGATGCGTATTGGCATGTGCATACACAGCATCGCTCCGCCTGGACCCATGAAATGGACTTGCGTCCGTTCAAAGAGACCTGGTGATCGAGGGCTGAGCGGCAGGCTGCCGCGAAGTGACTTTTGACTTCCGCGCAGGCAGCGGCGACAGTGTCAGCCATGAGTTGGAAACCTGAAGTCGACGAGATTAATCAGCGCCGCGAGCTCGCCCTGAAACAGGGCGGTGACGTCGGCATTGCGCGCCAGCACGAAAAGGGTCGTTTGACGATACGCGAGCGCATCGATGAACTGGTCGATGCGGGCAGTTTCGATGAGATTGGCAAAGGCGCCGGCGCTGCGGAGCGCGGCAATGATGGTGAACTGATCGATTTTACCCCTGCCAATTTTGTCCTCGGCTTTGCGGAGATTGAGGGCCGCCGGGTGATTGTGGGCGGGGAGGATTTCACGCTCAAAGGTGGCTCGCCCTCGCCAGCCGGTTTGCGCAAATCGGTTTATACCGAAGACTTGGCGCTGCAATACAAGCTGCCTTTGGTCCGTTTGCATGAAGGCGCTGGCGGAAGTGTCGGCGGCTCGGGTGGTCCGAGCATGCCGGGGCCGGTGTTTCAGCCCTCGCGTTTCAAGTCTGTGGCCCAGACGCTCGGCGCCG
>JBCCCT010000261.1:0-3380 GCA_039033355.1 Pseudomonadota bacterium | reverse complement strand
TGTTTCGAGGAACCGTCGGCGCTGTTCAGCTTCTTCACGGGCGGAGACCAGGTCATCTCGCCTTTCGTCCAGCTGGCGGGTCATCAGGTTGAATGAATTGGATAGAACCCGGACTTCATCTTCAGGCTCAGGCAATGGCACAGCGACGCCGCGGCGTCCTTCACTCACTTCTTGTGCGGCCATGGCCAGACGGCTGATCGGACGTGAAATACGTTCCGCAATCTCCTGCGCCAAACGCACGGAAAGCAGCAGGACCAGAGCCACGATCTGCAAATAGGCAACCACGAAAAGGGTCTGGATCTCATTGCTGCGCTGTTGGGCCAGCTGATATTCCTGCTGCGCATTTCTGGCCCGGTCGAGCCGCGCAAAAAGCTCCGGATTGATGGGACGAATGAGGTAGAGATAGCTCTCATTGAAGTTGGCGAGCTTTTTCAACGCAAACGTATAGCCAGCCTGGCGACGTAGAACGGCAACCGTTTCACCTCGATCCGCCGCGTTGAAATCCTCGGCTACGGGCGGGGCATAATTGATCCCAGTGGCGATAATCTGGGCCTCGGCCAGCCGGAATCCGTTACGATCAATGATATAGGCGGAGGAGAAGTCACGATACGTCGCGACGAGGCTCAAAATGGCTTCAAACGTCTCGGGGTCCGCCTCGAAACCTTCAGCGGCCGCGTCGACATCATCTGCGACAGCCAGGGCATCGGCTTCAAATCGAAAGGCGAACTCCTCACCGCTTTCGGCGGTAATCGTGGCGAATTCATCCACCAGAGTCAGAACGGTGTCGCCGAGCCAGGTATCGATCCCGCGGGCAATGGTCAGCCAGAGAAACAGCGAGACGACGACGGCCGGGATCATCGCGACCGTACCGAACAGCAACATGAACCGTCTTGTCAGACGGCCACCGCTGGCCAGATTCGGATCACTGCGAATGGCGCGGTAACGAGATACGATGAGCCATCCCAGAACGAATAGGATAACCATATTGGCGACGAGCAGGGTGAGCAGGCCTTCCGGGATGTCATCCGTCGGACTGGATCGTCCAAGCGTGACAATGGTCGCGCCAGCGCAAATGACGCCTGCCAAGACAAACAGGCCCTGGAACCAGAGCCCACCATTCCTGCGAAGGGTTGCCAAAATTCGTGATGCCAATGTCGGGCCTCTAATCCACACTGTCGCTATTCAGCAACACTGATGATTTAGAGCAACACTTTGACCATTGGTCAATCAGTCTTCTGTCATTCCAAGCACGGACATACGGGCCCGCAAAGTGTTGCGATTCACACCCAGCAAGGCCGCCGTTCGCAGCTTGTTGCCTGACGTGACGCTGAGGGCCAGTTTGATCAGGGGGCGCTCCACCTGTTCGAGCACGGACTGGTAGATTTTTTCACCCTCGTCGCCGCCTTTCAGCAAATCCGCCATCACATAGCGATGCAACAAGGTCTCGATCTCGCTTTCCAGCGACGCCTCCGGATTGAGTTCCTTGAGGGTTTCAGCGCGCAACTCGCGCTCGATGTCGCGCTGCGAAATGGTCGCGTCAGGGCTCAGGGCGGCGAGCCGGAAAATCAGGTTCTCAAGCTCACGCACATTGCCGGGCCAATCATAGGCCATCATCAGATCCATGGCCGGTTGGGCAATCTGTTTCTGCGCCAGACCGCGCCCTTCAGCACGGATCAGGAAGGCCTTGACCAGTTCCGGAATGTCTTCCTTGCGCCGCCGCAAGGGTGGCATCTCGATCCGCACCACATTCATCCGGTAATAGAGGTCTTCCCTGAAATCACCCGACTCGACCAGCGCGGAAAGCGGTTGGCGCGTCGAGGCAACAATTCTGGCGCCGCCCTCTTCACGCATCAGTTTGACGAGCTGCGTCTGCGCCTCCTGGCTCAGATCGCCAACCTCGTCGAGATAGATCGTCGCTTCGCGATTATAGGCCACGCCCGGATTGTCTTCGGTACCAAACAATTCACTGCTGACATCCTGAGCAGGGCGCGTGGCGAGATCCAGAGAGTAGAACGCCCCGGGCCGCGACTGCCCAAGATCGTGAATGGCGCGCGCCGCCAATTCCTTGCCGGTGCCGGATTCACCTTCGATCAGAACGGTCAGATCGGTATTCATGACCCGCGAAATCGTCCGATACACGTCTTGCATTACGGCCGATCGCCCGACCAGAGGGAGGCCACTATTGCTGGCATCGCCATTGACCTTCTTGGCCGGGGTCGCAGCCGCAGGTTTGGCGTCATTCAGAGCCCGTCCGACTAGATCGGTTAGCTGATCAATATCAAACGGCTTGGGGAGATAGTCATAGGCGCCATGCTGCGCCGCAGAGGCAGCGGTCAGGATTGTGTTCTGTCCACTCATCACAATCACCGGCAGTTCCGGCCGGACGAGTTTAAAGGATGGCAGGAGTTCGAAGATCGGCGTGTCAGTGAGATAGACATCCGTGACCACGATGTCCCCTTCCCCATTTCGCACCCAGCGTTCGAGCGCTTCTGGCGAACTGGTGGCCCGCACGGTGTATCCGGCGGTGACCAGGGTCTGGTTGACGATCAATCGGATACTGGCATCGTCTTCTGCGAGGAGAACTGTTTTTTGAGTCATCGTTTCTTGGTTCTAGGAAGCGGTAAAAAGATGGAAAAGCGTGTCAGGCCCGGCTTGCTGTCGACTTTAATTCGGCCGCGGTGCGCGGCGATGATTTCGTTGACGACGCTGAGGCCGAGGCCTCGCCCGCCGGATTTCGACGACATGAACATGTCGAACATGCGGGCTTTTTTCTCTGGCGGTATGCCCGGGCCATTGTCCTCGACGGTGACCCGCACGGCGCGCCCGAGACGGGACGCGCCATCTCGCCCGGCAATCGCGAAACTCGTTTCAAAAGCCGTCTCAATCTGAATTTGAGGACTCTGCGTATGCGCAAGCGTCGCTTCCACCGCATTTCGCAAGACGTTCTGCACCGCTTCGTGGAGGTGATCCTGGTCCGCCTCGATATCTGGCAGCGAGGGATCATAAAGCCGAACAATTGAAATCTTTCCGCGATGCGCCGCCTCTTCTGCCGCGATGACGCGATCGAGCAGCTCGTGAATGTTGAGCGCTTCTTTTGCGGGGGCCGAAAAGAGCTCGAAGGCGGAGAGGCGCGACACCAGACGCTCAATCCGACGGGTCTCACTCTGAATGATCTCAATCATCGCTGATTGGTCTTCTCGAGCCTGGCGGGACAGCAATTGGGCCGCGCCGGAAATACCGGCTAGCGGATTTTTGACCTCATGCCCGAGAATACGCCCGAACGCCGCGACGCCAGCCGGATTATTGTTCACCACTTCGGTCTGGTTGGTTTCCGTCATGCCGATAACCATGCCGCCCTCCTGCAAAGGACGAAGCCTCAG
>JBCCCT010000260.1:0-3403 GCA_039033355.1 Pseudomonadota bacterium | reverse complement strand
GCCTGTCTTGCTCTGGTCGATGGCGCCAGACACGGTTGAGTTTGGGGAATGGCAGAGCGGTGTCAGAGATGAAGCAATTGGCTTCGGGTTGATTCAATTGGCGCTCAAATCAGCCAGCAGTCTGGCGGCCTTTGTGCTCGGCATATTCCTTGCCATGATTCAATATCAAGCGCCTGAACTGCGCACCGAACCTTTAGGTGCCGAGACCCTTGAAGGATTGCGGTTCGCGGCTTTTGTCTTTCCGATTGTGTTCACGGTCGCCGGCCTGGTCGTGATGACCCAGTACCGTCTCGATCACACATTGCACGCGCGGCTCAGCCGGGCGCTCACCTGGCGACGCCGCACCATTTAACGCGAGCCTACAATCACTCTCCGTCCAGGCGGGGGCCGATCGTGATATTGGGGTCTGCCGGCGGGAAGGGATTAATCGGGTCCTTGACCATAAGCGACACGTCCGCACGCATCGCGTCCACTTCAGCCTGCAGCCTTGCCACGACCTCGGGATGCTCGCGCACATAAGAGAAACGTTCGTTAGGATCACGCGCGAGATCGAAGAGCAGCTTGCCGCCGAACTGCTCAAACGGGACTTCCCAGGATTTGTAATAGGTCGACAGCACCAGACGGAATTGTTTGTCCCGAACCGCTGCAACATTATTGCCATTGAAAAAGAAGAGCGTGTCATGCGGGCTTTCGGCGCCGGATTGCATAACGCCTCGAATATCCTTGCCATCAATCACACGGTCCGTCGGCAATTCTGCGCCGGCCATCGCCGCAAAGGTGGGCAACAGGTCGATGGCCATCGTCATTTCACCACTGACGCTTCCGGCGGGAATGGTTGCGGGCCAGCGCGCCAGGAATGGAACACGATAGCCGCCCTCATGCGTGCCGCCTTTGCGGTCGCGATAAGGACCGGCATCGCCCTCGAACCAGGGGCCATTGTCTGAGGTCACCAGGATCAGCGTGTTGTCAGCAATACCAAGCTCATCCAAGGTTTCGAGGATAACGCCTATGCCATGATCCAGGTGTTCGACCACATCGCCATAATGCCCTGCTTCTGACTGTCCATTGACGCGCTCTGGCGTGAACAAGGGGATATGGGGGAAGGTCTCGGCATAATAAAGAAAGAACGGTGCATCCGCATGCGCGCGAATGAAGTCTGACGCTGCGGTGGCATAGCGATCGGTCAAAGCGGTTTGATCTACCGGCGATTCAATGACCGTCTTGTGATCGTACAGGTCAAAGGGCTGCATATCGTTTGAATAAGCGACCCCGAAAAAGTCATCGAAGCCATGAGCCGTTGGCCAATAGGCATCGGAATGGCCAAGATGCCATTTGCCGACCATGCCCGTCGCGTAACCTGCCTGTTTAAGGAGTTCCGGCACGGTGATCTCGGATTGCGGCAAGCCATCTTGCGAATGCGGCATGATGACGTGCTGCATACCAGACCGGATCGGATAGCGGCCGGTCAGCAGCGCCGCGCGCGACGGGGTGCAGACATTCGACCCGGCATAGAAACTGGTCAGGCGAACCCCTTCATTACCGATCCGGTCAATGTTTGGGGTCTTGATCATGGTGGCGCCATTGATGCCGACATCACCCCAGCCGAGATCATCGGCCAGAACCACGATGATATTGGGTTGGGCCGTGTCTGCGCTGGCCGGTTCGGTCTCTGCGCTGGAGACCGACGTGCAAGCCGCCAGTCCAAAGAGCGTGAGGCTTGCGATGAGATGGGATTGAAGATTCATGATGCCGCCTGTTGAGAAAAGTGAGGTCGGGATGGGAGGTGGTACTCCGACCCCACAAGTGTTTGCGATTGCTCCGCGCGGTTGGGAGCTGAGCTTAGTACCGTAAGCTCAATTTGGCACCCCATGTCTGTTGTGATTCCAGGGTGACGAACTGGGCATAGCCCGCCGTATCGAACGGCATGCCGACAATTGCCTCGACAAAGCTCTCATCGGTTAGGTTGCGACCGAACAGGGTGAACGTACCGCGCCCGTCGAACAGATCGACGCCGACCTGCGCATCCAGCAAAGTGTAAGCATCCATCAACGTGCTTGGATTATTGGTGATGGAGGATTGCGCTTCGCCGCGATACTGCACACCCAATTGCGCAAAAGCCGGCATGCTTGGCGTGAGGTCAAAGTCATACCGTGCCAGTGCATTGATTACCCAGTCCGGTGAATTGGCGAGATCAGCACCGGCAAGGTCCTGCACCCGTTGTCCATCAATGACTGAACACCCCTCAGCTTCGGTCTGCAGCGGATAGCATTGCCCGTTGGGATAATCTGCGAAGGTCGCATTCGTATAGGCGATCGCGGCGGACAGTGTCAGCTCATCGGTCGGGAGCGCTGTGATCTCGCCCTCAAACCCGTAAGTCTCAACGCTACCCGCATTGGCGACGGAGAAGATCGTGGTGCCGGAGGGGCCGGGCACCAGGGCTTGCGACTGGAAGTCTTCAATCTCTGTGAAGAAGCCGGTCAGGTTGGTGACGAGGCGGCCATCCGGACTGGTGCGTCTGAAGCCAACTTCAAACTGGGTCGGGATTTCAGGTGCGACGCGCGGTAACGTGTTGCCAACGACCGGATTGACCGACAGGCCTGTGACAATGCCTGGCGCCTTGTAGCCTTGAGAGATGGTGGCGAAGATATTGGTGGTATCATCGATGTAGTATTGCCCGCCAATCCGCCAGACCAGGGCGCTGTCCTTGTCTTCCTGGCTCTCGACACCATTCGAAACGTTTTGTCCGGCATAGGGTCCGACAAACCCTGGCGCGACTGATTTTTCCTGGCGGCCCTCGACCTCAGTTTGCAGAAGGCGCACGCCGCCAATGAGGGAGAAATTCTCGGTCACGGCAAACTCGCCCTGACCGAAGACGGCATAGTTCAACTCTTCATACTCTGACTCCAGAAAGGTGCCGAGCTGCAGGCCAGGCGGCAGTGCACCAAGCAGATCGAGCCCGGCTGTTCCGCCTTGAATATTGTCCTGTTCCATATCCTGCTGGAAATAGAACACGCCGACCGTATAGGTCAGCTGTTGATCGCGCGGCGAGTCGAGCCGGAACTCCTGAGAGAATTGATTCTGCGACAAGTCCCCGGAATTGACCGAAAGGAAGGGCAGTGGGATGAGGTCTGCGTCATTCACGTCGAAACTGGTCCACTCGCGGTAAGACGTCAGCGAGACAAATTCATGATTGCCGATCGTGCTGGTATATTCGGCGGATAAGCCCCAGGCATCCATGTCGGAATCAAACGCGGCTTCAGACCCGATTTGAAGATTGTCCGGACTCGGTGTGATGCCGAGTCCCAGGCTGGTCGGGCCGACCACCGGCACGCCAAATCCAAGCAAGCCTGTGCCCGGACCGCCGGGCGAAATCTCTCGATAGGTGAGGGCGCCCGAAGCCTGT
>JBCCCT010000259.1:0-3467 GCA_039033355.1 Pseudomonadota bacterium | reverse complement strand
GAGCAGCCCCAGATGGTGCTCCCTTAACGGGGGCTAAGAGGGAAGTCGGTGGAAATCCGGCGCTGTACCCGCAACTGTCAGCCAGGAGCGACAGGCCAATATGTCACTGGAGCGCAAGCTCTGGGAAGGCGGTCTGAAGCGGTGATTGGTGAGCCAGGAAACCTGCCATCGCGTCGTTCGTCCGGAGGCCGGGAAGAGTTCTCAGCGGGCGGGAAGGCAATGCCTCTCCTTTGCAACGACATTGAAACTTTAGGGCCGGGCCGTCCGGGCAGACTTTCTGTTAGGCCTGTATGTCGTATCAGTGCGCCAGTTCGGGCGGCGAGGCGCTGAGGGGTAACCCCATGTCTTACAAAGCTGCACTTCTCAGTGCTGTTTCTCTTTCCCTAATTTCACCTGTATTGGCGCAAGATAATTACGACGAAACCGTCATGGACACCGTCATCATTGAAGGTTCGCGCTTGAACCAGACTGCGACCGAGGTCGGGTCCAGCGTCACTGTCATCACCGCTGAACAGATTGATGCTCTGGGCTTCGATTTCGCACTGGATGCGGTTGCCAGCGCTCCTGGGGTGACGATCAATCAGAATGGCACCTTTGGTGGCAATGCCAGCGTGCGTATTCGCGGCGCAGCGAGCGAACAGACGCTTGTTCTGATCGACGGTATTCCCGTCAATGATCCTTCATCGCCAGGTGGCGGTTTCAATTTCGCCCGTGTCGATACCGAGAATATCGAGCGGATCGAAGTGCTCAAAGGGCCTCAATCCACCTTGTGGGGCACGGACGCGATTGGTGGTGTCGTCTCGATCACGACCAAGACGCCGGAAGCGGGTTTCGGTGGGACGGCCTTTGGGGAATATGGCAGCTTCAATACATTCCGTGGCGGCGTCGCAATCGAGAATGGCGCTGAAGCCGGTGACTTTCGTGTGGCCGTTTCTGGAACCAGTTCTGATGGCATTTCCAAGGCCGATGAGAATAATGGCAACACTCAGGAGGATCTGTACGAAGCGCTGACACTTTCAGCCAAGGGCGGACTAAACTTCGCCCAGGATGCCCGTCTGTCCGCCAACGTTCTCTGGACGGATGCCGAAGCAGAGTTCGATAGTTTTGTCTTCGGGCAGCAGGGTAATGTTGGCGATGGTGACAATCTGTCTGAGACAGAAGAGTTTTCCGGCAATCTATCACTTACTGGCTCTTTGTTTGATGGTCGTCTCGATAATCTCTTGCTCTTCGGATATTCCGACATCTCTCGCGTAAATTCCGGCGCCGATGCGTTCCCGCTGGATACAGGCGGGGATCGCCAGATCTTCCGTTATCAAGGCACACTGACCTTGAATGATGCCAACACGCTCGCGTTTGGGGCGGAGCGAGAAGAGACCGAAGTCGATTCAGACGATAGCTCTATCGATGGCCTGTTCGGTCTGTATGAATGGCAAGCGACGGACGCCTTGACCCTGACCGGCGGCGTCCGCGTGGACGATCACAGCACATTCGGAACGGAAACCACGGGCCGCGTCGCCGTCGCCTTCAACCCCAATCCGGAATGGACGTTGCGCGCCAGCTGGGGGCAGGGCTTCAAGGCACCCACTCTGTTTCAGTTGTCGGGTGGCGGCTTCGCAGCCCCAAATCCGGATTTGCAACCCGAGACATCTGAGGCGTTTGATGCCGGTGTCGACTGGCGTTCACCGGATGGGCGGTTTGAAGCCAGTTTGACCGTGTTCCAATCTGATATTGAAGATCTGATCAGCTTTGCTTCGACCGGTTACTTCAACGAAGCAGAGGTCGACACGCAAGGAGTCGAGCTGAGCGGCCGCGTCCAGCTCACTGACTGGGCCAGCGTCAATGTGAGTTATGGCTATGTCGATGCGACGGACACGGATGGAGACCCTTTGCGGCGGATACCTGAACATTCTGGCGATGTGACGCTGTCCATTGATCCGGAGGGACCATTCTCAGGATCTGTTCTCGTGCGCTATAATGACGATGAACCGAACAGCGCCACAACAACGGTTGATGGCTGGACGCGGGTCGATCTTGCCAGCAGCTACGATCTCAACGAAACGGTCGAATTGTTTGGTCGCATCGAAAACCTGTTCGACGAAGAGTATCAGCAAATTCTCGGATATGGCACACCAGATCTATCCGGCTATTTCGGTATTCGTCTGAGGTATTGATCTGATGATCAGGCTGACAGTCCTCGTTCTGGCGCTCACGCTTGCCGCGTGCGGTAAGGCAACTTTGCCCGAAGCATTGGAAGCGGAGCGCCCATCGCGGATTGTCAGCCTGGATTTCTGCGCAGATCAGTATTTGCTGAAATTCGCAGATCCCGAACAAATCCTGGCCGTCTCGCCGGATGCGGTGCGAGATTTTTCCTTCATGCGCGAAGAAGCGGCCGGGGTACCTTCTGTTAGACCCTTGGCGGAAGATGTCATTCTCCTGAAGCCGGATCTGGTCGTTCGTTCCTATGGCGGTGGTCCCAATGCCGGCGCCTTTTTCGAACGCGCGGGTATTCCCGTCCTGCAAGTCGGGTGGGCGTCTTCGATTCATGGCGATGATATCAGTTCGATTCCGAAGATCACACGAGATGTCGCAGCGGGGCTGGGGCATAGCGATCGTGGAGAGGCGCTCGTCCAATCCTATCAGGCGAGGCTCGCACAAGTCCAAACCTCGGCCAGCGATCGATCGACGCTTTACATGACGCCCTCCGGCGTCACGTCCGGCGGAAACTCAATGATCCACGAAGCCATGGTGGCGGCCGGGTTGAGGAATTTTGCGGACCGCCAGGGCTGGCATAGCTTGCCGCTCGAGCGCCTTGCCTATGAGCGTCCTGATCTGATCACGGCCGCCTTTTTCGGTGTCCGAACCAATCATCAGCATGGCTGGAGCGCGGCCCGCCATCCAGTCGCGAAGCGAGAGTTGAGCGAGACAGACATGATCAAGCTGGATAGTGCCTGGTTATCCTGCGGCGGCTGGTACGTCATCGAAGCGATTGAAGCACTTGCCGAAGGCGCTGCGGAAGAATGATGACTCGTTGGCTCACGCCCGCACTGGCGTTGCTCAGTCTGATCGCGATTTTTGCGGCCTGTCTGCTCGGCTCGACTCCGATGCCGTTCGACCGCGTCTTGTCCGCTTTCTTTGGCGCTGGGGATCCAGGTGATCAACTCGTCGTCTGGTCGATTCGCCTGCCGCGGGCGCTGGCTGCCTTTTTGGTCGGTGCCGCGCTTGGCTTGAGTGGTGCCGCCTTGCAGGGCCTGCTACGTAACCCCTTGGCCGAACCGGGCGTGCTCGGCGTCTCGGCCTCAGCGTCGCTGGCAGCGACGTTCGCGCTCTATTATGGTCTTGTCGCACTTAACCCCTGGATCCTGCCTTTGGCCGCGATTGCCGGCGCCTTGTTTGCGACGGCGCTGCTGGCGCTGGCGGCCATCCAAACACGCTCCGTTGTGACATTGATCCTGATTGGCGTTGGCCTG
>JBCCCT010000258.1:0-3488 GCA_039033355.1 Pseudomonadota bacterium | reverse complement strand
TTGTGATCGGGCTCGCCATGGCGGCCGCGATCTGGCAGCCTTTGCTGATCATTCTGGCTGTTCCGATCATTGGCGCCCGACAACTGGGCCTCGCCGTTCTGATGCATGAAGCTGCGCATGGCGGCCTGTCGCAGAACAAGATGCTCAACGACTTTTTCGGTCACTGGCTGTCTGGCGCCCCGATTGGCGGCAGCTTGCGCTCCTATCGGCCTTACCATTTGCAGCATCATAAATATGCGCAGCAGCCTGAAGATCCGGATCTGGTACTCTCCGCCCCATTTCCGATCACGGGCCAATCCCTGAAGCGCAAGATCCTACGCGACCTGACCGGACAGACCTTTTACAAGCAGCGGCTGAACCAGTTTGCCAATGCGATGGGGCTCAAGATCCGCGAAGGCGCCAATACGGCCAATCGGATGCAGGCCGCGCGCGAAGCGGCCGTGCCGTATCTGATCACCAATGTCCTTCTGTTCGTCATTCTTATCGGTCTTGGGCACTGGTGGGCCTTCTTCGTGCTTTGGCTATTGCCCATGGCGACCTGGAACATGATGGTGACGCGTCTGCGCAATATTGCCGAACACGCGGTCGTGCCGGACCATAATGATCCGATGCGCCATGCGCGGACGACTCATGCCAGCCTGCTGGAACGGATCTTTATCGCACCTTATTGGGTCAATTATCATTGCGAGCATCACATGTTCATGCACCTGCCCTTCTATCGCCTGGCGGAAGCCCATGCGCTCCTGGAGAGCAAAGGCGTAACCGATCGGATGGAGGTTCAGCATGGCTATTGGGGCGTCCTGAAAGCCGCCGCCAGCAAACCACAAACACCGGCCCCGGCATGAGTGAGACACAGGTAAAAGCCCGCAACCTCCTCGGCGAAGAACTGGCGCCATGTAGTCACGACCCTTTGACCGGTTTCTTCCGCGATGGCTGCTGCAATACGGGCCCGATGGATCATGGCATGCATACAGTCTGTGTGACCGTCACGGCCGAATTCCTGAATTACAGCTTTCACCGCGGCAATGATCTGATCACGCCGCGGCCCGAGTTTCAGTTTCCAGGCCTGAAACCTGGCAATCGCTGGTGTCTCTGCGCCTCCCGTTGGGAAGAAGCCCGGCAAATGGGGGTTGCCCCGCCTGTGCATCTGGAATCGACGCATCACAAGACGTTGGCCATCGTCGATTTGGCCCACCTCAAGGCCCACGCAGCAAAAGGAGCCGCGACATGACCCTGCATATTGAAATGGTCTCTGATCTGGTCTGCCCCTGGTGTTGGGTCGGTTTGCGGCGCCTCAAGGGAGCGCTTGAGCTGGTGCCGGAGCTGGACGTGGAAATTCTGTTCCGGCCGTTCGAGCTGGACCCAACCATTCCAGCAGGCGGTACAGACTATAAAGCCTATATGAAACAACGCTTTGGCTCAGATCAAAGTAAGGATCGCGCCAATCAGATGCGGGACGCCCTGATCCAGTATGGCGAAGAGCTCGGCATTCCCTTCGATTTCGAGCGCATTACCTGGCGCCCGAACAGCTTCAACGCCCACCGCCTGGTCCGCTGGGCGCAAGGGCAGAACCTCGGAATGGAGGCGAAGGAAGCCCTGTTCGAGGCCTATTTCGCAAAAGGTCTGGATATTGGTGACCATGAAGTCCTGGTCACTATCGCCGCCAGGATCGGTCTCGATTCAAACCTGGTCTCCGATCTTCTTGCGGGCGACGCAGATGTCGACCGGACGCGCGAAGAGCAAAACCTGTTCCGGCAAATGGGCATTTCCGGTGTTCCAACCTTCATCGCGCACCGCCAGATCGCCGTTCAAGGGGCAGAAAGCGCCGAGAAGCTGGCGCGCTTCCTGAAAACGGCGGCCGATCAAATGCCTGCTGAACGTCCTTTGCAGGGCGCACCGAGCTAGTTCAGCTGCGCCTCAACCAAACGTTTGTAAACGCCGTCCAGCGCCAAGAGCTCGTCATGCGTGCCGCTTTCCACGGCCTGCCCGGCATCAAGCACAACAATCCGGTCCACAGCGCGAACGGTCGACAGCCTGTGGGCAATGATCAGGGTCGTTCGATCCCTGGCAAAATCAGCGAGCGCCGCCTGAACCTTGGCTTCGCTTTCGGCGTCGAGCGCGGATGTCGCTTCGTCCAGGAGCAGAATCGGCGCATCGCGCAAGACTGCACGGGCCAACGCAACACGCTGGCGTTGGCCGCCTGACAGGTTGCGTCCCATCTCTCCCGCTTCAGCATCGTAGCCACCTGGCATTTCACGAATAAACTCATCCGCATTGGCCGCGATGGCGGCGGCTTCGATGGCGTCCTGTGCTGCGCCTAGGCGGCCGAGCGCGATATTCGCTCCGATCGTGTCATCAAACAGGGCCGTGTCCTGTGAGACCAGCGCCGTTGCGCCGCGCAAACTGTTGGCGTTCAGATTTCGAATGTCGTGCCCATCGACACGGACGCTGCCACCCATTGGATCATAAAGCCGCAAGAGCAGATTGAAGACGGTCGACTTCCCGGCCCCGCTCGGCCCGACAATCGCAACCGTCTCCCCCGCCGCCACTTGAAAACTCAGTCCATGCAGCGCGGCGGTCCCGTCAGGATAAGCGAATGTCACATCCTCAAAGGTCAGTGCACCGCTTGGTTGATTCAGAGAGATGGCGTCTGGCGCATCCGTCACGGTCGGCGGTGCATCGACAATGTCATACACCCGATCCGCGGCAGCCGCGCCTTCCTGTGCCACGGCTGTGATAGAGCCGAGCGCTCTGACTTCTGGCGAGGCGACACCGATCAGGCCAATAATGCCAAGCAAATCCCCGAGCGTATTGGTGCCGGCTGCGATTCTGAAAGAGACAAATCCGAGCAGCGCCGCGATGGCGATCCCGCCAACAATCTCCAGAATGGGATCCACCGCGGCCCGTTGGCTCAGCACGCGCAGGAACAGCCGTGACCGCTCAGCAAAGCCGACATGGGCGCGATCTTTCTGATAGGCTTCGAGCCCATAGGCTTTGACCACGCGCGCAGATTGCAGGCCTTCCGAGACCAGCGCCGTGACTTCGCCAATCTGTTGCTGAGCCTTCTTGGCTCGCCCGCGAATGGAGTTGCCGAGCGCGATGACCGGTCCCAGGGCCAGCGGATAAACGACTAGAATGATCAGCGCCAGCTGCCAGTCGAGGACAAAGAGATAGATCAGCACCCCAATGACAGTGACCAGACTCTTGGTGAAATTATTGGCAAAGCGCAGGGCCGCATCGCGAATGGCATTCACATCATTGATGAAACGCGAGACGAAGCCGCCTGAACTGTCGCCGGCGACGCGGGCATAATCACCATCGGTCAGGGCATCGAACTGCACGCTCTGAACTGAAACCAGGCCGCGCTGCACGCCCGTATTATTGAACATGGTCATCGCGTACATGGACAAGGCCCGCGCGGCGGTCAGGGCGATAATCGAGAAAATTCCAAGCCAGACCCAGGCGGCGGCCGTGTCGAGACCCGTCCC
>JBCCCT010000257.1:0-3532 GCA_039033355.1 Pseudomonadota bacterium | reverse complement strand
CGAGAAACGACTGGCAAATATCTGATGCCCCGCATTTCCGTGCTTACAGAAACTTCATGCAAATTTGCCCTGAATTCGTAACGAAGTTCAGGGACAAAAGCAGCGATTTGGCAGGATCTCCTGCTTAACTCGGCTTGTGTTAGAGGGGAAACCGATTAAGCGCGCGCCGATGACTTTTGACGAGACACACCCAGACTCGAAGCAAACAGGACCTTGCTTCAAAGTCGGTAACTTTTCGCTCAGCGCGAAACGCTCCTGTGCCGAAGCGCGCGAGGAGCTCGGTCTGTCGCATCGGGAAGTCGAATTGATGATGTGGGTCTGTTCCGGATTAACCAAGAAACAGATTGCCAAACGCATGGGCGTATCGCCCGCCACGGTCGATACGTTCCGCCGACGCGCCTATGTCAAACTGGGGGTCAGCACGAGCGCCGCTGCGGCATCCATCATGTCCGCCTTTCTCGCCGGCAGCACGGTCAAAGCCCATCGTCTGGCGCCTGTTTCCTAGCCGAGGTGCTGGGTCAGGCATTGCGCAATATATTCAGGATCCGCATCCGCTTCGGCGAAGAAGGTCTTCAGCTGCCAATTCTCATCCATCAGATAGAGTAGCGATGTGTGATCCATCGTATATTCAGCCAGACTGTCCGGCGTCTCGATCCGTTCATATTGGGCGATGAAAGCGTCCGCGGCGGCCGCGATCTCATCTTCCGTGCCGGTCAATCCGACCAGATTGTCGGGAAAGGCTGCCGTGGAAACATAGGAGGCCAGCGCTTCTGGCGTGTCTCGCTCTGGATCGACGGTGATTAAAAGGGTTTGCGGCGGTGGGACATTGTCTGGCAAGGCTTCATAGGCACGATTGACGGCGACCAGTGTGCCCGGACAGATATCAGGACAGAAGGTAAAGCCGAAATAGATCAGGGTCGGCGCACCTTTGTAAGTCGCTTCGGTGACGCGCTCACCCGTATGCGAGACCAGGCTGATCGGTCCGCCAATGGTATCATAGGCGCGGGTCATGCAGCCAGCGGCCGCACCGCCCGCGGTGGCATCCTGTGTCGGCTGCGAGCACGCGACGAGCGCCAGGCTGGTCAATCCGATAAGAGAGGCATTGGAGAGTTTCATCCCTGCGATATGGCATATTTGCGGAATATGATAAGGGGCCGTGACGCCGCATGCGGAGGACCGGTTTGGAAGATTTGAATGCGACACGCGCAGGCATGGACGAAGCGCTGGTCAGCCTGTTGCCGGAAGGCCTGTCTAATGTCGGGGCCGCGCAGGGGCGAACGCGCCTGGCAACACTGATGACCCTGCGCTGGCTGGCCGTGGCCGGTCAGACGCTGGCCGTCCTGTTTGTCAATTTCGGTCTTGGGTTCAGCTTGCCATTGGGACTGTGCCTCGCGGTGATCGCGGCGTCGGCCTGGCTTAATGTGTTCCTGTCTTTTGCGGCGGTCGGCCCGCAATTGCTGAAAGGCTGGGAGGCTGCGCTGCAGATCGGCTTTGATGTGGTGCAGCTCGGCTTGCTGATCAGTCTGACGGGCGGCTTGTCCAATCCCTTCCTGCTTTTCCTGATCGCACCGGTGACGGTCGCCGCGTCAAGTTTGAGAGCGCGATATACCGCGCTGATTTCCGTCCTAGCGATCGGCTTGGCAGCTTTGATGCCAATCTTCGCCTTCGAACTGCCCTGGCGCGAAGGCGAAAGCCTGATTTTCCCGCAATTGTTTGAAGGGGGCCACTTTGCGGCCCTGTGCATTGGTATTGTCTTCTTTGCTTTGTCCGCCCAGCGCGTGAATGAGGATGAAGCCAAAATGGTGCGCGCCCTTGATGCCGCCGCGGTGGTGATGTCGCGCGAGCAACGCCTGTCGGCCCTCGGTGCAATGTCGGCGATGACCGCGCACGAACTCGGTACACCGCTGGCCACCATTCATCTGGTTGCCAAGGAATTGCAGACCATGTTGCCGGAAGACAGTCCGCACCTGGAAGATGCGACGCTTTTGGCGGAACAGGCGGAACGTTGCCGCGATATCCTGCAACGCCTGGGGCGGGCCCGAGAAGCCAGCGATATGGTGCATGCGCGCATGCCCATGAGCGCCCTGGTCGAAGAGGCTGCGGCGCCTCATAAAGGCCTCGGTGTCGCCGTCCGGGTCACCTATGAAGCTGGCGAGGGCGGTGAGGCGAAGGTGCCAACCATTCGCCGCAGCCCGGAAATCCTGCACGCGCTGGGTGCCTTTATCGAGAATGCGGTGAGTTTTGCCGATTCCGAAGTGCGCGTGGTGGCCAATTGGACCGAAGCACAATTCATTGTCACCGTGCGCGATGATGGACCGGGCTTCGCCGCCGAAGTGATGCCGAAACTGGGGGAGCCTTATGTGTCGCAACGCGGCGAGGCGCAATTGGGCGGCGGCGATATGGGACTGGGCTTCTTTATTGCCAAAACGCTGATCGAACGCACAGGCGGGCGGATTGCGACACGCAACCGCGCGGCACCTCGTCACGGGGCCATTGTGCAGGCAGTGTGGCCTAGAACTGAATTACAGCCTTTGGACAATACGGAAAATAACCTAGATTAGGGGCTGAAGGAGCTAGAAATGGAATCCCCAGTTACAGTAAAACTGCACGAAAGCCTGAAAAACGTCGAGGATCGGACCTGTTTGGTGCTTGATGATGATGGCCCATTTCTTCAACGCCTGGCGCGGGCGCTGACTCAGCGTGGGTTTCTGGTCTCTGCGACTTCGAAAGTATCCGAAGCCCGCGATATTGCGCGCCTGAACCCACCGGCCTTTGCGGTGCTGGACTTGCGCCTGGAAGATGGATCGGGGCTGGATGTGGTCGAAGTGCTGCATCGCTATCGGCCTGAGGCGCGGGCGGTGATCCTGACCGGGTATGGCGCGATTGCGACCGCCGTCGCCGCGGTCAAGGCCGGCGCTGTCGATTATCTCGCCAAACCTGCTGACGTGGAGGATATTGTCCGGGCGCTGGTCAATTCTGGCGACGGACTGCCGGAACCGCCGGAGAATCCGATGTCTGCCGATCGCGTGCGCTGGGAACACATTCAGCGCGTCTACGAGCTGTGCGGTCACAATGTGTCCGAGACGGCGCGGCGGCTCAATATGCACCGCCGGACCCTGCAGCGCATCCTCGCCAAACGCGCGCCACGTTAGGGCTTGCACACTTCGGACAAGGTCGATTAGGTGCGCAGTATGACTGCGCCTCCACACGTCATTGGGCAAGACTTGTCGAAGCTCGCTGGTATCCAGCACGGTTTTTTTGGCCGCAAGGGCGGTGTCTCGACGGGCTTGTATGACAGTTTGAACATTGGCCAGGGGTCTGATGATGACGTCCAGGCTATTCGCGACAATCGCGACCGCATTCGTGATGCAATGGGGGCGGAGAAGCTTTTATCCTGCTTTCAGGTGCACAGCGCAAAAGTGGTCGAGGTGACAGAGCCATGGCGAACGCGTCCTCAAGCGGATGGCATGGTGACCAAAGTGCCCGGACTGGCGCTGTGTATTCTGTCAGCGGATTGTGTGCCCGTCCTGTT
>JBCCCT010000256.1:0-3573 GCA_039033355.1 Pseudomonadota bacterium | reverse complement strand
GCATCCAGCTGCACGGCTTCGCCCGCCAAGGTCTTTTGAAACGCGTCCATGACGGGCGCGATCCGTTCCGGGGTATCCGGAAAGACGTCAAAGACGTATTTCCCGATCATCTCTGCGCGGTCACGTTGCACCGCCTGGCAATAAGCCTGATTGGCATCCACGAAATTCAGCTGCGCATCCAGAATCATCGCCGCATTCGGCATGCCGTCAAAAATGGTTTTATGTAATTGTCGACTCATCGAGGCTCAGCATAGGCTGAGTCTTTAAGGCGTCGATTGTTTTTAAACTCGGCCAGGCGCCCGGGTCTTGAGGGCCAACGCGTGCAGCTCTCCACCCATTGTCCCTTTCAAGGCCGCATAGACCATTTGATGCTGTGCCACGCGGGTCTTGCCGCGAAACTGCTCTGAGACAATCTCTGCCTGCCAATGATCATTGTCGCCCGCCAAATCCGTCAATGTGATCTCAGCTTCCGGGAAGGCTTCGGTGAGGAAGCCTTCCAGAGTTTCGCGTGTCATTGCCATGGATCAGGCTGGCTCCGGCTCGCCGCCAAAGTCACCGCCTTTATCCTTGCGGCGCTTGCCGATCACCGGCACAGCGGCATTCGGGCGTGGCGGCTCGTCAGGCTCATCCGGGCGTTCCGGCAGTTTGCCTTCATTGATCAGGGCGCGAATCTCGTCGCCCGTCAGCGTCTCATATTCCAGCAGGGCTTCGGCCAGAGCAGACCATTGATCACGGAACTTGACCATGATCTCGCGGGCATCATCCATGCCTTTCTGGATCAGCTTGCGCACCTCTTCCTCGATCTTCTTCGACGTATCTTCCGAAACAGAAGACGATTGCACCAGCTGCTGGCCAAGGAAGACCTGGCCTTGGTCTTCGCCATAATCGACTGGACCAATCTCATCTGAAAGACCCCAGCGCGTCACCATGGCGCGCGCCAGACGGGTCGCTTGCTGAATATCTGACGCAGCGCCCGCGGTGACGGCTTCGTCGCCAAACTTTTCTTCTTCCGCCACACGGCCGCCCATGATGATCGCCAGGCGAGAGGTCATCTCGATGCGACTCATCGACAATTTATCGTCTTCCGGCAGCTGCATCACCATGCCGAGGGCTCGGCCGCGCGGAATGATGGTCGCTTTGTGAACCGGATCGGCCTTGGGCACTTTCAGCGCCACAATCGCGTGTCCGGCCTCATGCCACGCCGTGAGTTCCTTTTCGGACGCGCTCATCACCATGGAACGCCGCTCCG
Source organism: Pseudomonadota bacterium (assembly GCA_039033355.1). Classification (GTDB taxonomy): domain Bacteria; phylum Pseudomonadota; class Alphaproteobacteria; order Caulobacterales; family Hyphomonadaceae; genus Henriciella. The sequence goes on along the minus strand of JBCCCT010000256.1, from coordinate 2,324 downwards.
GTCCCATCAGAACCTTGTCCTTGGCGTCTTCAAACTCGGCCATCGCCACGACCCGTTTGCCGCGGCGTGCTGCCAGCAGAGCCGCCTCGTTCACAAGATTGGCGAGGTCGGCGCCAGAGAAACCAGGCGTGCCGCGGGCAATGATCTTGGCTTCGACATCTTTCGCCAGAGGCACATTGCGCATGTGCACTTTCAGGATTTTCTCACGTCCGATGACGTCAGGATTGCCAACCGTCACTTGTCGATCGAATCGACCGGGACGCAACAGAGCCGGGTCCAGAACATCCGGGCGGTTGGTGGCTGCAACAATGATAATGCCATCATTGGCTTCGAACCCGTCCATCTCGACCAGCAATTGGTTGAGGGTCTGTTCGCGTTCGTCATTGCCGCCGCCGAGGCCAGCGCCGCGCGAGCGACCGACTGCATCAATCTCGTCAATAAAGATGATACAAGGCGCATTGCGTTTGGCTTGCTCAAACATGTCGCGGACACGGCTGGCGCCAACGCCAACAAACATTTCGACAAAATCCGAGCCTGAAATCGTAAAGAAGGGTACGCCCGCCTCGCCCGCAATGGCGCGCGCGAGCAGGGTCTTACCGGTTCCGGGTGGGCCAACGAGAAGTGCGCCTTTGGGGATCTTGCCGCCAAGGCGCTGGAATTTCGCAGGGTCTTTCAGGAAGTCGACGACTTCTTCGAGCTCTTCCTTGGCTTCATCAACGCCGGCCACATCGTCAAACGTGACGCGGCCCTGCTTTTCAGTCAGAAGGCGGGCTCTCGACTTGCCAAAACTCATCGCACCGCGGCCGCCACCGCCGGCTTGCATCTGGCGCATGAAGAAAAACAGGATGGCGACGATGAAGATGATGGGCAACAGACCCATGATCAGATCGCCGAGATTGAAACCGGTATCCGGATCATCAACCACAGACGGGACGTCGAGTTCAATCATCCGCTCGCGCAAGGCGCCGAGGTCCTGGCTTTTCTGAGCGAAGATGCGTTCATTATTGGTGGTCACCGCCGTCACTTTGGTCGGCGTGATGATCACTTCGCGCAATTGCTGGCTTTCGGCCAGTTCATAGACTTCAGAAATATCAACTTTCTGAGCCCCCGCTTGCGACGGATTGCTTTGCATGACGGCCAGAAGGCCAAGGAGGAGTACTGCGATGAGACCCCAAACCGCGAGATTTCGCATATTCATCGATCATTCCAGACGTTAGAAGAGTCAGTTGGACATAATATAGGGGAAGGATTTCATGAAAACGACTCAAATCGTGTCAATCTATGCCATAAGCTTCACCTATGACTGCAAAACACGCGCCAGAAGGCGCCGGGTAGAGGGATAATCCATGAAGGATGCGCTGAAAGTCTATGGCCCATTGGCGGCCGTAATCCTCATCTTGTTAATCATTACCATGCGCTTTGTCGCGCCGCCTCCGCCAATGGAGTTGCGGTTTGCCGCGGGCGGGCAAGATGGTCGCTATTACGCGCTTGCACAGCAATATGCCGACGCGCTCGCCGTGCATGGGATTGAGGTTGAAGTCCTGGAAACGGCCGGAACGGTCGAGAATTACCGATTGCTCAACGCCGATGAAGCGGATGTCGCGCTATTGCAGGGCGGGCTTGCGAGTGCTGAGTCCCAGGAAAATCTCAGATCATTAGGCGGCATGTTCGCCGAACCCTTCTGGATCTTCTCGCGCTCGGATCAACTCTTGCTATTAACGTCTGATTTCGGTGACCTGGAATCCGTCAGAATCGCTGGCGGGAGCATGGGGTCCGGCACGCGTGCGATGACGGAACGATTGCAAACCGAATGGGGCGGCGACTGGCTGGACATTGTGCCTTTGTCCGGCAACGCTGCGGCCGATGCCCTGCTCGCCGGTGACGTGGAAGCAGCCGTCTTCACAGCCAGTGTCGAAACCAGCTATGTGCAGCGCCTGTTGAATGCGCCTGAGGTCCGCCTGATCGGCATGCGCCGCGCCAACGGCCTGTCGATGCGGGACGATGCGCTGGCACCGCTCATCCTGTTTGATGGCGTCGTCGACATGGACCGCGATATTCCGGCCGGCGATGTCGAGCTGATCTCCGCGATTGCGCAGTTGGGGGTCGATGAGGATCTGCACCCCGCGCTGCAATCTGTCTTGCTGGAGGCTGCAGAGACGATTCACAGTGGCGGATCGATTCTGAACCGCGCCAAGACTTTCCCGGACGAAACGCGCACGGATCTGCCTCTTTCAGAAGAAGCGCGGCGTTTCTATCGCAATGGGCCGACTTTCCTGCGGCGCTATTTCTCATTCGGGTGGGCGAACTTTCTGGAACGGGCCTGG
>JBCCCT010000255.1:0-3592 GCA_039033355.1 Pseudomonadota bacterium | reverse complement strand
GGGCTCGGCACCTTTGAAGAGGAAGAAGTTGCGTCGATCGAGATCGGCTCCAAGAACGTCCTCTTTGGCGGTCAATTGACGGCCAACCTTGCCGGCTTCTTCAATGAGGTCGAAGGCTATCAGCTGACCCAGAATGTCCGGGTCAATGACACCAATACGACGTCTGCCACGGTCAATGCCGGTGATGCGGAAATCCTCGGCCTTGAGGCTGAATTCCGTCTGACGCCAGACAGTATTGAAGGTCTGACCGCGACATTGAACTATGCCTGGACGGATACCGAATTCACCGCGGGCCGCGATCAGAATGAAGGCGTCCTGCTCGATACGCTGGATGATATGCTGGTCAACGGTTCAGTTGGCTGTGAGATTCTGGCGGATCCGGCAGATCCTAGTTCTGAGTGTTTGCAGAACGCGTTTGGCTCTATTGTCGGACGCGAGATTCCGCGGACTGCGGAACATCAGATCTTCTTCGATCTGGATTATCGCGGCGCCACCGGATATGCCGAGTGGGACTTCTTTGCCGGGGCAAACGTGTCCTATGAATCCAGCAAGTTCTCGCAGGTCCATAATCAGGCAGAAACCGGCGATGCCACGCTGGTGGGCGCGCGCGTCGGTATCACCAATGGCCAGCACACCTTGCGCCTTTGGGGCCGGAACCTGACGGATGAAGATTCGTCTCCGCTGGTGCTGCGCTATGCAGATGGCGGCGACAGCTTCAAGCGGAACTTTGTCGGTACGCTGCGCCGTGGCTCTCAAATTGGGGTCACACTGAGCACAGAGTTCTAGGCCTGATGGCCAGACTGGATTAATCATCAAAGGGCGGATCGATATGGTCCGCCCTTTTTTTCAAAAGAGGTGGAAACATGTGGCAGCGCCTAACCCTGAGTACCGCAATCATTTCCCTAATGACGGCCTGCGCCACGGCGCAGGAACCCGAGGCCACGGCGCCGGGTTGGCTGGTCAAGGATTATCATGAATTCGTCGAGCAGTTTGAAGGCCGGTGGGACAGCGACCGTCATGTCTTCTTTGCCGAAGATGCCGGTATGGAGACCGCGCAGATCGCACCGCGTCAGCACATCGAAATCGCGCCAGCTGTGCTGAGCGAGGAAGCAGATCCGGATGCACTTGTCGCAGTGTTTCAGGCGGTCCGAACCGTTGAGGGTGAAGATCCCGCGACGCTGGTGCATACGATCTCGCTCGACGCGGCTCGGCAACAAATTCGTCAATCGATCGCGCTGCCCGGCGGGGTGTTGCCACCCAGTCCGGCCGGATGCGATGTCTATTGGCAACGCCAGGGCGGGCAGTTTCAAGGCGAGGCGGTGGGCGAGGGCTGCGATGCCCTTTTTCCGCGTCCGGTATCTGACGCGCCGCTCGATGTCAGCATGATGCTTTCGGACAAGGATTTCTGGGTGACCGCAGCCCGCGGGAGCGAAATGGTTGAAGCGCGGCTGCGGCGCGCTCGCCCATTCGAATGCTGGACCGCTATTCTGCGCGGCGCCTCGCATGGAGATTCCGGGCAAGGCATGCGCGACTGGGATTTCCGACGCGGTGTCACCTTGCATGATCAGGGCGGCGAAGCAGTGCTGATGACCGATGAGGAAGAACCGCGCAAGATCCGCCTGCGCCTGCGCAATGTGGATTGGCCTTATGGCACCAATCGCCCCTCTCTCACGCTTTACATCATGGAGGGCGAGAGCGATCGCGCCGTGTCTTATACCTGGAATGAAGGCGACGCCGAACGGATCGGGATCAATCTGCGCTGGATCCAGGCCAGCTGCACCTATACGCCTGACGACAAAGAAGATTGATCAGACGGGAAGCTCCGTCGTGTTTTTCAGGCATTCCATGGCGAAGGTGGCGCTGACATCCGCGACCTCGATCTTCGAGATCAGGGATTTGTAGACCCGGTCATAATCAGCAACGGAACTGACCGCGATTTTCAGCAAATAGTCGACCTCGCCTGCCATGCGGTAGAATTCAACGACTTCCGGAATGGCCGAGACGGTCTTTGAGAATTTCTTCAGCCAGGCGGATGAGTGATCGCTGGTCTTGACCGCGACGAAGACGGTTTGGCCGAGACCGAGTTTCTCCGGGTCGCAAATGGCAACACGCCCCTGAATGATGCCATCCTCCTCGAGTCTGCGCACCCGTCGCCAGCACGTGTTGACCGAGACGCTCAGCCGCTCGCCAATGGTTTCCAGGGGAGTCGTCGAATCAGCCTGCAGGATTTTCAGGATCTGGCGATCTGTATCATCAATATTTCTCATGATTATGGCACATAATCGAAAATCCTTACGAATAATAGTCTTTCGTGGGTAATAAACGTAATGATTTTTGATATTACATGCGGCAAACTCCTCGCATAGGAGATTGTCATGGCGTTTTCTGGTCTGACCGAGATCGAGTTTTGTGAGCAACGCAAGTTGAACTCGCTCGCCCATATGATCGGGCGGACCCCTCTACTGGCGGTCCATCTGACCTGGAAAGGCGAGCGCCGTGTGATATTTGCCAAGGCCGAACACTATAATCTGACAGGCAGTATCAAGGATCGGATGGCGCTGAACATCTTGCGGTGTGCCTATGCCAGCGGTGCCTTGAAGCCCGGTGACACAATTGCTGAAGCGACCAGCGGAAATGCCGGAATCGCCATCGCCGCGCTTGGGCGTGCGCTTGGTCATCCGGTGCGCATCTATATGCCGGACTGGATGAGCGAAGAACGAAAATCCTTGCTCCGCTCCCTTGGCGCGGATCTGCATCTGGTCTCGCGCGAAGAGGGCGGGTTTCTCGGCGCGATCGCGGCCACGGAAAAGCTGGCCGCGGCGCGGGACGATGTCTTCCTGCCTTGCCAATTCGCCAATCAGGAAAATTGCAACGCGCATGAAGCCAGTACTGGGCCTGAGATCGTCAGCCAGCTGGCCTCCCTGAACTTGACCCCTGACGCGTTCATTGCCGGGGTTGGCACGGGCGGTACAATTATGGGCGTGGGACGCGCTTTGCGTCACGCCGCGCCAGCTGTGAAGGTACATCCGCTCGAGCCGTCGGAATCGCCGACCTTGTCGACCGGATACAAAATCGGATCGCATCGCATTCAGGGCGTTTCCGATGATTTCATTCCTGCCATCGTCAAGCTCGATGAGATTGATGACGTGATTTCCGTGAGTGATGGTGATGCCATCCTTATGGCGCAGAACCTTGCTTCCGAACTGGGACTTGCTGTCGGCATATCCTCCGGTGCCAACTTGATTGGTGCACTGGCCGTCCAGGACCAGCTCGGAAGTGAGGCGACCGTCGCGACGATTTTCTGTGATGATAACAAGAAATATCTGTCGACGGATCTCGCCCGAACCGAACCCGTCAAACCGGACTATGTGACGCCGGATGTCGAGCTGATCGGATTTGAGAGCATTCCCTATTATGCTGTGGAGCCGGCCGCCGCCTCGATAATGGCATAAGCGGCGCGTTCGCCGGACTCCATCGCGCCTTCCATCCCCGTGTGCAGATAAGACGTATGCTCGCCGGCAAAGTGCAATCGGCCGGCGGGTTGAGTCACGCGTTCCGCCCAGGGCTGAATCTGGCCCGGCGCCCAATGCAT
>JBCCCT010000254.1:0-3663 GCA_039033355.1 Pseudomonadota bacterium | reverse complement strand
TGAAGGCGCTGATGGCAGCCGCGCCTTCCGCTTCATCAAAGGGCCGATTTTCACCTCGCTCCTGATGGCGGACGAAATCAACCGCGCCTCGCCGCGAACCCAGTCGGCCTTGTTGCAGGCCATGCAGGAAAAGCACGTGACAGTTGCCGGTGTGCGGTATGATTTGCCGGCGCCCTTCCATGTCCTCGCGACGCAAAACCCGATTGAGCAGGAAGGCACCTATCCATTGCCGGAAGCGCAGCTCGACCGGTTCCTGTTGAAGATTGATGTCTCCTATCCGGATCTCGACACCGAAAGACAGATTCTGATCAAGACGACAGGCGGCGAAGAAGAGGCGGTCAGCACCGCCATGTCGGCTCAGGACCTGATCGGTCTGCAGGCTCTGGTTCGGAAAATGCCGGTCGGCGAAAGCGTCCTGAATGCGATCCTGGCGCTGGTCCGCGATGCCCGCCCGGAGCAAAGCGAGGATGAGCGCGTCCGCCGCTTCGTCGATTGGGGGCCCAGCCCCCGCGCGGGTCAGGCGCTGATGCTGGCCTGCCGCGCCCGGGCGCTGATCCGGGGCCGATTGTCGCCGAGCCTGGAAGATGTCGAGTCCCTGGCCGAACCATGCCTCGCCCACCGTATGGGCATGCGTTATGACCCGACCGGGGAGGCGCCGGGCCTGACGCACCTGATTGATGATCTCGTGAAGAAGGCGGCCTGATCATGCGTACGCTTCTCACTGTCTCGACCGTTGCGCTGGTCGCTGCTTGCAGCCAGGTCAATCCGATCTCGGACGAGGAAAAGGCCGAGATTGATTGCCTCGCCTCAATCACCGTGGTCGAAATCACCGATGCCATTCGCGAAGGTAGCGCGAATGGTACCGACCCTGCGGAGTTGCAAAATGTGAAACCGGAGCGCATCGCTGCGGCGATTGAAAAACTGGAAGCCAAATATTCCGGCGAAATGGACTCGGCTTATCTCGAATATGATATCAATCACCGCCTCGATAAGATTCAGGACGCGCTGAACAATCGCGATCCGGATTCCGAAGCGACCCAGATCATGAATGAGACCCTGTCGCTCGGCAAATCCTGCACGTTCGGGAGTTGAGCCAAGAGTGATTTCCCTGTCCACGCTCCGCGCTGATGCCGAAGCCCTTGCCCGACAATTGCCCGGCCTGTCTCTACAAGCCGCTGCAGCGGATGTGATTCATCCCGGCGCTGCAGGTCGCAAGCGGGCCGGATCAGGCGAGCAATTCTGGCAGTATCGCCGCTATGCCCAGACCGATGCCGCGGACCGGATTGACTGGCGCCGGAGCGCGCGCGGGGATGAGTATTTTGTTCGCGAAACCGAACTGGAAACCGCGCGCACCATCTTGTCCTGGGTTGATCCGCATGCCGGGTTTGACTGGTCCAGCGATCCGGGCCGCGAGACCAAGGCCGATCGCGCCCGTATCATCCTGCTGGCCCAGGGCATCCTGTTCGCCAAACAGGGCGAACGGATCGGCCTGATCTCCGGCAGTCGACCGCCCAGCCTCGGTAAAAACGCACCGGACCGGCTCGCCGAAGACATGTTGCGCGCCCAGGCCGAACAGCTTGAGCCACCCCGCGCCCAGGCTTTGGCCGTGATTGCCAGTGATTTCTATGATGGCGTCGAGGCCTGGCGCCAACGTCTGGCCCCGCTGGCCAATACGTGTCGCCATGGCGTCTTGCTCGCCGTCAGCGACCCGATTGAGCATGAGTTTCCTTATACCGGCCGGACCCGGTTCAGCCGCCCGGGCAGCACGCTCGACCGCCTGTTCGGACGCGCCGAAACGGTGCGCGAAACCTATCTCGACAAGCTCGCCGCGCACGAAGCGGCGCTGACCGACCTTGCCGGTCAAATGGGCTGGGCCCTGGTCAAGCATCGCACCGATGAAAGCGCCTTGCGCGGCGCCGCCGCGGTTCAAGCGGCGCTCGAACAGTTCGGGGGCAAGGCATGACACTTGGCCCATTCCTGTTCATGGCGCCGCTGACCTTGCTCAGCCTGATCGCGCTGCCGATCATCTGGTACATCTTGCGGGCCACCCCGCCGAGCCCGAAACAGGCCCAATTGCCCAGCCTGCGCCTGCTCGAAAATGTCGACCCGAAAGAAGAAACCCCATCGCGGACCCCCTGGTGGATCCTGCTCTTGCGGATCGGCGCCGCGGCGCTCGCCATTCTTGGCTTGGCGCAGCCGATCTATGCCCCGAACGCGTCCAGCAATACTGACACGTCAGGGCCCGTCTTGGTCGTGATCGATGATGGCTGGACCAGTGCCCAGCGCTGGGGCGAATTGCGCTCTGCCGCCCTGTCCGCACTGGATGGCGAAACGCGTGACACGCCGGCCCATATCCTGCTGACCGCCCCCCGGGCTTTGCCGGTTGACCCGAATGAACGGCTTGACCGCGCCGCCTTCGAAGCGCGCGTCAGATCCTTGCAGCCGCAAGCCTGGGCTGTGGATCGCGCCGATGCGCTGGTCCGCCTGACCGAGAGCCAGTTTCGTCCCGGCCGCATCCTGTGGCTGACCGACGGACTTGATCCGGAAACCGCATCGCCCTTCGCACGGTCGCTCGCTGATCTCGCCCCGCTCTCCATCTATGCGGCCCCGGCGCGCGGACCAGTCGCACTGACCCGGTTGACCGCCGATGCGCAGGGCGTTGGCCTGACCGCCAGCCGGCTCGAAGCGTCTGAGCCCTCGGAGCATTTCGTCTCGGCCCTGACCCTGGATGGCGCCGCGCTCGCCACAGCAGAGCTGAACTTTGCCGCCGGTGAGCGCACTGCCGCCGCCAATTTCACCTTGCCGCCTGCGGCCCTGTCCCGGATTTCGCGATTTCAGGTTACTGGATCAGCCACGGCCGGCACCGTCTGGATGTGGGACAGCGCCGATCGCTCGCGCCGTGTCGGCCTGGTCAGCGGCGACAGCACAGCGCAGCCGCTCCTCTCCGACATTCATTATGTTCGAAAAGCCCTCGAACCCTTCGCGACGATTTCCGAAGGCGAGCTGACCGATCTGATTGCCGAGAATCCGGATGCCATCATCCTCACCGACATTGGCCAGATTGATGCGGACGCCAGAGCCGCCGTCTCAACCTGGATCGATGAAGGTGGTGCCCTGATCCGCTTTGCCGGGCCGCGCATGGCAGGTCCGCAAGTTTCGACCCGCGGCGATGATCTCGTCCCGGCACCGCTGCGTCGCTCATCCCGCGCGATTGGCGGCACTCTGACCTGGGAAGAGCCGCAACCGCTTGGCACCTTCCCGGACGCGTCTCCCTTCGCTGGCCTGGAAGCCCCGGAAGACATTCGCGTGCGCCAGCAAGTCCTGGCTCGGCCTGGCCCGGAACTCGCCCGCCGCACCTGGGCCCGGCTCGCTGATGGCAGTCCGCTGGTCACCGCCGATCGTCGCGGCGAAGGCACGCTGATCCTGTTTCATGTCACGGCCGGGCCGGACTGGTCGGACCTGCCTTATGCCGGCGTCTTCGTCGATATGCTGCGCCGCTCAATTGCCGCCGGACGTGGCGAGGCGATCAGCGATGAAGAAGGCCTGTACACACCTGCCCTGACCCTGAATGGCGCCGGGCGTCTGTCGCAACCAAGCGCTGGCGCCACGCCTTTGCGCGCCGCTGATTTCGGCGCAGTGGTCCCGTCTGAAGCGCACCCGCCT
>JBCCCT010000253.1:0-3793 GCA_039033355.1 Pseudomonadota bacterium | reverse complement strand
GCGCGCGGCCCCATATCGATGACATGGTCCGCCGTCAGGATGGCGTCCTCATCATGCTCGACCACGATCACAGAATTGCCGAGATCGCGCAGGCGTTTCAGTGTCTCGAGCAAGCGTTCATTGTCGCGCTGATGCAAGCCAATGCTGGGTTCGTCGAGGACGTAGAGGACTCCGGTCAGGCCAGAGCCAATCTGACTGGCGAGGCGAATGCGCTGGCTTTCGCCCCCGGACAGCGTCCCGGACGAGCGCGACATGGAGAGATAATCCAGCCCGACCGCATTGAGGAAGATCAGGCGATCATTGATCTCTTTCAGGATCCGGCCAGCGATTTCCTGCGATTGTGGGCTCAGCGTGTCATTGACCTTGGCGAACCACTCACCGGCTTCGCGGATCGAGAAGCTCGAGGCGTCGGAGATATCCAGATCAGCAATCCGGACGGCCAGGGCTTCCGGGCGGAGTCTCTTGCCATTGCATTTCGGGCAAGGGGCGGCGGACTGGTATTTTGCAATCTCATCGCGTGCCCATTGGCTCTCTGTCTCTCGGAAGCGGCGGTCGAGATTGGGGATCACGCCTTCAAACGTCTTGGTCACTTCATAGCGGCGCAGGCCATCATCATAGACGAATTCGATTTCTTCATTGCCAGTGCCGTTTAGGACGACGTCCTGGACTTTTTCCGTCAGCTTGTTCCACGGCGTTTTGAGGTCAAAGCCGTAATGATCGGCCAGGGCTTGTAATGTCTGGGTTTGATAGGGCGAAGCCTGTTTGGCCCAGGGCGCGATGGCGCCATTCATCAGATCGAGATCCTTGTCCGGCACGACGAGGCTGGGATCAATTTTCAATTGCTGGCCAAGGCCATCACACGCCGGGCAGGCGCCGAACGGATTGTTGAACGAGAACAGGCGTGGTTCGATTTCCGGGATCGTAAAGCCGGACACCGGGCACGCAAAATTGGCGCTATAGGTGATCCGCTTCGGCTCCGTCTCGCCATCTTCCAGGTCGGCATATTCAGCAATCGCGATGCCGTCGGCCAGCGGCAGGGCGGTTTCGAAACTCTCGGCCAGGCGCTGTTCCATACCTTCACGCACCACGATGCGATCGACCACGACATCAATGTCATGCTTGTATTTCTTGTCCAAAACCGGCGGTGTTTCGAGATCGTAGAATTCGCCATCGACTTTGACACGCTGGAAGCCGTTTTTCAGAAGCTCGGCAAATTCCTTGCGATACTCGCCCTTGCGACCGCGGATCATCGGCGCCAGCAAATAGAGCCGCGTCCCCTCGGGCAGGGCCATGGTGCGATCAACCATCTGACTGATCGTCTGACTTTCAATGGGCAGGCCTGTGGCAGGTGAATAGGGAATGCCGACCCGCGCCCAGAGCAGCCGCATATAGTCATAAATCTCCGTCACCGTGCCGACGGTTGAACGCGGATTACGACTGGTCGTCTTCTGCTCGATCGAGATGGCCGGTGACAGGCCCTCAATGCTCTCGACATCCGGCTTCTGCATCAATTCCAGGAATTGCCGGGCATACGCGGACAGGCTTTCGACATAGCGCCGCTGGCCTTCCGCATAGATTGTATCAAAGGCGAGCGAGGATTTGCCAGAGCCCGACAGGCCGGTCACAACCACGAGCTGGTTGCGCGGAATGTCGACGTCGACGCTTTTGAGATTGTGTTCCTTGGCTCCGCGGACGCGGATGAACGGAGATTCTAGGGAGGGCATGCGGATAGCAACCTGATCTTTGTTTTTCTTTCAAGACATGATGTGTGTCGCGAGTCCGTTTTGGCGACAAGAACGTATTAAGAACATTTATCTGCGAAGCACAATCTTAAACCTTTTCGCGTAGGAAAATCCCGGGACTTGTATCGACCCGAGAGTGGATAATGGAAATATTTGGGTTAGTGGTGGACACTGAGGCAATTTTGCCTCTGGCCACAGTCTATTTTTTGCAATTTGCCGCCTTCACCGTCCTGGCCTTTCTGGAGCGACGAGGCGATGCGCTGAATTGGGATAGCGATTTGCTGAAAAGCGCGGGCGTGAACTGGCTTTTCATCGCCACGAACAGCTTGCTGGCGCCGTTTGTGATGATGCTGGTCAATTTCGCGGATGCCGGGTTCCGAGACACGGGCATACCTCGAATCCCGGAAGAATTCTGGCTGTTCGCGCCTGCTATTGTGCCGGCTATTATCGCGCTGGTCGTCGCGGATTTCGTCGATTATTGGAGCCATCGCCTGCGCCATGTTTCGTTCCTTTGGCCGATGCATGCGGTGCATCACTCCGACACGCAGATGCATTATCTGACCTGGTACCGGGCGCACTTTATCGAAATGGTCGTCATTCAGGGCGGCTATGTGCTCCTCGCCACCTGGCTGGGCGCATCGCCCGCCGCCGTCCTGGGCGTGGTCCTGTTCCGGGCCTTCCACCAGCAATATGTCCATATGAATGTCGATTGGACGCACGGCCCGTTCAAGGATGTCCTGGCATCGCCCAGATTCCATCGCTGGCACCATGCGGATCACCCCGACGCCTGGGACAAGAATTTTTCCAGTATCTTTCCGATCTGGGATCGCCTGTTCGGGACCTATTACTGCCCCGGACCCTGCAATGTGCCGCTCGGCTTTCCTGGCAACCCGGGAGAGAATTTCTTCAAGCTGATGGTGTTCCCGTTCCGCGAATGGGGCCGCATGGCGAGCCAGCAGGTGCGCCGGGTCTGGCCGCGCAAGGCACCTTCAAGTTCCAGTTGAGTGAAATTTGGTCGACCGGATTGAGCGCACATTGACCTGTGTTTGCTAGTCCGGACCTGGCAAGAGATATCGGAGTGACCGTGACAGAGACCATGCTCTCAAATTCAATGGCCGCGCTGCTTGGCTATCTGATCCCGTTCGTGTTGTTCACCTTGCTCGGGTTTCTCTGTGCGGGACGCCAGGCGCTGCAATGGTCGAGCGCGCTGGTGCGCAGTGTGGGTGCCAATCTGCTCATGCCCATTCTGAATGGAATGGTCGGTCCGTTCATCATGATCAGTGTGGCGCTGGTTCATGCCAGTTATGCGCGTCTCGGATTGCCGGAAACGCCGCTCGCCTTCTGGGATCAGTTGCCGGTCTGGGTGGCACTGGTGGCCTGGGTGATCGCGATTGATTTTTGTGACTATTGGAACCATCGCCTGCTGCACTCGAAAGGGTTCTGGGACATTCACGCGGTGCATCATTCCGATGAAACGATGAACTGGACCACCAGCTCACGCATCCATGTTCTGGAATTGGTTGTGATGCAGACCAGCTATATCCTGCTCGCCAGCTGGATGAACATTCCGGGAGAAGGGGTCGGCGCGATTGTGGCCTTGCGCCTGCTGCACAATAACTGGGTCCATACGCGCTATGATGTCCATCTGGGACCGGTGACCAAGATTATCGCGACGCCGCGCTTTCACCACTGGCACCATGCGGACGATCCGGCCGCCTATAATTCGAATTTCGGCAACACGTTCTCGCTCTGGGATGTCATGTTCGGGACCTATCGGGTCCCATCCGCCTATAAAGGCAAGTTCGGCTTTGAAGGCACGCCAGGCAATAATGTCGCCCGCCTGATGATCTGGCCTTACCTGCAATGGCTGCAGCCGCTCGTCGGAAGAGAACAAAAAAAGAACATTTCATTGACACCGTGATCCTTTGTGGATAGATACAAAGACCGCGCGACACAGGCGATTCGTCGCTGTAGAGCGCGTGATCAGTATCGGAAGCCAAGAACGGAGAACGGAAGATGGCAGGATCAGTGAACAAGGTTATTCTCGTCGG
>JBCCCT010000252.1:0-3846 GCA_039033355.1 Pseudomonadota bacterium | reverse complement strand
TGCGCAACCGCGACGGGCGCGGCGACGGACATGGCGAGTGCCGAAGCCCCTGCCAACAAGACATAATTCGAGCGTCGTGTGACTTTCATTAATTAACTCCTCCCTCGGTGCCGGTTTTTTTTGACTGGCACGAGTTTTTTTGCGTTTCCTCATGGGCTTCCCGTGTTGTCCGGGAATGCCTCACGATCATGACAGGGTGACCCGCGACATTTTGTCAATGATTTACGTTGGGTGAAGCGCTGTGATCTTTCGCACGGCGCGTTGATCATCTCACACCTGATAGAACCCTGATTTTTGCGAATTCGAATGCAAAAAAGGCGCCTCAACTTGCGAGGCGCCTTTGATTGATCGGGCAAAGCCTGTTGCTGGGTCGATTACCAGCGCTTGGACACCGTTACACCATAGGTGCGCGGTTCGGTCAGGAAGATATTGGTGAACAGACCAGAACTGTCATCCGTCAGATAGGCCCCCGTGATGACTTCCTCATCGGTAATGTTCTTGCCGAACAATTCCACCGTCCAGTCATTTTCCATATTTGCGAGGACCAATGTCAGATTGATATTGTCCCAGCTGTCCAACTGGTCGCGACCAGTATTCCAGACGCGGCTGAAACTGTCGCCCTGATAGTAGTAATCACCGCGCGCGGTGATATCCCAGGCGCCGCCCAGGACGCCTTCCCACGTATATTCAGCGCCAAGGCTGAACGTGGTTTCAGGCGCGTTTGGAATGGAATTGCCGCTCAGATCCTTGGCGAAGCCTTCGCCGACACCATAGGTCGCTGGATCCTCATCGCCAGAGATGACGACGTTGGATGGATCACGAATGGTCAGCGCACCCGCTGGCAGGCCAAAGGTGCCTTCAGCGCCTGCAAAAGCGCCAACACAGATGCCTTGTGTGGCACCCGCATCCAGAGCCCCCGCGGCAATCGCGCCGAGAATGGTGCCATAAGCCTGTGCAGAGACCACACAATTGGCGAAATTGGCGGCATTCTTGATGACCACGAAATCCGAGTTCCCGGCCGTCCGGTCGAGCACATCAATGCCGAACGTGTCGACGATTTCGGTATCCATCAGGCCAAGATTGGCTGATACGATAAAGGTCGAGGCCGGGTTCCAGAGCGTTTCGATTTCGAGACCGGTCAGTTCAGCATCGACGTTGAAGTTCACCGAAGACCGGTTGATGATCTGGGTAATCTGATAGCCCTGATAGTCATAGTAGAACGCGTTCGCATTCAACTGCATGGCCCCGCCAGCAAGCGTGTTCTTGGTCCCGATTTCGAACGAGTCGATGAATTCCGGGTCGAATGTCGGTGGGAACAGCTCGGCGCCAGCAGGTTGTGGCGGATTGATACCGCCGCCCTTATAGCCACGCGAATAGAAGCCATAGAAGAGCGAGTCTTCAGACCAGTTCAAATCAGGCGACCAGTCGAATCCGATCCGGCCAGTGACTTCTTCAAACTGAACTTGCTGCAGGCCGGTTGGTACACGCGGATCGCCGTTTTGTGGCGGCCCTGCATAAGCGACAGCAGGGGTGAACAGATAAGTTGGAACAATGTCCTGCTCTTTCTGGTCATCGGTGTAACGCAGGCCAACCGTCAGCTGCAGGTCGTCGGTCACATCGAAATAGGTTTCGCCAAACACCGCGAAGGATTCCAGACGATAAGGTGACAGCGAGCGGAAATAGTTGCCGCCATCGCCGCCAAGCGTGCCTTCGAACAAGGCTTCGCCATTGCCAGCCGTATCGATGGGCACATCGAAGTCAAAGCCCAAGGCGCCGCCAGGAACGCCCGCCCCGACCAGCGCGTTATGCAACTGTGTCAGTCCGGTCAGCGTGTTGGAGAACACATAATATCCGTCTTCCGGGTTTTGCGGATCAATCGCTTCAAAATCGACATAGATGGCGCCGAGGTTGAAATTGAACCGACCATCAAAGTCTGACTGCAAACGCAATTCATGCGTGGTCTGTTCCGAATTGCCACCAGACTGGTCAAAGGTCCGGAAGACATTCGAGGCGCCCAGCTGAGGATCGCTGACAACACCACCTGGGAAGAGCGCATTATAGATGTCGGCGGCTGGATCGAGTCCGGGTGGGACAGCTGACAGATCGTTGAAGGTGATGTTCGGGGCGATCTTGTTATAGTCTTCCCGGGATACGACCTTGTCCTCAAGATAACTGGTCAGATAGGTCAGCGTAAGGTCATCGGTGAGATCGTACTGAATGCTGCCTGTGATCAGGGTCGATTCAGCCTCATAGATCGGGTCGAAGGCCGACTCGATGGTCCGCAGGTCACGGATCAATGGCTCCGTAAAGGCGTCGCCATTCAGCAATCCGGCAAGCACGCCGAGACCGCCCCCCAGTGTACCAGCAGAGTTCACGCGCTCGAAAGACTCGCTCAAGGGCGCTTCCTGACAGCCCACAGTGGTAATGGTCTGATCCGCCGTCGAAATTGGAATGCCCTGGAAACTGGTCTCGAACGGATCCTTGTCGCAGAGCTGTTTGCCGGTTCTCAGACGACTGTCATCTTCTTCAAAATGCTCGACAGAGACCCAGGTCCGCAAACGGTCCGTTGGTTCCCAGGCAAACGTGCCGCGAATGCCAAACAGGTCGCGGCTATCAATATCATTGCCGGTGACGACATTGTCGACATAACCATCGCGCTGCAGCAGCGAGCCTGCGACCCGCAGGGCCGCCGTCTCGCCGAGCGGCACATTGATCATGCCCTTGGCTTTCATCGTATTATAGTTGCCATAAGTCAGGCGCGCATTGGCCTGAAACTCTTCCAAAACGGGCTTTGCGGTAATCACGTTGATCACACCGCCGGTCGCGTTACGACCATAGAGCGTCCCTTGTGGGCCGCGCAGCGTCTCGACCCGTTCAACATCAAAGAACTCGGCTTCGAACAGGCGGTTGGCGGTCAGTGGCACATCATTCTGGTGCACGCCGACACCGGCATCAGAGGATTGCGCCACGGCATCGTTACCAATGCCGCGGATCTTGAAGTTGAACCCGGCAAAATTGCCTTTGGTGGCAGACACGTTCGGGATCGATTTGACCAGGTCAGGGCCGCCTGCGAGTTGCAGTTTTTCCAGAGACTCCTCGTCAAACGCGGAGACCGCAATCGGGACATCCTGAATCGATTCCTCGGTCTTCTGCGTGGTCACCAGAACGGTGCCTAATGTGCGCTGGCTTTCCTCATCATCACTTTGGGCAATCGCGGCCGGGGCGACGGCTGAGACAGCCAGAGCGGAAGCGCCGGCTAGTAGAATAGAATTCGAGCGTCGTGAGACTTTCATGTGCTAACTCCTCCCTCGCTGCCTGCTTTTTTGGCACGAGATTTTATTGCGTTTCCTCGGGGGGCTTCCCATGTTGTCCGGGAATGCCTCACTTCGCATGACGAAGCCGGACAGGCGTTTTGTCAATGAGTATCCACGCGGAACGTTCTATTGCAGAATAAAGTGTGACATTTGATACACGAAACGATGTCATTGTGAGATAATGACAAAATAAGGACGCCAAGAAAGAAGTACGATGTCTGAGCGCTCTGCCCTCGTTTTGTTTTCAGGTGGTCAGGATTCGACCATCTGTCTGGCGCACGCCCTGGCGCATTATGACCGTGTTGAAACCGTCGGTTTTGATTATCGGCAACGCCATGCGGTTGAGCTCGACTGTCGCCCGCGCGTGCTTGAAGCGATCAAGACCGCGTTTCCGCACTGGGCGCCGAAACTCGGCCCGGATCGGGTTTGCGACGTTTCCGTCCTGGCCGAGATATCAGACACCGCGATGATTGCCGAAACCGAGATCGTCATGGCGGCGAATGGCTTGCCAAATACGTTCGTGCCCGGGCGC
>JBCCCT010000251.1:0-3863 GCA_039033355.1 Pseudomonadota bacterium | reverse complement strand
CCGATCACGACGAGAGGTTTATCGCTCATTCCATGCCTTCACGCTTGTCTGACCGCGTCGGATCAGTGCCAGCGCCAAACCAAGGGTGAGCGCCGTCCCTATCATCGAAGATCCGCCGGATGAAATGAACGGGAGTGTCATACCTTTCGGCGGGATCAGACTGACATTAACGGCAATGTTTATGGCAGCGTGAAGGCCGAAAAGCGCAAACAATCCGGTCGCCGCCGCGCGCGGATAAGGATCATGCAGCCGCGCCGCCGCACGCAAGCCCTTCCAGACGATAAAACCGAACACGAAGATCAGGCCGATCGCGGCGATGAACCCGAATTCCTCGCCCATGACGGCATAAACGAAATCGGTATGCGCGTCGGGCAATGAGGTCTTGATCGTGCCCTCGCCCGGTCCAACGCCAAACAGACCGCCTCGACCAATGGCCTCGGACGCCTTGTCGATCTGGTACGTGTCATACTCGCTTGGATTGAGGAAGGAATTCACCCGGAACCGGACATGCGGCAGGGTCACGTATAACAGACTGGACAGTCCGGCGCCGCCGCCAGCAAATATCGCCGCCCAGCGCCAGGGCAGTCCGGAGACAAAAAAGGTAATGATGAAGGCCGCGGTCAGCAGCGCCGATTGGCCGACATCAGGTTGCAGCAATAAGAAACCGAGCGTGACACAGAAAAAGACCAGCGTGATCGCAGCCCACGGTCCTTTCGGATAGATTTGTCGTTGCGCCAACAGCCATCCCGTCAAAACGATCAGGGCGGGTTTTACAAATTCCGATGGCTGAAGGCCGAAACTGCCCAGCCGGATCCAGCGCCGCGCGCCCTTGGCTTCATAGCCAGAAACCAGGATGAAAGCCAAAAGCGCAATTGAACCGATAAAGACCAAAGCCGCCAGGCGACGCGCCCAGACACGATCCAGCAAACTGACCCCGACCAGCACGGTCACGGCCGCGCCGACAAACATGGCGTGTCGTTTGACAAAATAGAAACTGTCCGAATAGCCCAGCCGCTCAGCTGCAGGTGGACCGGCGGCGAGGGAAAGCAAGAGGCCAGCGCCCAGCAGTGCCCCCGCCGCCATCAGGATCGACCAGTCGAGGCCGCGTTGCCACTCAATCAGACGCCCGGATCCAGTCCGCGGGCGGAGGGCAACTTCGACCATGACGCGCTCCTATACAGCTTCCTTCTGAGGTTCGACTTGCGCAGCGAGCCGCTGCACAATGCCCTTGAATGCATCACCACGTGCTTCGAAATCTTTAAATTGATCGAAACTTGCACAGGCCGGCGACAATAAGACGATCGGATTGGCCTCGCCCGAGGCCTTGGCGGCATCAAACGCCGCCTGCGTGGCCGCTTCCAGCGTCCCGCAACTGACCGTCCTGGTTTTCCCTTTCAGGGTCTTGGTGAAATCAGCTTCGCTTTCGCCGATCAGATAAGCTTGCGCGACCCGGTCAAACCAGGGTGCGAGCGGTTCAATACCCTCGGCCTTGGCAACGCCGCCAGCGATCCAGTGCACTTTGGGCCAGGTTTTCAGGGCCTGTTCGGCCGCCTGGGCATTCGTTGCCTTACTGTCATTGACGAACCGGACGCCTTCGACTTCGCCGACCAGTTCCATCCGATGCGCCAGGCCCGGGAAGGATTGAATGCCCGCCATGATCCGGCCCGGGGCAACGCCCAGCGCCTGACAGGCCGCATAGGCCGCCGCAGCGTTCTGGAAATTGTGTCGCCCGGGCAGGGCCTGCGCTTCCGCCAGATCGCCGACCCGAATGGCCTGGCCGCCGGTGCTGTCATACAGGTGCCCATCGACGGCACTGACGCCGCGGGCGAGGCCAAATTCCGAACTGATCTGAACCACACGACCCTCGCCCGGTCGCAGGCGGCTCATCGCCACCGCTTGCGAATGCGGATCATCAATCCCGATCACGGCGACATCGCGCGGCCGCTGATTGGCGAAGATGCGTTTCTTGGCGTCGACATATCCTTCCATGCCGCCATGCCGATCGAGATGATCTGGCGAGATGTTCAGGAAGACCGAGACATCACAATGCAGGCTTTCGACCAGATCCAGCTGATACGAGGACAGTTCGAGGACGTAAATTGCATTGGCATTGAGCGGCGCCATATCCAGCACGCCCGTACCGATATTGCCGCCGATGCGAACATCGCGGCCCGCTTCACGCAGGATGTGGCCGATCAGGGCGGTCGTGGTCGACTTGCCATTCGTGCCGGTGATCCCAACCACTTTCGGACGCCCTTTTTCGGGCAAGGCCTGCACCGCACGGGCGAACAATTCCATGTCGCCGACGACCGGGACATTCATCATTTCCGCCATCCGCACCAGGCGATGCGGCTGCGGGAATTTGTAAGGAATGCCAGGCGACAGGACCAGGGCTGCGAATTTCTGCCAGTCGCGCTTATTGATGTCGCTGACATTGACGCCTTCGGCTTCAGCCTTGGCCCGTGCCGCATCCCCATCATCCCAGGCATGTACGCGCGCGCCGCCCGCAGCCAGAGCTTTCGCAGCGGACAATCCGGTGCGGCCCAGGCCATAGACGGCGACATCGCGCCCTGCATATTCGGTGATCGGGATCATGGGTCGGGCGTTACCTCAGCTTCAGTGTGGCGAGGCCCGCAAGGGCGAACAGGAGCGACATGATCCAGAACCGAACCACGACCCGTGTTTCGGGCCAGTTCTGTTTCTGGAAATGGTGATGCAACGGCGCCATCAGGAAGATACGCTTGCCTTCGCCGGTCAGACGGCGGGTGATCTTGAACCAGCTGACCTGCAGCACGACAGACAGCACTTCGAGCACGAACAGGCCGCCAATCACGGCCAGCGCAAATTCATGCTTAATCGCGACAGCTACAACGCCAATCAATCCGCCCAGGCCGAGCGATCCGGTATCGCCCATGAACACTTTGGCGGGATAGGCATTGTACCAAAGAAAGCCCATGCCAGCGCCCATCATTGCGCCCATCAGGACCGCCATCTCACCCGCCCCAGGTGTGAACTGGATGCCGAGATAGCCGGCAAAGACGAAGTTACCCGTCAGATAAGCGATCAAGGCAAAGGCGGCGCCGGTAAACATGATCGGCACGATCGCCAGACCGTCGAGACCGTCGGTGAAGTTCACCGCATTGGCAAAGCCGACAATCACGATACAGGCGAAAACGACGAACAGGCCGCCCAGAGGATAGAAATAATCATTCACGAACGGGATGGCGACACCACCAGAGAATGAGGCTTCATTCCGCTCGACCGAGGTTTCAGGGGCAAAGCCGGCGATCCACTCCGCCAGCGGATTCAGCGCGCCCCATTCCGCATGACCGAGCGGCGTATGCGCGCCATGCAGCCCCATGATGAAAGCGCCCGCCGCGGCCGCGACGAGAAATTCCGTACCCAGTCGCAGACGCGCAGACACGCCGTCCGTGCTCTGTTTGGTGACTTTGGCATAATCGTCGAGGAAGCCGAGAAAGGCATAAGACAGCGACACGGCCAGAACGACCCAGATATAGGGATTGCTCAGATCCGCGAACAGGATGGTGCCAAGCAACAAACCGATCCAGATCAGGAAACCGCCCATGGTTGGCGTGCCCTGCTTGGCCATTTGCGCTTCCAGTGACAGATCGCGGATGGGTTGGCCTTTACCCTGACGCGCGCGCAGCACATCAATCATCCAGCCGCCAGCAATCACAGTGACCAGAAACGCGGTCACGAGAGCCAGTCCCGTACGGAACGTCAGATAGTTGAAAAGTCTCAGCGGCCCTTCTTCAGCGGCCAGCCATTCAAATAGCATCACAACCCCCTGCGGTACATTCTGCACCGCGGTCCATCACCACTTCGTCTGCCGCAGCATTCTG
>JBCCCT010000250.1:0-3932 GCA_039033355.1 Pseudomonadota bacterium | reverse complement strand
TAGAGCACCGGGCTGCGTCCGTTCCCGGCTGTTTCACGCCGAAACTTCACCCGGACCAAACTTCGCTCAGTCCCAATGACGGCCCGCTCTTCCTCTCACGCGCAAAAACATCTATGCCGCCGCCATGAATGGTTTCCTCTTAGTCGCACTGGGCGGCGCGATCGGCGCATCGATGCGGTATGGCGTAGGTCTCGCCTTTACCGAGCATGGCGGCGTATCCGGCGCCTGGGCGACCCTGTTTGTCAATGTCGCGGGCAGTTTCATCCTCGGCGCCATGATGGGCTGGTTCACCACCCGCGAGCCGGCGCTTGAGAACACGCTTTGGCTCCTGGTTGGGGTCGGCATGATGGGCGCGTTCACGACCTTCTCGGCCTTTTCCCGCGACACCGTCCACATGTTCATGACGGGGGAGGTGATGAAAGGCCTGGTCTTTGCCGGACTAAACATGGTTGGAGCGCTCGCGGCTTTCGCAATCGGCCTGCTGGCCCTGAAGAGGTTGCTCGCATGAGCCGACAAGTGATCACCGAAACCGTCAGCGAGAAGGAAGGCGGCGTGCGGCTCGACCGCTGGGTCAAGCGGCGCATGCCGATGACGCAAGGCGAGCTGGAGAAATTGCTGCGCACCGGGCAGATCCGAGTCGATGGCGCGCGCGCCAAGGCCAATACAAGACTGGAGGCGGGCATGGCCGTGCGTCTGCCCCCCTTCACGTCCAAGGTCGCCAAGGATTCAGACGCGCCGTGGAGCGCACCGGCCAAGCCGAATGCCAAGGCCCTGGCCTTTCTCAAACCGCTCATCCTGCATGAGGATGATGAGATGTTTGTCCTCAACAAGCCCGCCGGCATCGCCGTGCAGGGCGGTACGGGGCAAGGTGGGCGACACGTTGATGGCATGCTGGACGCGCTGTCTGACGGCGAGCATCGTCCGCGCCTGGTGCACAGGCTGGACAAGGCAACGTCGGGCCTCTTGCTCATCGCAAAACACCCTGCGGCGGCCTCCCGGCTGGGCGACCTGTTTCATTCGCGCGACATGGACAAGATCTATTGGGCTGTGACTGTCGGCGTGCCGCATCCGCCGGCCGGGCAGCTGCGATCCTGGATGCGCAAAGGCGTTGGCGAGGAAGGCCGCGAGCGCATGGTCATGGGCGCGCATGGCGACAAAGTCTCGAAACACGCCATTACCGATTATGTCACTGTATCCACGGCCGCACGTCGCGCCGCCTGGGTCGCCTTGAAACCGTCGACCGGACGCATGCACCAGCTGCGCTTTCACATGCACGAGCTAGGCAACAGCATTCTCGGCGATGATAAATACGAGACCCGGCGCGAGGTGCCGCAAGGCATTGCGAAAGGGCTGCACCTGCATGCGCGCGCTCTGGTGATTCCGCGCAAGTCCGGCAAGCCGCTGACGGTTCAGGCGCCACTATCGGGGACGATGAAACAGACCTTTGAAACCCTGGGTTTTCTGGAAAGCGAAGCGGGGAAAGACCCAATTCAGCTTTTCATTTAGTCTGACTGTTCGATTGAACTAACCGAAAACTCGAATGGAATTAAGATGACAACACCAGGGTAATCTACCGGAACACCGTCAATCGTTGCGGGATCAAATATCATTTCTCCAACCACTTCCTCAGCGCTGTCCTGGAACATACGATCTGAGCAAAAAGCGAAAATGTCTTTCGCGTTTCCAGACGCGGTGACATCGAAATAGACAGTGCAATCACCGCTGAGTCCAAACAAGGACGCACATCGCGGATAGGCAATCGAGCGCGGTTTTGACAGCTTTGGTTTCACATGGCTCGTAGACGCGTGACCGTTATCATCCCCGAAGCCGAGGCGCTGCTTTTCGATGCGGGCCCGCTCGACTCGAATCTTCTGTTCGGCCATGATTTGATCCGAGGATCTGCTTTTCGGGGTTTCCTGCAAGCACTCGATTGCCTCTTTTGATTGAGGCTTCGCGTCATCAGTCAAACCGATCAGGGCGATTACGATTAGAAGCACAATTCGCATGCTACCGATCCTTCGGATCCAGCGCGTCGCGCAAGCCATCGCCAATGAAGTTCAGGCAAAGCAGCGTGATCATCATGGTCAACGCCGGTGCCAGAAGCATCCAGGGCTTGTCCTGCATCTCCTTGGCGCCGTCAGAGATCAACACGCCAAGCGAGGTCAGGGGCTCATTCACGCCAAGGCCGAGGAAGGACAGGAAGCTCTCTGCCAGGATGACGACCGGAATGGTCAAGGTGACGTAGACCGCGACCGGTCCGACCACGTTTGGCAAGATGTGCCGCCGAATAATCGTGAAGAAGGGTACGCCGGTGGCGCGGGCGGCTTCGATGAATTCCATATTCTTGATGGCCAGCGTCTGACCGCGGACGATCCGGCTCATGGTCAGCCATTCGACGGCGCCGATCGCAGCAAAGATCAGAATGATATTGCGCCCGAACACGGTGAGCAAAAGGATGACAAAGAAGATGAACGGCATGGCATAGAGCACGTCGACAAAGCGCATCATGATATTGTCGACCCGTCCGCCGACAAATCCGGCCACGGCGCCCCAGGTCACGCCGATGATCAGGGATACGATCGTCGCCACCATCCCGACGGCGAGAGAAATGCGCAAGCCGATCATCAGGCGTGCCAAACTGTCTCGGCCTTGCTGATCCGTGCCAAGCAAATGAAGATTCTCAAAGGTCGGGGCGAGTTCAACATTCGCCGAAATCGTATTGTATTTATGGACCCAAACCATCGGGCCAATCAGAGCAATCACCACCATGATGCCCAAAATCCACATCGAGGCGACAGCCGCCTTGTTGCGGAACAGGCGCGCCTTGGCATCGTCCCAGAGCGAGCGTCCGCCCTGAATGGCAGTCTCAACCGCTTCCTTGCGGCCGGTCAGGTCCATCGTATCAGTCATACTTCACCTTCGGGTCGAGCAGGGCGTAGAGAATATCGGCGAGCAAATTGAACAAGACGATCAGCGTGGCGTAGATGATCAAGGCCCCCATCACCAATGTATAGTCGCGATTGATTGCGCCATCGACGAAATAGGAGCCCATGCCCGGCAGGCCAAAGATCCGTTCAATCACCAGCGAACCGGTCATGACCCGGGCCATGGCAGGGCCGACATAAGAAACCAGCGGCAGAATGGCGGAGGGCAGGGCGTGTTTCATTACAACGTCGCGTTCGCTCAACCCTTTGGCGCGGGCGGTACGAATATGGCCGGAGCGCATGGTCTCGATCATGCTGGCGCGCATCAGCCGCGAGATGATGGCAATTTGCGGTAGCGCGAGCGTGATCACCGGCAGGGTCATATTGTGCAGGTTCATGCCAATATTAGGATAGGTGCCGAGCCCGCCAACGGCGAAAATCCCGAAGGTCAGCGCAAAGATCAGGATCAGGATCGGGCCGGTCACAAAGGTCGGGATGGAAATCCCGGCCATCGCAAATCCCATCACCGAATAGTCGCCCGCCGTATTCTGGCGCAAACCGGCGAAAATCCCCATCGCGGTGCCAACAATGATGGCGAGCGTGATGGACAGGAATCCGACGGCGAGACTGATCGGCAGGCCATCGGCGATCAGATCATTCACGCTCTTGCCAAGCGTCTTCATGCTGGGCCCGAAATCGAGCTGCACCACGCCCCAGAGATAGTCCGTATATTGCTGCCAGAGCGGCTTATCGAGCCCGAACTTGGCATTCAGTGCGGCCTCGGTGGCGGCGTTCAATTTGCGCTCGCCATCAAACGGGCCACCTGGCGCCATGCGCATCATGAAGAAGGCGACGGTTATAATGACAAGCAAAGTCGGAATTGCGATCAGAAGTCGCCGCCCCGTATATGCCCAAGGAATACGCGAGACGATACGCTGCAGGCCTGACACCGGTCGGAGTCTCCTAAAATCGTGTGCACTAGAATCAACACAGAGGGCTTGGCAGCCC
>JBCCCT010000249.1:0-3941 GCA_039033355.1 Pseudomonadota bacterium | reverse complement strand
TTGCCCATAAGCCGGATTGTCGGAGCCGACTTCATAAGTCAGCATGTATCGCAGCGTGCCGCCGCCGACGCTGGTATGAATATGTTCAACGCCTTCAATGCCGCGCATATGGTCTTCCAGCGCCAGCATATCTGTGCGCGTGCGCTCAATATCCGTGCCTTCCGGCAGGAAATAATCGACGACGATTTGCGGCGATGTGGAGGCGGGGAAGAAGCCCGACTGGACGAAGCGAAAGCCCCAGATGGCCAATACAAAAACGGCGACCGTCGCCAGCAGGGAAAGCGTCTTTTGCGCCAGCACGGCGCGAATGAGGCTCTTATACCAGCTCATGAACCGCCCATCGGGCGCGTCTTCCGTCGTCGCGGTCTGAGTCGATTCCGGGAAGGCCCAGTAACAGAATAGAGGCGTGATCGTGAAAGCCAGGACCCAACTCAAGCCCAACGCAATCAAAACCACCCAGAACAGGGAATTGGTGAACTCGGCGGTGTCCCCTGGCGCAAAACCGATCGGCGCAAAGGCGATGATCCCGACCAGCGTTCCGCCAAGCAGCGGTTTCAGATTCTTCCTTGTGACCTCGATCGCCACATCAATTTTCTTACGCCCTTTCTGGATGCCGACCAGAATCCCGTCGGTAATCACAACGCCATTATCGACCAGCATGCCCAGCGAAATCACCAGGGCGCCGAGGGAAATACGGTGCATCGGGATGCCGGCCACCCACATGATCAACAGCGTCGCCGCCATGGTCAGGAGCACGGTCGCGCCCATGACCAGACCGGATCGAAAGCCCATGAAGATCAGCAGCGTGACAAAGACGATGGCTAGCGCCGTGACAACATTCCAGGCAAAGGCCGCGATCGACTCGTCGACGACTTTGCCCTGATGATAATACTCGTGCAGCACCATGCCGCCTGGCTTGAGCGGCTCGAGCTGGCGGAGCTTGGCATCCACGGCCTCGCCCATTTTGACGACATTCACACCGGACAGATTTGAAATACCGATCCCCAGCGCCGGCTGGCCATCATAGCGAAGATAGAGCGGCACCGGATCCCGATAGCCGCGCGTCACGTCGGCAATATCGCCAAGTCGGGCAATCCCGCCGGTCCTCTGATCACCAATGTACAGGGCCTTGATCGCATCCACCGAGGTGATTTCCCCGGTCGGGTGGACATCCAGCCTTTCATCACCAATCAGGACATCGCCCGCGCTCGCGACGGTGTTCTGCTGCGAGAGCGTATCATAGACCTGATTGAGCGAGACCCCGAGAGAGGCGGCGCGATCGCGTGCGACCTCAACATAGATCACCTCTTCCTGATCGCCGACAATGCCGACTTTCGCGACGCCATCGACGAGCAGCAGGTCGCGTCGCAACTCCTTGGCATAGTCCAGCAAATCCGTGGGCGTATAGCCCTCGCCGGTCAGCATGTAATAGATGCCATAGACATCGCCGAAATCATCATTGACGACCGGCGTGCTCGCGCCCGGTGGCAGCTCGCGTTCCGAATCCGCGATCTTGTTGCGCACCTTGGTCCAGACGACTTGCAGGTCGGATTTGCTGGTCGAGGCCTCGTAGCGGATCTCGACGCTGATATCGGACAATCCCGCTGACGACACTGAACTCACCGACTTCACTTCCGGCAGCTGTTGCAGCGCGGTTTCGAGCGGTTCGGTCACTTCATTCATCACCTCTTCCGGCGAAGCGCCGGGATATTGGGTGATCACTTTCGCGACCCGGATGGTGAATTCCGGATCTTCGAACCGCGCCATATTGTTAAAGGCCAGCCAGCCGCCGACCAGCGCGATAATCATCGCAATGCTGCACAGCATGGGATTTCGAATGGACCATTCGGCGATATTCATGATCGCCTCCTAGCGCGGCTGCCAGGGGCGCACGGTCATACCTTCATTGAAGAAGGTCACACCCGCCGCGATGACGGTCTCCCCGCCTTCAAGACCATCGACAACCGTGACGCTTTCGCCGCCTTCAGCACTCACGGTGACGCGCTGTTTGGTGATCTTGTAATTGTCGGGGTCAACGATCCAGACATAGGTCTGATTGCCTTCCGCCAGAATTGACGACAAAGGCACAGCAATCCCCTGAGGAAACAGATCTGATGCGGCGCTGAAATCCAGCGTCGTCTGAACCGTCGCCGTCATACCGGGCAAGGTGAACAACTCCTCCGGTGGCGTGAAGGAGAAGCTGACCTCATAGGTCTGGGTTTCCGGATCAGCCGTCCCCGCCGCCTCGCGAAATGCCGCCTGAATGGGGCGATCTGGCGCCGAGTCGAGGCGAACATTGACCCCCACCGGGATGAGTTGCGGGATGCGGGCAATAATCGTCCCGGGCATATTCACGACGGCTTCGACTTCCTGAGTCTGGATCGTCGCGATGGATTCCTTGGCCTGCACATTTTGAAACCGGCGTGCGGAGACTTGCGATACCGAGCCGCTGAACGGCGCGCGCAACACCGTATCGCTCAAGCTTTTGCGCGCATTATCGAGCGCGGCGGCGGCGACATCGCGTGTGGTTCGCCGGGTTTCGAGCACGCTACGTGAAATCGCGTCTTCAGCGACCAGGCGTTCCGCACGCTCATACTCGGCCGTCGCATTGTCAAACTCGGCCTGAGCTTGCGCGACCTGGTTCTGATTGTTGCGATTGTCGAGCCGCGCAATCACGTCCCCGCGTTCGACCACCTGCCCCTCAAGGACATTCAGCTCGCGGATCTCGCCAGCGACCTGAAAGGTCAGGTCGGCCGATTCAATCGCACGAATAACGGCTGGGAAGGTCAAGTTTCGCTGTGACGTCGCCCGAGTCGCGATTGCCAGTTTGGCGGGTCGCGCCGAAACCGGTTCATCCGGCGCGGTTGTCTGCGCCGAACACCCGGCCAGAATGGCGGAAAACAGGAATGCGACGGTCAAAGATAGATGCTGCATGGGTTGATATCACTCTCTACGCCCTTTCGGGCTTTTGAGCACTCTTAGCCCCAAGTGTCATCCTGATTCTCGTGATCCGCGTTTCAGCCGGGTGAAACCGCTCTTCCAAGCGATGTTGCGCGGCAGCCTGCCCCGAAGAATCCGCAAGTGTCATTGCAGCCATAAATTCAACCAGAAATAGATAATTAACCAAAGATCCGCATACGAAACGCATGACTATACGACGGATATTGCTGGGATTCTGCTTGTTTACGGCTGTAAATCTACCAGCCTCTGCGCAAACTGTTGAGGATGCGATACAGGCGGCTCTGCGGTACAGCCCGCAAATCGCAATTGGTGAGGCCGACACAGAGGCCGCCAAAGCCGACCAATTTGGCGCCCTTGGCGAGCTGCTGCCATCAGTCTCGGCGACCATAACCGCGGGCGAGGAACGCTGGCGCAGCGATGAGCTGGAACGCCTGCGCGCTGAAGATGGGGTGACCTATTCCCTCGAATTCTCGCAACCGGTCTTTCAGGGCGGGTCGGCCTATTTCGGACTTAAAGATGCACGCGCCTCCACGCAGGCACAAAGGCTGCTCGAGCGCGAAAACCGACAAACCGTGGCGGAAGCGGCCGCGATTGCGCACGCTGCCCTGATCCTGGACCGGGAAATTGTCAGCCACCGCACCCAGAGCCTCGATTTGCTGATGCAGCAGGTGACGATCACGGACAGCCGCCGAGAAGCCGGCGCCGAAAGCCTGATTGCCGTTTCACAGGCCCGCTCGCGGATGGAGCAGGAACGCGCAGAACTGGTGCGGGCCGAAGCCAGCCGCTCTGTCTCCGAAGCCAATTATACCAGACAGACCGGCGACGTGCCGAGCGCCGTGATGGTGCCGGATACGAAACGGATCGACGATGAATTGATCAGCCTGGCAGATGGTATCGCCCAGGCGCTGAAGTCCAATCCAGGTCTGCTTGCGCGGGACGATCTGGTGTCAGCCGCGCGACATGGACGTAACTCGGCCCGG
>JBCCCT010000248.1:0-3943 GCA_039033355.1 Pseudomonadota bacterium | reverse complement strand
GATTGCCGCCATGTCGACGGACGTTGGACTTCGCGCTGTCTCCATCTGGAGGTCATCTACCGGGCCCAATCCTGTCTTCTGTCTCGCGCAGATTGCCGTCCCCTTTAGCGCACGAAGCGGGGCGTCTGATCAAGTCTTCGTTACCTTCACAGCTGCAAAAGCCGTGCATAAGCCCGGTGTGTGCCACAATTCGTCGACACAATTGTGGCCACTTGGTCTGATTATTGCGATTGCGTATCTAACGGGTCCGCAGTATAGGGCGCGCAAACTTCGTAGAGGATTTGATTCCATGACTGACTTTGATCTGAATGGCTACAAGCCGTCGACTAAAGAAGATTTCATGAATGCAAAGCAGAAGGCGTACTTCCGCCAGAAGCTCGAAGACTGGAAATCGGAGATCCTCGACGGGGCGAAAGTGACGATCGGGAATCTGCAGGCTGAATCCTCAAATCATCCAGATCTGGTCGACCGCGCCTCAGCGGAAAGCGACAAGGCGCTGGAGCTGCGCACCCGCGATCGCCAGCGTAAACTGATCTCGAAAATTGATGCCGCCATCCGCCGGATTGAAGATGGCACCTATGGTTATTGCGACGATACTGGCGAGCCGATCGGCCTCCGGCGTCTGGAAGCCCGGCCGACAGCGACGCTCAGCCTTGAAGCCCAAGAGCGGCATGAGCGCAATGAGCGCGTCGTTCGCGACGATTAAGCCTTGCGAATCTGCCCTGGCGGACTCTAAAATACTAACGATTCATTAACCGTGTTGGCGCACTGGTAATCCGTATTGGCGACAGGTGCAGAATGCGAAACGGTCCCGACCCCAAAAAACCTTCTGCCCAGCCAGAATTGGCCGGCGAGGATACGGCTGTCCTGGACTCTGAAGAGGACTATCAGTTTCCGACCGCGCGCGGCGTACTGACCGCAGACGAAATTGCCGCTCTGCTCCGCCCCACGCCCAGCCAGGGCGCCTTGACCGATGTCCCGCCTGAACCGCAATCGGTTGCGCCCAGGCCAGACGAGATTTTTGAAGATGAGGCAGCGGCCCTGGATGGGGTCGCGCCGAACCCGGTCCTGGCGGCACGCCTGTCCATGGCGCTGGGCAAAGGTACCGGGATCAAGGCCGCGATCCATGCGACGCAGGCGGCGACCTTGCCGCGAACCGAACTGGCAGGCCTGTTAAACGGAAAATCCAGCGCGATTGTCTGTCTCGGCGCGACCGAGACCGATATTCGCGCCTTTGTGTGCCTGCCGCCGGATCTGGCGGATGCGATCATTGCCAAGGCGTGCGGGGCGACAGGATCGACGGGCCGTATCGGCGATGGCTGGACCTTGAGCGCGATTGATTGTGCGCTCCTGGAGCAATTGCTGGAGCCGTTTGGCGGCGCCGTTGGTGAAGGCCTGAACGTTCAGGCGATCGAAACCGACATTCCATTTGTCGCCAGCCTGTTGCCGGTCGCTGACGTCACGGTGACCGAGTTTCGGATTGAGGCACCCGGTCTGCATTCAGATCTGGCAGTTATTGAAGGAAATTTTGCTGAGGCCAGCGAGACGGATGAACGGTCCGCGAGCAATGCGCCCATGACGGCCATCGCAACCGCGCGCCTGGCCAGCCTGTCTGTGCCACTCAGCCGGATCACGGCCCTGAAAGCCGGGTCGACCCTGTTGCTTGGATTGCCGCCGGATCAGCCGGTTGAGCTGCTCTCAGGCGACCGGGACGGCACGCCCGCCTATGAAGGCCGGATGGGACGCAAAGGCGACAAGGTCGCGATCAAGATTTCCAAGAAACTGCGGACCTTCAAGCCGTAAGCTTAAAGGCCCGCACGGGATATCAGCCAATATTACCATGCTTGGCGATGTGCGCATCGACCGCCTTGATGGCATCATCCGCTTTGTTCCCGGAACTGCGCAATTCCGCTTCGCGCTGGGCCCAGAGCCGCTTCTGGTAATTGGTCGAGATGATGTCGGTGATCACAAGAACGCCGACGACCAGGTAGAAGCTGGACTTGCTCATCGCATCGATCGGGAAGCCGAACAGTTTCAGATGCGCCAGATGGGCGCCTTCTGTGACCAGCAAAACCCCGACCAGAAACAGGATGAACAGGCCGAGCACTTCATACATGCGATTGCGCTTGAGGAAGTCGGCCACATAATCAGCCAGCAGGATCATCACCACGCCGGAAGAGAGAATGGCAATCGCCATGATCCAGACCTGATAATCCTTGCCGGGCTCACATCCGACCGCGCCGGCAATCGGATTGGCAATCAGATCCGCCTTACATTGCACGACGGTGCCGGTGAATGTGTTCAGCACTTCGCCGGATGCGCCGACCACATTGGCGACTTCGACATTCGCGATCGCCATGGCGGATAGGATCGAGTCGAAGGAGAACACCAGGTTCATGGCGACAATCATTGCCACGGCTTGCATCACGGATTTGCTCGCGGAGCCCTCCGTATGCTCGATATGATCGACCGCCAGCAAGTGATGGATTTCCTTGACCGCGGTATAGATGATGAAGCCACCGCCGGCCAAAGTGACCAGGGCCTGCAGGGTAAATTCCCCTTCAAAGAAGCCTTTGAGCGCGACATTGAACAAGGGTTCGGCGAGCAGCGCGAAGACATTGACGATTATGACCAAGAGGACGATCCGCAGGATCACCGCGATGGCAATGCCCCAGCGGCGCACCATAGGCGCCTTTTCCGGGCCGACGCGTTGCGATTCAATCGAGATATAAAGCAGATTGTCGAAGCCGAGCACGGCTTGCAACAAGAGCAACATGAGCAGCGTGAACAGGCCGCTGACGGAAAAGACTTCGGCAATAAATTCGCCCATCGTGAACCCCCTTGAATTGGTTGTCTGATGGGCGGGAGCTTAGACTGAGTCAGGTGAATTGAAAGCTTAAGATCTATAGGCGCTGCGTCTCAATTGTGCGCAGCGCCTGGATGGATCAGGCGAGCATCCCGTTCATACGCTCCTTGATGATCGCTTCGGCGTCGGCGACGATGCGGTCAATCAGCTCTTTCACGGTCGGAATATCGTCGATCAGACCCTGGACCTGACCGGCCGACCAGATGCCGCCATCCGGATCGCCCAATTCCATGGCGTTGCGGCCGCGTGCGCCGGCGACCAGATGTTTCACGTCTTCGAACTGCGCACCGCCGGCGCGTTCAATCTCGACGACTTCGGTGCTTACGGCGTTTTTCATCACCCGGGCTGTATTGTGCAAGGTGCGGAAGATCAGCTTGGTGTCGCGCTCATCATTCTCGACCATCTGGCGTTTGAAATTCTCATGAATGGGCGCTTCCTGCGTGACGCAGAACCGCGTGCCCATATTGATCCCATCGGCCCCCAGTGCGAGCGCAGCAGCGAGGCCGCGGCCATCGCCAAAACCGCCGGAGGCAAGCATAGGGACGCTGACCTTGTTGGCGGCGGCCGGGATCAGGATCAGGCCCGGAATATCATCCTCGCCCGGGTGACCGGCGCACTCAAAGCCATCGATCGAGATCGCATCGGCGCCCATCCGCTCGGCTGACAGCGCATGGCGCACCGCCGTGCATTTATGGATGATCTTGATGCCATGTTCCTTGAAATGATCGATATGCTCTTTCGGCTTGTAGCCTGCCGTTTCGACAATCTTGATGCCACCTTCAATGATGGCCTGACGATATTCGGCATAAGGCGGTGGTTTGATCGCCGGGAGAATGGTCAGGTTCACGCCAAACGGTTTGTCGGTCATCTCCTTTGTGCGCTGGATTTCTTTATAGAGATCCTCCGGCGTGGGTTGGGTGAGGGCGGTCAGAAAGCCGAGCCCGCCGGCATTGGCCACCGGCGCGACCATTTCAGCATAGCCGACCCATTGCATGCCGCCCTGGACCACCGGATGCTCGATCCCGAATTCTTCCGTGAATTTCGTTTTGATGGCCATGGCCGCACCTCCCGGTTCTT
>JBCCCT010000247.1:0-4039 GCA_039033355.1 Pseudomonadota bacterium | reverse complement strand
GCCCAGGCCGCGCGACCCTCGCCCAGATAGACCATTTCATCCATGCTGCCCCAACCCGAATCGACCATTTCGACGGGCTCGGTCAGGCGATTACCTTCGGCGTCGATCTCCATCAGATAATAGGCTTTCGGATGCAGCGTATGCTTGCCTGAGAACCGATTCAGAGACGTGCCATCGCTCATGCACTGAAACTTCGCCCAGCCGAGCAGGAAGCGTCCGTTCTTCAAATCGGTCAGCTGCGGCGCACCCAGCATGCAATCATCATCCTCGACAATCCATTTTACGCGCTGCACCAGGCCATCAATCTCATTGCGGCCATTGGCGCCAATATGCTGAATCCCGATCTTGGTCAGTTCATGGGCCGTATAGTCGCCGCCCCAGAAGCCGCCCCGAAACGCCGGGTAGTTTGAGCGGCCATTATTATAGTACCACTC
This sequence comes from Pseudomonadota bacterium, assembly GCA_039033355.1. Lineage (GTDB taxonomy): Bacteria > Pseudomonadota > Alphaproteobacteria > Caulobacterales > Hyphomonadaceae > Henriciella. Next base: position 3,605 of record JBCCCT010000247.1, on the reverse strand, counting down.
TTCCATATAGATACGTTCACACGGTTCGCCCCAGGCCCAGTCGCACGCCTCAACGCCGCGTTCAGGTCGACCGCGCTCAATGGCCAAATTTTCCTCGACCTGAATAAAGGCGGCATAATCCGGGTCGCCTTCTGGAATGAGATCTGTGCCAACCAGGGCTACGATCGAACGGTCATCCTCAATCGGAATGACCTTATGACCACCGCCATTCGTCACCGCACCGCTATTCGAGGCGACGATGAAATTTTCATAGCCTTCGAAAATCGTGGATGAAGTTTCCATCTTCACGGCGATGGCGCCCTTGTTCTGAGCTTGCCAGTATTTGGCGCCATCTGTCGTGCACAACGTACCGAAATGACCGGTGAAAGGATTGTAGAAGACCCGCATGTGCAGCACGTGTCCGCCGCCACAGCCCCAGGTCCAGCCGCGCTCACGATTGCTATTGTTGGGATCGTCCGGGTTCAATCGCCAGCCATCCCGATCAACGATCATCAGCGCGCCGCTCTTGTGACGGCCACCGCCATTGTCGAAGGAATTGGTGGTGAAGGCAGCGCCATAGACATCCTGCGTATCGGAATATGCGAGTGTGGTGGCCGCGAGTTGCTGACCGCCCACCGCCTTATGAATCACATAGCGATCCGGCTCGCTGCTCAGCGATACGCCATCCCATTCGAGCAGCCAGACTTCGCCATTATACTTGTAGGCGTTCTGACGGTTGGACGGATCGATGTTGGAATTGTTGTCGACTTGCGATTCATTGTTTGGCTGATCGATGCGGGAATAGGGATATTCTTCGACCAGATCCTTGGTCACATATTCGGATTCCGACGTCGGTGCCTCGAAATCGGTATTGCACAAGACGGCGATACGCGAGCAATCACTGCTGACGGAAATGCCATGGGATTCATGACAGATCTCCATGATGGCCTGATTGCCGGTGCGGCGCATCGATTTGGTGGCCGGGTCATAAGAGACTTCGAAAACAGACCCTATGGTCGGGATATCCGGATGCGCGGTCGCACGTGTGTCTTCCAGCGTCATGGAAACGAACATGCGGGGCTGATCTGTGTCCGTGGCGCAGGAGTCGAAATAGGTGCGCATCGGCAATTGTTTTGGATGCCGGCCCGTCAGATCCTTGAGCGATCCGATATAGTGCGGGAAGGATTTTCGTTCCGCCGCATTACGATAATTGCCCGGCAAACCGCCGCTGGTGGTCTTGGCAATGTCGCCTGATACCGAGCTACTCGATGGCGGCGGTGGCGGAGGAGGGGGCGGCGGCGGCGGTGAGCCCGCCGGTGGGGATGAAGGCGGGGCGCTGGAACCAGCACTTGCTGGCGCAATCTCGCCATCGCCACCCCCGCCACCGCCACAGGCAGAAACGAGAGACATGGCCGTCGCCACCACAAACAGACTGGTTAGGGATTTCATGCTCTTCGCCCCCGAATTGAAACGCATGGGCGTGCTCGCACAGAAGTGTATCCCGCTTCCAAATCCGGCGGTTCAATTTTGAAGGAATAGATTCACCAATCGCGTCTGAAACGATGCTTTAAATCTGCCAGATGCAGATTATTCAGTATCACCGCGATTGAGAACTGTGGTTTCGAGCCATTCAATCTGAGTTTCGTAATAGCCGTCGCTCTTTCGTGGATGGGTCATCGATTGCATCTCGCGAATACTGCCGGTCTCCGAGATGTGCAGATTGTGGTCTGCGTCGTCAAATGTAGCGATTTGCAGAGTCGCATTCGGGTTTTGGCCAATCGTGTTTTGGTAAACGCGGCGGGTCTTGCGCCAATCTACATTCAAGTCTTTTTCGCCAAAGATCGCTAATGTATCCACATTCAAACCTGAAAGCATCGGCTCGAAATCCTCAATGAAAATGTAGGAGCACATTTTGCTATCTATGTTGGGGCAACGACCCGCTTCACAGGTTTGCTGCTGGGCTTCGTATTGAGGTCGGGTTTGCCACGCACCGCGCTGGTTCAATATGTATTCATCAGCCCGCAGCGATTGCGTTGCCATCTGATAACGATCGAAACTCTCGCCGGTTCGAAACAGTTCACATCCTTTGCGCCATTCGTCTTCATACGTTGCAGACTGGTTCGCCGTTCCCCCCTCATACGGCAGGTTGGAGAGCAACAGATAAGCGAAATTATCCTCTGCCGTCGTGCCACTGACGGAGATCCAGAATTCCAGGTCTGGATCTCCAGACAGAGCCAATGGCGCGATCCAGCCAGCGCGACTCACACCCCAAATTCCAATCTTCTCAGACCCCGGGGCATTCATCTCACGCAAGTGCTCTGCCGCCTGGAGGACTTCTTCTGCGCTGCTATAAACCGATTGATTGATGTCGAACGCACCCTCGCTTCGTCCCTGACCAGGCTTGTCCCACACCGCGGTCGCGATCCCAATCTGATTGAATCGCTGTCGTAGATCGGCATACGAGTTCCATTCCCGAATATTCGATTCACCATAGCCGTGAACAAACAGGATCAGCGCCTCGCTCTCAGCTGTGGCGGGTGTATCGAAGATGCCGGAAAGTGTGATTCCATTGGCTGCGAATTCAAAATCAACCGTGGTGCCAGGTGTAAAGCGTGTGTCTATATTCTCGGCGGGTGGTGCGTATGGTGCGGTGCAGGCGCTGAGAAGGACCGCAAACGCTGCATATGATTTCTTTTTCATTGCGGGAGAGTCCCAGTTTTTGGCTGACTCCGCTAGCTAGACTTTTGCACGCCTGGGTCCAGAAAAATGACGTGCAAAATCAGAGGTCGGGGCCGCTGGCGTTCTAAAAAATAGGCCACTCAATCCGACCGGGTTCAAGATGCGCTTATGCTTACGCCCATGATCATTCACCGCTATCTCTTTGCGCATTACAGACAGGTCGCCGTCTTCTTCTGGCCAATCCTGTTTCTGGAGCTGTGGCGGATAGATCGCTGGAGCGCTGCGACCGGTCGGCAAGCTTTTGTGCAGGTCGACCGCTATGGCCGTGCGTGGGTGCCATTGTTCGAAGGCATGGCGCGGAACTTCGCAGCTTACGATCTGGACACGCGATTTTACGCGCCGGGTGATGTTGAGGATCTGTGCCCGCAGGTCTTCGAACGTGCCATCACCCATCTCTCCGCAGACGCCAGCGCAAGCTGGGGTCCAGGGACCTCAATCGCCAAACTGCTTAGTGGCACGTTCATGCCATGGACCCCAGCTTGCGCTGGCGTCGACGGAACGACGGCGCATTTGGAACCAGGCTAGTCTCACCCCAGTCCCCCGAACGCCTCACACTGAGCCTGACGAAGGACGAGGCGGGGCTTCCAGAAAGCCCGACCCTTTATCCTTCGCCAAGCTCAGGATGAGGGTCTCAAGAACCTAACCAAAAACCAGGAACCAAACCGCCCGCTCGCCGGGTCGCGCGTGCTGTACATTCTACGATCACCGTTTCGCCCGCATTCAAGCTGTAAAAAATGCACCCTTGGCGCCAAAGAAGGTTGCAAGCGCAAAAAACGTTTGTATATATCCGCCTCTCGAACCGCGCGCTCCCTTCGTCTATCGGTTAGGACGCCAGGTTTTCAACCTGGAAAGAGGGGTTCGATTCCCCTAGGGAGTGCCACTTTTCT
>JBCCCT010000246.1:0-4039 GCA_039033355.1 Pseudomonadota bacterium | reverse complement strand
GCAGCATGCGTGCGCGCAATGCAGGACGCGGTATCAATCCCGGTCACTGTCAAATGCCGGATCGCGATCGACGAAGACCCGGAGCGCGAGACGCTGTTTCGATTTGTCGACACCATCGCTGATGCCGGTGCGCGCGCGTTCACAATTCATGCGCGAAAAGCCTGGCTGAAAGGGCTAAGCCCCAAGGAAAATCGAGAGATTCCGCCGCTCAACTATGATCTTGTTGCGACGCTGAAAGACGAACGGCGCGATTTGCAGATCATCCTCAATGGCGGCATCAAAACGCTGGACGCCTGTTCGGAGCAGCTCGATGTGTTTGATGGCGTGATGCTGGGGCGCGCGGCCTATCAGACACCGGCTTTGCTCGGCGCAGTGGACCAAACTCTGTTTGACCCGGGCGCAGCGATCGTTTCGCCGTTTGATGCGGTTCGCAACTATCGGCCTTATATCCAGGCGCAGCTGGCGGAAGGCCAGCGACTATCGTCGATCACGCGCCACATGCTGGGTCTTTTCAATGGCATGCCGGGTGCGCGGCAATGGCGCCGGACACTCAGCGAAAAAGCCCCGAAGCCGGGTGCGGACATTTCGGTTCTGGACGAGGCGTTGGAAGCGGTGGAACTGAACGCCCTTGCTTGTTGAGCTGGGATCAACGCGGTAGACAAAAAGACTTCAATCAAAGGGGATATCAATGGCAGGATTATTGGACTTACTGACCGGCTCGCAAGCGCAACCGGCGAAGCAACAGCTGGGCCAGCAATTCGGGCTCAGCGATGACATGACTCAGCAAGCCATGGCGGCGCTCATTCCGGCCCTCGCCGCGGGGCTGAAATCAAATGCGAGTAAGCCGGGCGGCGCCGAGGCCCTGCTGGAAGCTTTGAACAAGGGCACGCACAGCCGCTATCTGGACGATCCGAGTCTGCTGGGGCGTTCAGAAACACGTAATGACGGAAACGGCATTCTCGGCCATCTGCTCGGCTCCAAGGAAGTCAGCCGCGCGGTCGCGAGCCGCGCTGCCGAGAAAACCGGGCTGGGAGATGACCTCCTGAAACAGATGCTGCCTGTGGTCGCGACCATGGTGATGGGGTCTCTGGCCAAGAAAAGCGAAGAGCCGGATACGCTTTCGCAACTGGCCGGTTTGTTAGGTGGTGCGTCGCAGCCGCAACAGCAAAGCGGCGGTTTGGGGGGGCTTCTGGGCGGCCTGCTTGGTGGGGGGCGGCAGCAGCAACCGGCCCAGTCAAACGGCCTTGGCATGCTCGGCGCGCTGTTTGACGCCGATCGCGATGGCTCGGCAATGGATGACATCTTCCAGATGGTGCTGAAACAGCGGCGCTGATCACAGGATCTTCTTGAGACAGTATGGCACGCCCGGTCTGACGACCGGGCGTGTTGCGTTTCCGGCGACTCTGATCTAAATATGTAGCGATTGCTACATATTTGAGGAAAGGGTCATCATGTACTCTATCAAAGCACACAAGACGTATCTGAAAGTCTCCGCCGTTCTGGTCATGCTGTTCGGTCCGATCTTCTTTCTTGGCACCATGGAGGCAACGGTTGAGCCGATCCGGTTCTCGGCCGATCTCCTGGCCTGGCCGATTGATGGCGCGCAGACCTACGACCATCCGGATACGCGCTTCGTTGGCGCTTTGGCGGGCGGGTTCCTGTTTGGTTGGGGCGCCCTGATATGGATGTTGTCAGGCAAGCCATATGATGCGGCCCCGGAGGCTATTCGACGCGCCGTCATCACCGGCTTCCTTGCCTGGTTCGTGCTCGACAGTGCGGGATCGATCACCTCAGGGCATGGCTCGAACGCCTTGTTCAACATCATCGTTCTGATCCTGTTTGTCGGTCCTTTGTGGCGTCCGGCAAAGCCCTGATTTTCATTACTCGGAACCGCCGCATCCTGTAGCCTTTCCCGGCGGGAGGGCTTGTGGTTCGCTGTCAGCCTCATAGAGTCGGAATCAAACGAAATTTGAGGATGAGGAGACCGCCATGATTGGGGTTGTTGCAACACTGGAAATCCAGGACGGAAAGCAGGGTGACTTTGAATCTGTCGCGAAAGACCTGATGGCCAAGGTCAAAGCGAATGAGCCTGGATGTCTCACCTATCAGCTTTACAAGGCCAAAGGCTCTGAAACCACCTACATTTTCATGGAACAATATGCGTCTGGCGACGCGCTGAAGGCGCATGGGCAGACGGACTATTTCAAGGCCGCACAACCTGGCCTCGGCGCTTGCCTGGCTGGCGCCCCGAAAATCGAAATGTTTGATATCGTCGAATAGGAGACCATCATGGATCTTTCTTTCACTTCTGAAGAACTCGCCTTCCAAAAGGAAGTTCGCACCTGGATCGCAGATAATTACTCGCCCGAGCTGAAAGCGCGCAACGCGATGTCCAAAAATGGCTATCTCGACAAGGATGGCATGCTGGAATGGCAGCGCAAGCTCGATGAAAAGGGCTGGTTCGTGCTCAACTGGCCGGACGAGTTTGGCGGCCCCGGCCTTAGCGCCAGCGAGCGCTACATCATCAATATGGAACTGGCCGCTGCGGGTACGCCGCAAATGTCGCCAATGGGCAAGTCCATGGTAGCGCCCGTGATCATGGCCTTTGGCAATGACGCCCAGAAGGCCGAACACCTGCCTAAGATCAAACGGTCAGAAATCTGGTGGTGTCAGGGCTATTCCGAACCAGGCTCCGGATCGGATCTCGCCTCCCTGCAAATGAGCGCGGTGCGCGATGGCGATGAATACGTGCTCAATGGTTCGAAAATCTGGACCACGCAGGCACAATGGGCGGACTGGATCTTCTGCCTGGTGCGCACCTCGAAAGAGGGCAAGCCGCAAGAGGGGATCAGCTTCCTGATCTTCCCGATGGATCTGCCAGGGATCTCTGTATCCTCATTGCCGACCCTGGACGGCCCGACCGACAATCAGCAGGAAATCAACCAGGTCTTCTTCGAGGATGTGCGCGTCAAGATTGATGACGCCCTGATCGGCGAAGAGAATAAAGGCTGGACCTATGCCAAATACCTGCTGCAATTCGAGCGCGGCAATGCTTATGCGCCAGGTTTGAAAAACGCCTTGGCCAAGACCAAGAAACTGGCCAGCCTGGAACAATCAGGTGGCGAGCCGCTGCTCAAGGACCCAGACTTCCAGCGCAAGCTTGCGGCGATGGAAATGAAGATTGAAGCGCTGAACGCAACCGAGCTGCGGATCTTCTCGGCCCTATCCGCCGGGCAGGCCGTTGGGCCGGAAAGTTCGATGCTGAAATGCGCCGGCTCTGAGGCGCAACAGGCGATCACGGAGCTCTCGCTTGAGGCGGTTGGCGGTTATGCCGCGCCCTTCGTGCAGGACACGTTTGCGGTCGCCCGCGCTGGCGCCAATAGCGATCTCGCCACGCCTGACTATGCGGCGCCGGTCGCGCCAAGCTATTTCAACTATCGAAAAACATCGATTTATGCTGGTTCAAACGAGATTCAGCGCAATATCATGTCAAAGATGGTGCTCGGGCTCTAAACCGCCCAGATGATTTGTGAGCGGGCCACTCAAGACGCCCGCCACACCTGCAAGGAGGACATATGGCCGACGCTGCTGCGCGCAAGGCTGGCATCTGGACCAAGCTCGCCTATGGCTCTGGCGCGGCTGCAAATGGCATCAAGAATAACGGCTTCGAGTATTTCCTGCTCTTCTATTACAGTCAGGTGCTCGGGGTCGACTCGGCACTGGTCGGTGCAACCTTGATGATCGCCATGTTTGTCGATGGGATTACCGATCCGGTGGTCGGCTATTGGTCGGACAATCTGAAAACGCGTTTGGGGCGGCGTCACCCGTTCATGTATGCCTCGATCATTCCGGTTGCGGTGGCCTATGTGCTGGCCTGGAACCCGCCAGAAGGCATGACGGGCAATGCTTTGTTTCCGTACCTTCTGATGATCACGATTGTGGTTCGGGTCTGTTACACATTCTATGAAGTCCCCAGCAGCGCCTTGGTGGCGGAGCTGACGGATGATTATGACGAGCGCACGTCGTTTCTGTCGTTCCG
>JBCCCT010000245.1:0-4070 GCA_039033355.1 Pseudomonadota bacterium | reverse complement strand
CAGACACATCTGGCCGAGCGCGCGAGTCAGGGATCCGCTGGCGGATGACTTGACCAGCAAGTCTTCCGGAATGGCCTGGACGACATTGTGCAGGGTCAGATCATCAATATCCGTTTGCGCCATTTCGGTCAGTTCTTCGCCAAAGATCTCGCGCAGTTTGACCATTTCGGCATCGACCAGGTGCGCATTGTCATCCAGAGAGTGCCGCGTCATGGAGGACATCAGGCGCTCCAGATCCTTTGACGCATTCATGATGAGATTGGCGAGATTGCCGAGCTCTTCATCATCAAACTTGATCCGCGAATCCGGCTGCAGCAGGCGCGCATATTTCATGATCGTCTTGATCGGATAAATCACTTCGCGCGAAATCGATTCAAAGAAAGCCGACTTGGTTTGCAGGGCTTTCTCGGCCTGTTGGCGCGAGCGCAGGATGGTCTGCTGGCTTTCGACCAGTGAGCTGACATCCTCGATCAGTTCGATCTGGTCGCCTTCGACGCCATTGAATTCGGTCTGGCGGAAATAGCGGCCCTGCCAGAAATGGAAGCCTTCGCGGGTCACATTGCCATGCGCCAGCGCTTCGCGGTTCTCGACCATGTTCGAGTTGGAGAACACGACCTCGCCTGTATTGTCCTGGATCTCGAGCCCGATACCGAGAGTCTTAACCGCCGATTCGAGGCGGCCTTTCGACAATTCGAGGCCGAGCCGTACGCGCAGCATCTCGACCGTGTCGTGATATTTCAGGTGCGCCATATAGACCATGGTCACGCCCAGCGTGCCGCCCATCGCAGCGGTGATGATCGCCGCGGCGCCATCAATAAAGACCAGCGAGAAGACGGTGACCGGCAAGGCCCCGGCCAGGAATCGCGCGGACATGCCGGCATTTGAGCCGAGACAGGCCGCTGCTGCGGCGCACATGCCGGTCGACAGGGCCGCCAGCGTAATGTTGGCGGCCGGATCAGGACCGGCAAAGATCAGACAGCTGGAGGCCCACCAGGCGCCGAACAGGAAATTGTTGCGCGCGCCCTTTTTCAGGAAGCCACCGGACAGTTTCACATCCTTTGGCACCCGCGCCATCATCACGGCGCCCTTATACTGGTAGAAAGAGAAGAACAGGATCGGGAACCACCAGATCAGGGCAAGCCACCAATGGGTGAATTGCATGAAGATCAGGGTGACCGCCGTACTGTTGATCGCGGTGATCAAGGCCAGCGGCTTCATCACGGCTGAGAGCTGGTCAAAGAGTTCGCGGATAACGACGTGCCTCAAACGGCCGTCGGGCAGTTCCAAGGTACCGTGTACGATACTGTTGAATACGGACTTGGTTGATATGCGCATTCTGGCTTCATGACACAGAGATCTTGAGAAACCGGTCGCCTTGTTCGCAAATCTGTTTTCAATTTCTTGAGGAACAATCAATCAAGCTTTCCAAACCGTAAATCGCGCAACTCAAATTAGAAACGGTAAGAAAAATGAAAGGGGCTTGGCGCCAGGATGGCGTCGAATCAATTGTTCAAGTGAAGCTCTGCATTACTGCGCGTCAGGACCCATAAAAAGTCATAGCTTAATTTCAATAATATCACTATTCGTATCGAGACTGGCTGTTAAAGTCAGGTTTCTCAAGAATTAGGAAGAACTCCATGTCAGAAAACAAGAACGTCATTTATGAAATGATGAAGACCTTCTTTGAGCAGAATGTCCCGTATGCCAAGCATACCGGCATCGAGCTGCTTGAAATTGCCGACGGACATGGCGCGGCGAAACTTCCTGATCGCTCTGAAACCACCAATCATATGGGCACGCAGCATGCCGGGGCGCTGTTTACCCTGGCCGAAGCCGCATCCGGAGCGGCGTCCGTCTTCCTGTTTGCCGACAAGGTAACCACGGTGAAGGCGGCAATTGTCGAAGCCAACATTGCCTATTTGCGCTCTGCGCGGGGCGAGATCATTGCGGAAGGCAAGCTTCGCCAATCCGGCGCGGAAATCCTCTCCACGTTCAATTCTGACGGCAAAGTCGAATATATGGTCGACGTTGTCCTGAAAGACTCCAAGGATCGCGAGGTCTGCAAGATGGATGTGAGATGGTCGATCAAGTCGATCGTACCGGCCAGCTGATTCTGATCGAAACCTGAACCGCCGCAGATCCGTTTCACGCGATCTGCGGCGGTTTGCTTTTCAATTCGGCAAAAACCGTTCTATGTCGCGATGAAAGCAATTGCGTGCGGGAGCTGGCATGACAAAGAACCCTGTAAACGATTACGCCCTGGACCAGATCTGGCGGCATGGGCGCTCCTATAATGGCTGGACACAGGATAGCGTTCCCGAAACCCTGATCCGGGCGACCTATGATCTGACAAAAATGGGGATGACGAGCGCCAATTGTTCGCCGGCCCGATTTGTCTTCCTGCACTCATCCGAGGCCAAGGAGCGGCTCAAGCCGCATCTCATGGACGGCAATGTCGAGAAGACCCTGGCCGCGCCCTGGGTCGTCATCATTGCCCATGATCTGGAGTTTCACGAAAAGATCCCGGAACTGTTCCCACACAATCCAGGCGCCAAGGACTGGTTCGCGGATGAACAGAACCGCCACACCACCGCTTTCCGAAATGGCACGCTGCAAGGCGCTTATCTGATGCTGGCGGCGCGCGCGCTCGGACTCGATTGCGGGCCGATGTCCGGTTTCAACAATGCCGGAGTGGATGAGGAATTCTTCCTGTCCAATGACGCAACAAAAACCTGGCGCTCCAACTGGCTGTGCAATATCGGCCATGGCGACGATTCCACGATTTTCGAGCGCAGTCCGCGTCTGGCATTCGAAGATGCCTGCCTGATCCTGTAGACGCGCGTCATGCTGGTACTCGCCATCCATACGGCCGGGCCCGCATGTGACATCGCCCTGGTGCGCGGTGCTGACCTGTTGGGTGAGCAACGCGAAGCCATGGTTCGCGGCCAGGATGCCCGCTTGCCGGGCCTGGTTGAAGCGCTGCTCAGCGATGCGGATGTGCGCCTGGCGCAGATTGATCGGTTTGCGGTGATTACCGGGCCGGGATCATTCACCGGCATCCGTGTCGGCGTCGCGTTTGCCCGCGGCCTGGCGCTGGCCATTGATAAGCCGTGTGTCGGCGTCACGTCGATGGAAGCCGCTTTGCCGGATGGACAGCAGGGCTCGGCCATTGTCGCCTTGCCGGCGCAGAAACGGCCGCCGGATGTCACCTTCTGGACCCAGACGTTTCGGACCGGTACGGCGACCGGCCTGCCGCGTGAGACCCGGCTCGAGGCATTGACCGGTCTGCTCAGCGATCGCCCGCACATGCTGTATGGCGAGGTGCCGGCGCTGACGCCCTTTTTTGATCCCGCCCTGATCCATGCCGCAGTGCCGACCGCCCGCGGTGCAGCTCGGGTCGCCATGGGTCTGGATCCGGAAGAGCGTCCGGCGCATCCGACTTATGTACGGGCACCTGATGCAGCGCTTCCGAAAACCAAGCCTGGCCCATGAGCCAGATTGTCGAATTGCAGGCTGAAGCCGCTGAAGACTTGGCCGCGCTTCACGCCCTGGCCTTTTCGACGGAACAGGCCTGGAGCGTTGCAGACTTCCAGGACCTGCTTGGCCAACCCGCAACCCTGGCGCGCGGCATTCGCGATCGCGAAGCGCTTGTATCATTCATCCTGATTCAATTCGTTGCGGGCGAGGCCGAGATCTTGACGCTTGCGACCGCACGGCAATCGCAGCGCCGGGGGTTCGCACGCTTGCTACTTCAAACTCTGGAGCAGGATCTACAAGCTTCCGGGTTGCAAAAGTGGCTATTGGATGTCGCTGCGGACAATGCGCCCGCCCTTGCATTCTATGAAAGCCTCGGATTTCAGACAGACAGCGTCCGGCGAAACTACTATAAACGCCTTGAAGGCGGGCCGATTGACGCCATTTTGATGTCTAAGGCCGTGGGTGGACAGAACCGTCAATAAAACGCTAGAGGATCGCGTATGGATCGTTTGGAAAAACTCTGCGCCGAAAAAGGCCTCCGCATGACCGAGCAACGCAAGGTTATTGCCCGTATTCTGTCTGTGGCGGATGAT
>JBCCCT010000244.1:0-4157 GCA_039033355.1 Pseudomonadota bacterium | reverse complement strand
TCCTTGGTCGCGGTCACTGACCGGACCGGTCCGAACCGCTCCAGCGTGTTGTCGCGGACGAATTTATCGAGCTGTTTCAACTCCTCATCCGTGAAGCCGAAATAGGCCTTGCCGACCGGCGTCAACTGATCCGCGCCATCCAGTTCGCGCCAGACCCCGAAGGTAAAATCTGAATAGAAGCTGGAGCGTTTGCCATGGCCGCGCTGCGCATAGAGCAGGACTGCGTCGACCAGGAATGGATCGCGTTTCCACTTGAACCAGGGGCCTTTCGGTCGCCCGGCCTCATAGACACTATCCCAGCGTTTCAGCATCAGGCCTTCAATCTCGGGCGCTGGCGGGGTGTTCCGGGCGGCTTCCAATTGCTCAATATCCGTCACGTCGACCAGGGGTGACAGGTCAATCCGATCGGTCTCGAGGCGGCCAATGAAGGCTTCCAGGCGCGCGCGTCTTTGCTTGAAGGTCAAGGCGCGTAAATCCTCATCACCTTCAGCGAGAAGGTCATAGGCCCGGATGAAAGCCGGGCGGGCGTCCATCTGTTTCTTGGAGACCGTCTTGCGGTTCAGCCGCTGCTGCAACTCATTAAACGGCGCGACGCTGCCATCCTCGCGCCGGACCAGAAGCTCGCCATCCAGCGCCGCTTCAAATGCCATCGCAGCCAGAACGTCTGGGAATGTATGGCTGATATCGTCGCCCGTCCGTGTGTAGATACGCCGGGTCTCCCCTTCCGCCACGGCCTGGACGCGGATGCCGTCATATTTCCATTCCGCCGCGAACGTGTCCGCAGTGATCAGCTCGGGATCAATCGCATCTGGATTGTCTCGATCCTTTTTCGCCACAAGGGGATGCGCCAGCATGACGGGCCGGAATGGCGCGGCGACATCCGGCTTTGGCTTGTCCGCCTTGCCGTCCAGCCAGGCGAACAGGCTGAGATAAGGCGGCTCGAGGCCATGCCAGATCTCTTCAACCTCGCTGGTCTCAACGGACCCGAATTGCGCGGCGGCGACTTTGGCGAGACGCGCGGAGACACCAATCCGCAACCCGCCGGTCACCAGTTTCAACAAGGCCCAGCGCCCGCGCGCATCAAGCGCGTTCAGCCAGCCCTCAATGAGCCGTTCACCTTCTGCTTTGGTCGCATCAGACAAGGACTCCACCACCTCGCTCAAGGTGGGGACATAATTAGCGCCATGTTCGGCTGGCCAGATCAGGCTAACCGTATCGGCGAGGTCGCCAACATAGTCATAAGAGAGACGAAACAGCTCATGATCGACTTTGCTCTCAACCAGGCGGCGGACCAGTCCGGCCTTGACCCCTGGCAGATCAATTTCATTGGTCAGAGCCGCCAGCGCCCAGCCCCGCTCGGGATCGGGGACAGTGGCAAAATAGTTCGCCATCAGCGCCAATTTGCCATTGCGGGCGGGCGTCAGCAGCAGGCGTTCCAGAAGGTTGGCAAAAGCTTCCATGGCAGGTGATATGTGCGTGCGCTTCGATTAGGTCCAGCCTTCTCCACGCATTCCTGACGAAAGTCAGGACCCATGGCGGTCGAGCACGGATCAGCCAGTCGCCATGGTTACCAGCTCCCGACGGCAAATCGGCTCCTGGATCAACATGAAACGCGGTTAAATTGCCCTTAGGTCAAGTTTGTGCTAGCGTCCTCTCTGTTGGAAGCGAGAATCGCCAGTCCGCGCAGGCTTTCAAAGCCACGTATAGTATCTTAGACGAGACAAAGACTGTACGCGGACTGGCCGCTTTCAAATTCCCTAGACCTTGAACACGCCGAGCGAATTGCCTTCAGTGTCGATGGCGTAAAAGAATGATCCTGCCGGAATGGTGATCACGTCTGATACGACTTCGCCGCCGGCTTCCTTCACACGTTGCATGGCCGTGTCCAGGGAACTGGGCACAGCGACGTGCGCAGTAATGCCTTCGCCGCGCTTGGCCGGAGTCCCCGGATAGAGATGCCCCGCCGCCCCGGTACCGCCTGGATAAGGAAACATCGCGGTCGGGTTCGGTTCCTCGTCGATGAGGTTCAACGGCGCATCGAACAAGGTCTCGTAGAATTTCTGCGCCCGCGTCATGTCTGCGACGGGAATTTCCGCCCAGACGAGGCGATTTGGATAAGATTCGGTCATGGACTTGCTCCTGTTTTGCTTAGGACCAAGCCCACTCTCTCATGACCTTCCTGCCACCTTATGGCAGCAGGTCAGACTCCATCAATCGCCTAGTATCCGTCGGCATTGCCATCCTTGCGCATCTCGGTTGCAGCAATCCAGGCGCCGCTTTCAAAGTCGCGCATAATGGCTTGATAGCCGCCGCCATTGGCCCGACAACACTCAACCGTGTGGCCGCGACGTTCGAGCTCTGCGCGCGCCTCGATCGGGATGCCGCTTTCAAGGTGCACGGTGCCCATATCGGTTTCGCAGGCATCGCCGTTCAGATCATCGGTCGGCTCACAACCACCACGATGTTCCCAGCGCGCCGCGTCGCCGGCTTCCTGCAGACCCATGTCGAAATCGATCAGGTTGAGAATGACCTGAACATGACCTTGCGGCTGCATACCACCGCCCATCAGGCCGAAGCTGAGCCAGGGCTCATACGGACAGGCTTGCTCAATCGGCTCCGCGCGGACCTGACAGCCCGGCATATCTTTCTTGAAGGCAAAGGCTGGAATGATCGTGTGGAAGGGACGTTTGTTCGGCTCGAATACATTAGGATGCTCGGGGTCGAGGCTGAACAGCTGCCCGCGATCCTGGAACATGAAACCGAGACCATCCGCAACCAGACCAGAGCCCATGCCACGATAATTGGACTGGATCAGCGAGACCATCATGCCCTGATCATCCGTAACGGTCAGATAGGTGGTGTCGCCCTCGTCCAGCTTCGCGTCCACGTCCGCATAGCCCGGCGCAGGCGGTGCCATGGCCTGATTAATATCAATCGCTTCACCGCGCGCTGCATTGTAGCCCGGGCGGATGAATACGTTGGGGTCGATGCCGCTAAAGGTCTCATCCGCATAGCCCGCAGCCCGGTCCGCAAAGGCCAGGCGTTTGGCCTCAATCTGCGCCATCAGGCTGTCGGCCGATCCATAGCCCATGCTGCGCAAGTCAAACCGCTCCAGCATTTCCAACATTTGCAACGCCGCCACGCCTTGCGTGTTCGGGCCGAGCTCGCACAATTTCACCAGATCGCGATACTCAACGCAAAGCGGGTCGACCCATTCGCCATGATGCGCGGCGAAATCCTCGAAGCGCAGATAACCATCAATGCGCTCAAAATAGTCGCCCATCGTTTGCGCGATCTGGCCGGTATAGAAATCTTCCGGCCCCGCATAAGAAATCCGCTCTAACGTATTGGCGAGATCCGGGTTTTTGAACAGGCTGCCTTCGACCGGCGTCGGTGAGAAATAGGTCGCCTTGGCATTCTCATACTCTTCCAGCATGCCGCTTTCCGCCGCTGGGCCGAACCGCTGGGGTCCGAACTGCCAATAGAAGGCGATCACTTCCGGGATCGGGGCGCCTTCGCGGGCATATTGAATGGTCGGTTCCATCAGCATGTTGAACGGCAGGGTGCCGAACTTTTCATGCAAGGCGCCCCAGGCTTCGACGGTGCCCGGCACGGTGACAGGTGCGGCGCCAAAAGGCGGGATTTCCTCGCCATCCATGAAGGCATCCGCCTTGGCCTGCATATCGGCCAGCGTCGCGCCCATGGGCGAACGTCCGGAGCCATTATAGCCATAGAGCTGCTCTGTCTTCGGGTCCCAGACAATGGCGTACAGGTCGCCGCCAATGCCATTGCCCGTCGGCTCGACCAGGCCGAGCATCGCATTCGCCGCAATGGCGGCATCCATCGCTGTGCCACCGCGTTTCATGATATCGAGGGCGGTTTGCGTGGCCAGAGGATGTGCTGTGGCCGCTGCCGCATTAGGGGCGACAACGGCTGAGCGCGTGCCGAGCGCGCGTCCGGAGGGCATCCGGTCACCTGGGCCCAAAATCGGCTCTGGTGCCTCGACCGCCTCGGAATCGGCCAGGTCAGGCTTTACCGAAGGCGCATCGGCCAGATCAACATCAACACTCACGCAAGCGGAAAGGCCCATCGCCGCGACGCTGGCGACCATCCAGTTTTTTAGCATAGCTCATCTCACCCTGATTGCTTTGGGGTGA
>JBCCCT010000243.1:0-4176 GCA_039033355.1 Pseudomonadota bacterium | reverse complement strand
TATGGCAAAGGACAAGGTCCCGATAAATGTGCCGCCGTCCTGGACCGTGACACCCATTGACGAAGACCAGGTGCACGTCACGGTCGATGGCACGCTGGACATCAAGCTCGAAAACGTGCGCGATTTTCCGATCAAGGCGGCCGGGCAATTGCCCACCGGGTTCGAAATGGCCAGCCTTTACAATTCCCGCTTTCAGCCCCGCGGTCTGCAAATGGCTCTGTTCGGCGCGACGGATGCGCTGCGCGCCATGGGGATCGAATGGGACACGGTCCTGGAACATATCGGTCCGGATGAAGTTGGTGTCTATTCGTCGAGTGGTTTCGGTCAGATGGACAAGGAAGGCTATGGCGGCATGCACCAGGCCCGGATGAAGGGCGAACGTGTCACCACCAAAGCTCTGGTCATGGGTATCAATTCCATGCCGACCGATTTCATCAATGCCTATGTCTTGTCCAATGTCGGCATTGCCAGCAGCTCTGTCGCGGCCTGTGCGACCTTCTTGTCCAATCTGCGCCACGCTGTGTCTGACATGCAGGCCGGCAAGATCCGCGTGGCCATGGTCGGCAATAGTGAGGCCCCGATCGGTCCCGAATTGATGGATGGCTTTGGCACGATGGGCGCACTGGCCAGCGACGATGCCATGGCGAAAACCTATGGCGACTCCCAGGTCGATCATCGCCGCGCCAGCCGCCCTTTCGGCAAGAATTGCGGGTTCACAATCGGCGAGTCGAGCCAGTATTTCATTCTGATGGACGATGCGCTTGCTGTGGAGCTCGGCGCCCCCTGTCTTGGGGCAATCACCGATGTGTTCGTCGATGCTGATGGGACGAAAAAGTCCATCACCGCTCCCGGCCCCGGCAATCATATCAGCATGGCAAAAGCCACAGCTGCGGCCGTCAATCTCGTGGGTGTTGATACTGTGAGAGAGAAGAGCGTTGTTCTCGCGCACGGCTCCAGCACGCCTCAGAACCGGGTGACCGAATCCCAGATCTTCGACCAGGTGGCTGAAGCGTTCGGCATCGACGCCTGGCCAGTCGTGGCGGTCAAAGCCTATCTTGGCCATACGATCGCCCCCGCGAGCGGGGACCAGCTGGCCGCGGCATTAGGCTGTTTCGAATATGGCATTCTGCCTGGCATTCCCACCATCGATGGCGTGGCAGACGATGTTTATCAGGACCGATTGAAACTCGGCCCGGATCATCAGACCCGCGACAAGGATCAGCTCGATGTCGCGATCCTCAATTCAAAGGGCTTTGGCGGTAATAATGCATCCGCGGTCGTCTTGTCGCCCGCGCGCACTGAGGCGATGCTGGAGACGCGCCACGGTACATCCGCCATGTCTGATTATCTCAAAAAACGAGAGGTCAGCCTGGCCAATTCGCAAGCTTATATTGATGGCGCGGATCGCGGTGAGTATGCCCCGATCTATCGCTTTGGCGAGGCGCAAATCGCCGAGAGCGATATCGAAATCACTCCAAAAGCGATTACGATCAAGGGTCTGGCCAATGAAATCGTCCTGCCGAGCGAAAACCGCTACGAAGACATGACAGGCTGATCGACACGCGATGACCGACCTCAGTACCGTCACGTCGAAACTGGAGGCCTTGATCGGGTTCGATACGACGTCCCGTTACTCCAACCTCGCCATCATAGAATGGCTGGAAGCGCAATTGCTGCCTTTGGGCGCGGTGTGTCAGCGGATCGAGAATAGTACTCGCGACAAAGCCAATCTATGGGCCCGGATCGGGCCGGACAAACCCGGCGGACTCGTCCTGTCCGGACATACGGATGTCGTCCCTGTGGACGGTCAGGATTGGCATACAGATCCATTCCAGATGACACAGAAGGACGAGCGTCTGTATGGCCGCGGCACAAGCGACATGAAGGGGTTTATCGCCCTCTGTCTGGCTTTCGCGCCGAAGTTCGCTGCGCTCAATCTACAGCGCCCAATTCATTTTGCGTTTTCCTATGATGAAGAGGTCGGCTGTCAGGGTGCACCATCCATGATCCATAAAATGGTCGAGCTTGGGGCAGAGCCGAGCGCCGTTTGGGTCGGCGAACCTTCCCTCTGGCAAGTCGTATCAGGACATAAAGGAATCATGCTGACCGAGGTCATTGTGACAGGAAAAGAGGCGCATTCCAGCCTGCCCCACCTGGGCGTCTCAGCGAACGGCGAGGCGGTGGATTTGATGATGGTCTTGCGAGAGATCGAACGGGACCTTGCCGGTCAGGTAGATCCCGACTCGCCGTTCGATCCACCCTATCCAACGCTCAGCATTGGCGAACTGAATGGCGGGACGGCAACCAATATCCTGGCGCGCGAATGCAAGTTCCTGTTCGATCTGCGGTGCCCGCCAGGGTTCGATCCAGATACAATCCTGGCGCCGTTTATTGAAGCGGCCGCAGCGAAAGACGCCGCGCTCAAACAGCGGTTTCCGGAGTGCGGCGTGGGAGTGACAAAGTTGACTGACGTCCCCAGCCTCGCCCCTGGCGAGGACAATGACGCCGAAGCCTTGATGCGCGCGCTGACGGGTGACAATGCGTTGAGAGCTGTCGCCTATGCGACTGAGGCGGGGCAATTCCACCAGGCCGGTATGTCATCTGTTATTTGCGGCCCAGGCTCCATTGACCAAGCGCACACGCCGAACGAGTTCATCGACATCGCCCAGCTCAGCCAGGGCGTGGAGGTGTTCAACAAACTCCTCCAGCGCCTCGCTTAGCCTGCTTTATTCAAAGCCCTTCATATCCTCGAGTTCGATGCCCTTGGTTTCGGACACGGCTTTCGCCACGAAGAAGATCGAAACGACGGCGCCCGCGAAGTAAATGGCGTATGCGCCACCAAGCGTAATCGTCGTTATCAACGTGAGGAACGTCACTGTTACTCCGAAATTCGCGAACCACTGGAAGAATCCGCTAACGCCAAGCGCCGAACCGCGAATCTGGTTCGGGAACATTTCGCCTAGCATCACCCACATGACGGGCCCCCAGGACAGGTTGAACATGGCCGCGTATGTAATCCCAGAAAACAATGCAAGTGGCCCCCAGAATCCTGTCAATACTAAATCACCGGCTTCGTTCGTCGTTGCGTTAAAGAAACAGACCATCATCGTTCCGAGCGTGATCGCCATTCCGACAGATCCGATCAACAACAGGGGTTTGCGACCAATCTTATCGATGACGGCTAGCGCAATGCAAACCGCTCCAATACTCACGACACCCATGATGACATTGATCAGCAACGCATTGTCTTCTGTGAAGCCAACCGACTGCCAGAGTACAGCGCCGTAGTAAAAGACGATATTGATACCGACCAGTTGCTGAAACACAGCCAAGCCTATCCCAACCCAAACAATGGGTCGAACTTTGCCATTGTCCAATAGATCTGTAAGACGCGGCTTGTGGTCGGCGGCGATTGAAGATTTGATTTCACTTAGCTTTTCAGCGCCCGCTTGTGCACCAAAGAGACGTGATAGCACCGATTGTGCGTCATCATTCTTATCTTTGATCACCAGGAAACGCGGACTTTCGGGGATCATGAAGAGCGCGAAGAAGAAGATTGCTGCCGGGATCATCTCAACCCAAAACATCCAGCGCCACGCTTCGAAACCGAGCCAAAACTCGCTAACAGACGACCCCGCCGTACCCGCAAGTACGTAATTGCTCATGAAGGCGGCGGTCAGACCCACAATGATCGCAACTTGTTGAATACTCGACAAACGTCCGCGCATATGCGCCGGCGTAATCTCGCTTATGTAAGCTGGAGCCAAAACACTTGCGGCTCCGACGGCAAGTCCACCGAGAATACGGTAGACGATGAACTCTAGCGGACTGCTCGCAACACCTGACCCCCAAGCACTTACAAAGAAAAACACGGAGGCGACAATCAACACACCGCGTCGACCAAAATGGTCTGCGGTGCGTCCGGCTATCATCGCTCCGACGGCGCACCCTAAGAGCATCGACGCCACAGACCATTGAATAACGGTATTGATATCTGTGGCTGCCACCCAAGCGCTATCAGCGAACTCAGCCGCCAGCCCATCAATCGTGCCATTGATCACGCCACTATCGAAGCCAAACAGGAAACCACCGATTGTGGCAATGACACTGATCAGAATGATCTGACCCAGATTTGACTCATCCGATTGCGTTGAAGCCGTTGCTTCCATTGGGTCG
>JBCCCT010000242.1:0-4201 GCA_039033355.1 Pseudomonadota bacterium | reverse complement strand
TGAGCCATTCGAATTGCCCATCGCATGTGAAAACTCGCACAACATCAAGGGGCGGTCATCGCCTTCGCTTGCTTCTGCCCAGCGGGCCCATTCGACAATATGATCGATCGGGGCATACATTGGACAGACCACGTCGGTTGTCGCCCGCTCGCTGTCCGATGGGGATTGGTGCGTGGTCTCTGCTCCGCGCCCGAACGGAAAGCTGAACCGCAGCGCGACCGCGCCCTCATAATGCACAAAGCGGCCCGGGTCGAGATGCCGCGCCGCCGCCGCCGCTGCATCATGGGCAGGGCCATGCCCGGCTTCATTGCCGAGCGACCAGCCAATCACGCACGGATGATTGCGATCGCGCGCGATCATGCGTGTGGTGCGCTCGACGATTGCGGCCTGGTAACCAGGATGCTGCGCGACTTCGGTCCAGCGCGCATGGCATTCGACATTCGCCTCATCAATCACATAGAAGCCAAGCTCATCCGCGAGATCGAGCAAGACGGGATCGTTCGGATAATGCGCCGCCCGAATGGCATTGATATTGTGCTGCTTCATCGTCACCAGTTCGGCGCGAATGTCCGCTTCGGAACAGGTCTTGCCATTCTCGGGATGGTGATCGTGGCGATTGACCCCGATCAGGACGATCGGATGACCATTGACCTTCAGGCGTCGGTCCGTTGTTTCGATCCGGGTGAAGCCAATCCAGGTTTCGTGCACGTCGAGACTGGCGCCGTCCGCGGCTTTCAACTCCGTGATCAGGCGATACCGCGTCGGCGCTTCGGCGGACCAGGGCTGTGCATGCGGAACGTCCAGTGAGAACGAGGCAGCATTCCCGGCAAATGTATAAGACTGTTTCCATTGCGAGGCTGTTGAGCGGGTCGTGTCAAATTGCGCGACCGGCGCGGTCTGGCTTGGGACGACAATATTGCCGTTCGCATCTTCAAGCCGCGCCGTCACCATACAAGCATCCGACGGACCGCTGACATCTACCCGGACCCTGGCCTGCCCCGCTTCAGTCTCAGGATCGAAATCGGTATCGACGACCAGATCCTGCACATGCGTGGCGCCGCGCGCCTCAACCCAGACCGAGCGATGCAAGCCGCCATGATTCCAATGATCCTGGTCCTCGATCCAGGTCGCATCGCACCAGCGCAACACCATGATAGCCAGATCATTATCGCCGGCTCGCACATGGTCACTGAGATCAAACTCACTCGGCAAGCGCGAATCCTTGGCCAGGCCCGCAAACTGTCCATTGCACCAGATCAGCGCCAGGCTTTCGAATCCGCCAATGTGCAAGATCGTGCGCCGCGCCATCCAGTCGGATGGGACCTGCATGGTCGTGCGGTACAGACCCGTTGGATTGTCACGCGGAATCTCTGGTGGCTTGGCGCAGGCAAAGGGCATTTGCCAATTGGCATAGTGCGGCAGATCGCTGGTATCTTGCCGCGTCCAGACGCCCGGCACATTGATGTCGCGCCAGGGTGCGCTCCCCGTCTCCGCGGTCACCCATCCTTCGGGGGCGCTGGTCGGGCGATCCACCAATTGGAACCGCCAGACGCCATCCAGAGACTGGCGCCAGGGCGTACGCGCGTCTCGCAGACTCGGTTCATCAGGAAATGGCGTCAGCGTGGCCCGCGCGGGCAAACGCCCCAGGCCCGTCAGCGTCGGATCAAGGATCTGCGATAAGGGGAGTGGTAGCATGCTGGTCCCGTGAAAATGCGCTTGTAACCGCGCGATGATTTTTTCTCGTCGGGCATAATCGAGGGAATTGCAACAGCAAGGTTTCAACCGGCGAAAAAGAGCCTCCTCTCGCGTTCAATTTTTTCGTCGGGAAAGTTTTTTCGATCATTCGCTTGTCAGGCGAAGTCACAAATGTTAGCGCTAACATTCTTCAACAAGATCCACACGAATTCTGGCGAGGGAGGCCTTCAAAATGCGTCACAAACTTCTCAAAGCGAGCCTGTTTGCACTCGCCGGCATGGCCCTGCACGCCTGCCAGGCCGTCGACACGACGGCCGTAGGCGAAACGGAGACCGTCATGGAAGCCCCTGCCCCTGCTCTGTCATCAGATCCTGAGATTGCGGCGCTGATCGCCGACATGTCCCTGGATGAAAAACTGGCGCAACTGAGCTGCATCTGGATCAATAAGGGCCAGGTGCTCGATTCAAATGGCGATTTCTCACCAGAGAAAATGGCCGCCAATTACCCCCACGGAGTCGGCTGTTTCGCGCGTCCCCAGGACACAATGGGGATGGAGGTTACGGACGAACGCAAGGATGTGAACGATGCCACCGTCGTACGGCGTATGTCAGCCCGGACGCCAAGTGAAACCGTGAAGCTCACCAATGCCGTCCAGCAATGGATGATCGAAGAGACACGGCTGGGCATCCCGACCCTGTTCCATGAAGAAGGCCTGCACGGGTTCCAGGCCCGCTATGCCACCGCCTTTCCGCAATCGATTGCGCTGGCCAGCACATTTGACCCTGACCTGCTGGAACGGGTCTATTCAATCACCGCGCGCGAAATCCGGGTGCGCGGCGTGCATCACGTTCTGTCCCCCGTCGTGGATGTCGCGCTGGACCCGCGCTGGGGCCGGATCGAGGAGACTTTTGGAGAGGACCCGTATCTGGTCAGCCGCATGGGCGTCGCCGCCATTCGCGGGTTTCAGGGCACGGGAGACACGGTGCCAGACGGCAAGGTCCTGACCACGCTGAAACACATGACCGGACATGGTCAGCCCGAAGCCGGTATGAATATCGGGCCCGCGCAACTGCCGGAGCGGATCTTGCGCGAAGTCTTCTTCCCGCCCTTTGAAGCAGCCGTGAAAGAAGCCAATGCCGCAAGTGTCATGGCCAGCTATAATGAGATTGACGGCGTCCCGTCACATGCCAATGACTGGCTGCTCAATGACGTCCTGCGCGGTGAATGGGGCTTCGATGGTGTCGTCGTCGCCGATTATTTCGCCATCAATGAATTGCAGGTCCGCCACCGCTTGGTCGACTCGCTCGGCGCAGCCGGTGCACTGGCGATTGAGTCAGGCGTGGATTTCGAATTGCCGGATGGCGTCGCCTTCTATCAGATGAAGGATGCGATCGAAGCAGGTGATCTCGACATCTCGGTCATCGACACCGCGGTGGAACGCGTGCTGCGCATGAAGAAGCGCGGCGGCGTATTCGAGGATCCGTATGCCGATGGCGCTGAAGCGGACGCGCTGACCGGCAATGCTGAAGCCCGTGCTGTCGCCCTCGAAGCCGCGCACAAGGCGGCAGTCCTGGTCAAGAATGAGAATGGCGCCCTGCCCCTCGACAAGTCGGCCCTGACCCGCGTCGCGATTGTCGGACCGAATAGCGACATCACTGTGCTCGGCGGATATTCCGATGAGCCGCGTCAGACCATCAGCATCCTGGACGGGCTCAAGGCCGAGTTTGGCGATACGGTGGAAATCGTGCACGCCAAAGGGGTGAAGCTGACTGACAATCGGTCCTGGTGGGATGATGACGTCAATCTCGCGGACCCGGCCGAGAATATGCGCATGATCGACGAATCCGTCGCCGCCGTACAAGGCGCGGATGTGATCATCCTGGCGATTGGCGGCGATGAATCGACTTCCCGCGAAGCCTGGTCAGAAACCCATCTGGGTGATCGTGATGACATCACTCTGATCGGACAGCAAAAAGAGCTGGTCGATGCCCTGGCCGCAACGGACATTCCAATGGTCGGTGTGATCATTTCGGGCCGGCCATTGGCGCTGACCAATGTCCAGGATCATTTCGACGCCATTCTGTATGGCTGGCAACTCGGCCAGGAAACCGGCACGGCCGTCGCTGACCTGCTCGTCGGGACGGTCTCGCCAAGCGGCAAGATGCCGGTTTCGGTGCCGAAGAATGTCGGTCAGATCCCGGTCTTCTACAATCACAAGCCGACCGCACGTCGGGGCTATGCCTTTGTTGATACGGCGCCGCTTTACGCCTTCGGCTACGGCCTCAGCTATACTTCGTTCGATATTTCCGAACCGGTCCTGGCGGCGTCTGAAATTGCAGCAGACGAAACCACAAGTGTCAGCGTCACGGTGACCAATTCAGGCGATGTCACAGCGGATGAAATCGTCCAGATGTATATTCGCGACGACATTAGCAGCGTCACACGTCCCGTCATGGAGCTGAAAGGCTTCCAGCGTGTGCGCCTGGCCCCGGGCGAGTCGCAAACC
>JBCCCT010000241.1:0-4205 GCA_039033355.1 Pseudomonadota bacterium | reverse complement strand
GAGTGAGACGAAATTCCAGGGCTTTGGCGTATCGGCTTGTGCGACCTGTGATGGCTTCTTCTATCGCGGCAAGGATGTCGTTGTCGTCGGCGGCGGCAATACCGCGGTCGAGGAGGCGCTGTTCCTGACCAACTTCGCGGACAAGGTTATTCTGGTTCATCGCCGCGACAGTTTGCGGGCCGAGAAGATCCTGCAGCATCGTTTGTTGAACCACCCGAAAATCGAAGTCCGCTGGAACACGGTTCTGGAAGAGATTGTCGGGGATGAAACGCCGCTCGGTGTCACCGCCGCGCGCCTGAAAAATGTCGACACGAATGACGTTGAGGATGTGCCCGTCCATGGCGTCTTTATCGCCATCGGCCATGCGCCGTCGACAGAGCTGTTCGTCGGCAAGCTCGACATGCATGATAATGGCTATCTGATCACAGCACCGGATTCCACCGCGACCAATATTCCGGGCGTGTTCGCAGCGGGCGACGTGACGGACGAAACGTATCGCCAGGCCGTTACTGCAGCGGGCATGGGCTGTATGGCCGCGCTGGAAGCGGAAAAGTTTCTTGAAGAAAGCAAAGCCCTGGAAGCGGTCGCCGCTGAATAGACTAAAGCATGCGCGCGGCGAGCGTTTCAGCGGTCGCGCGCTTTTCCGTCTGCAACACCGATCGTAATTCCCGCGCGCGGGCCTGCATGACTTGCTCCAGGCTTGTTTCAGCGCGACTGGCGAGCGCACGGTTCAAGGCCGCATCAATGTCTGTCCGGTATTTTTTGGCATTCAGGGCCGTCAATGCGCGTGCATATTGCCAGTGCACAGAGGCATCGTCCGGGGAGAGTGCAATCGCAGCTTCATAGTGTCGCCGCGCTTTCTTGACCGAGGCGCCCATGATTGAAGCGCCGATCGCACCTCCGCGCCGTCTCACTTCAATGTGCCAGACCGATAGAAACCCGTGCGCATATGTATTGCTGGGATCATCGTCGAGAACCGAATCCGCCAGACGTTTGGCATCGTCACCATAGCCCGCACGCCTGGCTTCGCGAATGGTCATGGGCCGGGCTTTCAATGACAAGGCGATCGCCAATTGCAAGCGCGCTTCGACATGATCAGGCGTTTCCAGCAAGGCTTCACGTGCCAGTTGTTCGGCCTGCTCAACCAGGCTCGGAGAGACGCTGTAATCTGGCGCGCTGATCGCTTCAGCGAGCAGGCTGCGCGCGGCAAAGGCGAGATTGTCTGGCGCATGAGAGGTTTCGACAACGCTGGCGGCGTCGGCATAACGCCCTTCGGTGAAAGCAATCAGATGCGCTTCGTCTTCCGCCGCAGCGGAAAAAGAAGACAACATGATGAGGGCCACGAGCCAACGCATGGATTGCAATATAACTTATTCGCCGGGCCCGCCCAATCACAAACTCGCCAATGAGGCGAAATTCCCTTTTTTGGAACTTAGTATGCGTTTTCTAGACAGATCTCATATATCGGCGACCAATGAGGAAAGGCACAGGGCCGATCCGATCCCAGAAACGGAGCCAGACATGGCGAAGAAAGACAAAAAGTCGAAGAGTGACAAGAAAGCCGCGAAGAAGGCACAAGCTCAATTCATGGGCGCCGCGATCGAAGCCAAGGGCTTTGATGTTGCGCACAAGATCTGGCTTGCCGGCGTTGGCGCTTATGGCAAAGCCTATGATGCGGCCACTGAAGGTGTTGGCAAGGTTAGCGGTCAGGGCGAAGTCCTGTTTGAAGACCTGGTTGCCCGCGGCGAAGAGATTGAAAGCGACGTGCGTGCCCGACTGACGTCCAACACTGCCATCGCAAAGATGACCGAGCAGATGACCCGCGTGGCTGAAGAAGCCGCCAAGGTTCGCGGCCGTGTTGCAGAAGCCACCAGCGAAGCCACGGATGCCGTGACCAAGTTCCAGACTGAACAGCGTGAGCGTCTTGAAGCCCGCATGGAGCGGATGCGTGACGCCCTCGGCCTGAAGCAATTCTCTCTGAAAGCCAAGAAAGCTGAAAAGCTGCACAGCAAGCTGGATGATCTGGAAGAGCAAGTCGCTGATCTTCGCGCCAATGCAGACGGTGCGGATGAGAAAGTCAAAGCCCGCGTCGAGCGTCTGAGCGAAGAAATCGCTTCTGTCGGCAGCAAGGCCAAAAAAGGCAAGAAAGCCAAGAAAGCCAAAGCGGCTTCAAAGAAGAAAACTGTGACGGCAAAAGCTGCCCCGAAGACTGATGAAAACGGTCGTTTGAGCAAGCCACTCGGTCTTGCAGATGACCTCAAGCTGATCAAAGGCGTTGGCGCCGTCCTCGAGCGTCGTTTGAACGAAGCTGGCATCTTCCACTTCTGGCAAATCGCAGACCTGCGCAAAGCCCAGATGGATGCTCTGGAAGCCGTTCTGCGCTTCCCGGGCCGGATGACTCGTGACAATTGGAAAGCTCAGGCCCGCGCCCTGGCGAAGAAAGTCACCGGTTAATCGCTTACAAAATGCTCATACTCTGACGGCAGGATTTGCAAAATCGTCATAATTCGATATAGTAGAGCCTCAGTAGAGTATGTGTAGAGTGTTAAGGGGAGGTCTGTTTGACCTCCCTTTTTCTATGTGACTTGGAGCATTCGCATCCGTCACAGAGCCTTGTTGTTCATGCGGAATCCAAGGGCTGGCTTTGAATCTCTACGGTCACGTGATCGATATGGAATCGGGTCTTCAATCGCTGTTTCACGGCGCGCCGAAGCGATTCGAGGCAGGCGCCAGGTTTGGCCTCAACGTCGAGCGTGACCAGAGTTTTCGTCTCGTTCAGAGCCCAGGCGTGGACATGGTGGACGCGCTGAGCATCTGACAGCTGTGTTTCCAGATCCGACTTGATCTCATCTAGTGAAAGACCTTTCGGGACCCCCTCGATCAGAATATGGGCCGTCCGGCGGACAATGCCGATTCCACCGAAGAAGATTATACCGGCGACCAGGATGGAGAGTATCGGATCAATCGGCATCCAACCGCTGTAAATGATCACCAATGCCGCTGCGATCGCAGCGACAGAGCCCAGAAGGTCGCCGGCGACATGCCAGAGTGCGGCCCGCATGTTCAGATCCTCCTGATCGCCGCCATGCAGGATTCGGAATGCGGCAATGTTCACGATCAACCCGAGGCACGCGACCCAAAGCAGGAGGGTTCCCATAACAGGCTGTGGGTCGACCAGGCGTGTTGCGGCTTCAAAACAGATCCAGACGGCCAGTGCGATCAGTGTCAGCCCGTTCACGAATGCGGCCAGCACCTTAAACCGGGCCCAACCAAAGGAGCGGGTCTCATCTGCAGGTCGCTCCGCCAGCTTGAAACCAATCCAGGCGAGGCTCAGCGATCCGGCATCTGTCAGCATATGGGCGGCATCCGCCAATAGGGCGAGCGAGCCTGAAATGACACCCCCGACAATTTCTGCGAGCATGAAACCGAATGTCAGAAGAGCCGCGATTGCGACTCGACGGCGTCCGTCCGCGCTATCGCTGACCATAGCGCCGTGATCATGATGGTGATCATGATCGTGCGCGTGCGAATGGTCGTGCGTGTGCATTCACTCTGAATACTGCATCAGAGTGAAAAATCAATAAAAACAGATACTTAAGAAGGTTATAACGTATCAGAACCGGCTAAGCCCTTGATAGGATTGGGCTTAATCGATTGCGTTATAGGTCTGGGTGTCAGCGGTTCCACCATTGCCATTGGCATGGGGCTCGATGGCGCCTTCATCTTCGTCGACCATAGCCCGAACCAGTGAGACCAGAACCGATTTGAGGCGTTCATCCTTGATCCGCGCAAAACTGCGCACGAATTCCATCAGAAGACGCGAAGATCCCAGCTCGTCAAAATCATCGCTAGATGCGTCTGATTTCACCGGATCGAAGAACCAGCCGGGGGAAACATCCAGGCGATTGGCGATGAGATAGAGACGTCCGGCACTGACGCGGTTGGCGCCTGTTTCATACTTCTGGATCTGCTGATACGAGATGCCGAGCGACTCGCCCAATTGGTCCTGGGTCAGCCCCATCAGAATGCGACGGCGGCGAATACGATCGCCGACAAGTCGATCTACTTCGCTGGCGGTCAGAGTGGTGTTTTCAAGGTCTGTCATGACGTCCTCGCCCGGCGGTGCGGAATAGCGCCTACCATATTAGATAGAGAACTAGGTCAGAGTCGCTTAATGACAAGTCCGTTAAACTCACATTGATCAG
>JBCCCT010000240.1:0-4228 GCA_039033355.1 Pseudomonadota bacterium | reverse complement strand
TTCGTCTCACTTGGGGTCACCTTACCCGGCGGGACGGTTTTACAAGTTTACGTGCGCGTCATACCCTGGGGACAATTAAGACGAGACCCGAAAAAGGAAGAGCGAGATGGCTTATACCGACGCTGGTGCCAGCGAAATGAACGATGACCTGTTTGACTTGAGAATGTCTGATGAGGCGCGACCACTTTACGATCATGTGAAGAAATTCATCGCCGACGTGGTCGATCCCATGTCGGTCAAATTCCATGAGCTCGGCAAGGACAAGAAAGATGTCTGGTCCTACGCCCCCGGTCAGCTTGAAGCGCTGGAAGAGGCCAAGGACGAAGCCAAGAAGCAAGGCCTGTGGAATTTCTTCCTGCCGGATGCCGAGACCGGCGAAGGCCTGAAGAATCTCGACTATGCTTATATCGCCGCCGAACTGGGCAAGAACTCGCTCGCATCCGAGTCGATGAACTGCTCGGCGCCAGACACCGGCAATATGGAAGTGCTCGAGCGCGTCGGCACACCAGAGCAGAAAGAGCAATGGCTGAAGCCTCTGCTCGACGGCAAAATCCGTTCTGCCTTCGCGATGACCGAGCCGGCTTTGCCATCCTCCGATGCCAAGAACATCTCTACCCGTGCGGTGCTGGAGGGCGATGAGTGGGTGATCAATGGCGAGAAATTCTACATTTCCGGCGCTGGCGACCCGCGCTGCAAGATCATGATCACCATGGTCAAGACCAACCCGGATGCGGAGCCGCACAAGCAGCAATCGCAAATCCTGGTTCCGACCGACACACCCGGCGTGAAGATCCTGGACGGTATGCAAGTGTTTGGCGATTATGATGCGCCGCACGGCCACATGCATATCGTGTTCGACAATGTCCGCGTGCCAAAAGAGAATATGCTGCTCGGCGAAGGCCGCGGCTTTGAAATCTCACAGTTACGCCTCGGGCCTGGCCGTATTCACCACTGCATGCGCTCGATCGGCGCGGCGGAGCGGGCACTCGACATGATGGTCGTGCGCGGCATGACGCGGGAAGCCTTTGGTCGTCCGCTGATCAAGCTGGGCGGCAACACCGAAATCGTCTCACGCGCCCGGATCGACATTGAATCCATGCGCATGATGGTGCTGAAAGCCGCCAAGGCGATGGACGTACTCGGCAATAAGGAAGCCCGGGTCTGGATTTCCATGGTCAAGGCCATGGTGCCGGAGAAAGTCTGCCGCATCATCGATCAGGCCATCCAGATGCATGGCGCCGCAGGTGTCTCGCAATGGACGCCGCTGGCGCGCCTCTATGCCAATCAGCGGACCCTGCGTCTCGCCGACGGTCCGGATGAAGTGCACCATATGGTGGTGGGCCGCGCCGAGACCCGCAAATATACGGGCGAAGAGGAAGATCCTGCCTTGGCCTCAATCTGGCGCAAATAGGCGCTGACGATTGCAAACAAATTGGAAAGCGCGGCCGGTTCAGCCGCGCTTTTTTCATGCGACCAAGAAAAAAGGGATGCACCTAAAAAGGTGCATCCCAAGTCGTTGGCTGGGTTAGAGGGGCGGATGAACCCGAGCCTTTGAGCTTGTCCGGTACGGTCATGGAGTAACCGCCTGCGACAGTATTCTACTTAGACGGGATTTCCTAACAAAGCGTAAACACTTGAACTATTCATGCATAAATCTGTAAAAAGCAAGAAAACAGAAATAATAGAGTATAGAAATACACGAAAACAGGTTTTAGTACTGCATTTGTTTTTATTATTGAGCCAAGTGTTCAAATCTGCGCAAATTATCTCAGCGTCTTCTTGCGAGGGCTTAAATCTATTTAGAATTGTATTTCCTAAGGAAATTCGCGGATCGGTTAAGCTGGATAAGCTGACCAAGCCGGTTAAGTGCTGTTCTTCTCGCCTGGCGGTTTGACCTAGCCCCGCGGGTCGTCCCATTCGCGGGCAATGCCTTGTCCTCCGCGCCGGGTCAGCCAGAACATGCCGAACAGATCGAAAATACCGGCGCCAAGCCGACCCAGAAATCCATATTTGGATTGCCCATGCCAGCGGGCCCGGTCATTGACCAATTCCTCCCGCACCGTCCACCCGGCGCGTTTGATCAGGGCAGGCAGGAATCTGTGCATGGAGGCGAAATAGGGCAGTTCGCGAAAGGCTTCGGTTCGGATCAGCTTCCAGCCACATCCTGTATCGGTCGCATCATCGCGCAGCATGAAGCGCCGCACGCCATTGGCCACGCGCGATTGCAGCCATTTGAAGCCGCTATCATTGCGGCTGTTCCGCTTGCCTGCAATGATGCCGAGAGACCCGGTATCCTGCCCCTCGATCTGGGCCTTCCACAGACGGGCCGTATCATTGATATCATTCTGCCCGTCGCCATCGATCAATTGAGTCCAGGTGCCGCGCACCGCTTTCAGACCCGTGAACAGGGCGGCTGATTTTCCGGCCCGCTCGACATGAGTGAAGATCTGAACCGTATCCGGCCAGCGCGTCGCGGCTTCGGCCAGTTCGTCACCGGTGGCGTCATCGGAACAATCATTCACGCAGACCACTTCAAAAGGAATGCCAGCCAAGACCTCATGCACTTCTTCCAGAAGCGGCAGCACATTGCCCGCCTCATTATAGAAAGGGATCAGGACGCTGAGCTGCGTCTGGCTCATTTTTCCGCCTCGATCCGCGCGGCCAAAGCTTCAATTCGTGTCGCGGTATCGTTCAACGCTTGCGCCGCCCGAGTCACATCAGGTCCTGCGGCTTCCAGTTGCGCCCGGTGGCTGGCATCCAGTTCATCCAGCAAAGCGAGAGCCGCGATCAGCAATAGACGGTCATCACCAATATTGCCGACCGCATTGGCAATGTCCTGGACGCGCGCATCGAGCTGCCTGGACAATCCGATCAACCGATCTTCCTGGCCGGGCGCGCAGGCGACGGAATAGGACCGGCCGCGAATTTTGATATCAGCCTTGGCCATTACTCCTGCCCTTCCCGGCCAAGGGCGGCGCGGACTTCGGCGATCGCGGATCCGAGCGCTTCAGAGGCTTCGTCCGCCAGCGCCTGCAGCTCTTTCTCGCGGGCCAGGGATGCATCCAATTGCTCTGCCAGCTGGGCGCGATCTTCCATCATGGCCGTCAATTCCTGTCGCAACAGGACCGGATCGCCAGATCGTTCGAACAGGCCATCGACCGCGCCTTCCAGACGCCGCAAGGCTTGATCCAATCGATGGGCCGCAGATTCGATGACGCTCATACGGATAGGGTTTGCAGTTATTGTGCCCAAAACTCAATAGTCGTGGTTAATGAGTCTTGACAGCGCTGGCCACGCTCGCCATTCCCGGTCGCATCAAAAACAGGGGTTGAGGTATGACGGTTTCCACCCGGGATATGGCCAACGCCATCCGCGCACTTTCCATTGATGCAGTCGAGGGCGCCAAGTCCGGCCATGTCGGTTTGCCACTTGGCATGGCGGACGCCGCCACGGTTCTGTTTGCAAAGTTCATGAAGCATAATCCAGCCGATCCGGATTGGGCCGATCGCGACCGGTTTGTGCTGTCTGCCGGGCACGGCTCGATGCTGGTCTATTCGCTGCTGCACCTGACCGGATATGACAGTGTCAGCCGCGACGACATTCGCAACTTCCGCCAGCTTGGCAGCACCACGGCAGGCCACCCTGAGAATTTCGTCACCAAGGGCGTTGAGACCACGACCGGTCCACTCGGACAAGGCATCACCACCGCGGTCGGCATGGCCATGGCTGAGCGTCATTTGAACGCGCGCTTTGGCGATGAGCTGGTCAATCACAAGACTTATGTGATTGCCGGTGATGGCTGTCTCATGGAAGGCATCAGCCAGGAAGCGATCACGCTTGCTGGCCACCTGAAGCTCTCCAATCTGATTGTTCTGTTCGACGATAATGCGGTCACCATTGATGGCGGCACCGATATGGCGGACAGCACGGATCAGTGCATGCGCTTTGAAGCCTCCGGCTGGGTTACCAAGAAAGTCGATGGTCATGATGCCGGTGATGTCGAGGCGGCCCTCGCCTGGGCGCAGGATCAGGACAAACCGGTCATGCTGGCGGTGAAGACCATCATTGGCTATGGCGCGAAGCGCGCCGGCACCGGCCCGGCCCATGGCGGTCCTTATGGCGAAGAAGAAGTCGCCACCGTGCGCGAGAATATTGGCTGGCCACATGCGCCCTTTGATGTCCCGGCAGACATTGAAGCAGCCTGGGCCGAAGCGGGCAAACGCGCGCA
>JBCCCT010000239.1:0-4323 GCA_039033355.1 Pseudomonadota bacterium | reverse complement strand
TATGGCACCACGTACAACATCACGGTGTCCAAGAAATTCTAACTTTTGAGTGAGAGTTAGAATCCTCCCGGAAAGGGCCTGCTTTCGAGCAGGCCTTTTCTAATTATGGGTGTGTCCTCTGGGCGCGATCCACAGAGCAGGCTAAGACGGAATCATGCAGAGCCAACACATTGAAAACGTTGTCATCGTCGGCGGTGGGACCGCCGGCTGGATCGCCGCCGCCGCGATGTCGCGCCTCCTCGGGTCGGCGGTCGGCATCACTCTGATTGAGTCTGAAGCGATCGGCACAGTCGGTGTCGGCGAAGCGACCATTCCGCAAATCCGCCGCTTGAATGGCGTGCTCGGCCTCGATGAGAATGAGTTCGTTCGAGAGACAAGCGGCACCTTCAAGCTGGGCATCGAGTTCAATAATTGGGGCCATGTCGGCGAAAGCTATCTGCACACGTTTGGCGATGCGGGGATCAATCTCGCCAGCCTGCATTTCCATCATTACTGGCTGCGCAGTCGGGCGGAAGGCAATACCGCAGGATTGTGGGATTACTCGCTGCATCACAAGGCCGCTTATGCCCATCAGTTCGGGCGAATGGAACGGGTCGGCAATACCTCAATGACGGGATTGGCCTATGCCTTCCATTTTGATGCGGGCTTGTATTCACGCTATCTCCGCAAGCACGCTGAGGCCAATGGCGTCACGCGCGTCGAAGGCAAGGTGGTTGATGTTGCGCTGGCCCCCGAAAGCGGCTTCATCCAATCGGTGCAGCTCGAGAGCGGCGACATTGTATCCGGTGATCTGTTCATCGATTGCTCCGGGTTTCGCGGCTTACTGATCGGCCAGGCGTTGGACATCGGGTATCAGGACTGGTCGCAATGGCTTCCCTGCAATGGAGCCGTCGCCGTTGGCTGTGAAAGCACGCAGCCGCTCTTGCCCTATACAAAGGCCACGGCACATGATGCTGGCTGGCAATGGCGCATTCCGCTGCAGCACCGCACCGGCAATGGTCACGTGTTCTGCGATAGCTTCACCACTGAGGAAGCGGTGACCAAAACGCTTCTGGCAAACCTGGATGGCGCGCCGCAAGGGACGCCGAAACGGTTAAGGTTCACGACGGGGCGTCGAGAGAAGTTCTGGCACAAGAATTGTGTCTCGCTAGGTCTCGCGAGTGGATTTCTGGAGCCGCTTGAATCGACCTCCATCCATCTCATCCAGTCAAACGTCTCCAAGCTGATCGAGCTGTTTCCGGACCAGGCGTTCGACCCGGCGAATGAGGCCGAGTATAACCGTCAGGTCAGCCATGAATATGAGCTGATCCGGGACTTCCTGATCCTGCACTATCATCGTACCGATCGCGAAGATTCAGAGTTCTGGCGCTATTGCAAGAACATGTCTGTTCCGGACAGCCTGACCCAGAAGATGCAACTGTTTGAGGGCAATGGTCTGCTCTACAAGGACCCGGAAGACCTGTTCCGGGAGTCAAGCTGGGTGCAGGTCATGGTCGGGCAGGGGCTTATGCCGAAGAGCTTTCACGCGATGGCCAATCGCCTGTCTTCAGAGCAGCTGGGTGCCTTTCTGGGAGATGTCCAGAAACTGATCGCCCGCGCGACGGGTGAGCTGCCGCAACACCAGGCGTTCATTGAGACTCACTGCAAAGCAGATTTGCAGTAGCCATCGATGAAAGCTTCGTGCGTCGGCATCGCCTCGACCGCTTGCGACATAGCGCTTCGGATTGCCTGCAATCTATCCTGTACGGGCACGCCTTCACGATGATTGGTCATCGCGGGCGCGCGCGCGGGCACAATGTCCTGGCCGAGATAGACGGCGATCCAACTCGGATTGTGAAACAATTCCCGCTCGTCTGAAATCACCATGCCATGCGTTCGGAAATGATCGATCTTGTAGGTCAGGCGGTCCGGGATGGGCATATTCGCGCAATAGCGCCAGAACTCAGAATCATCCCGCTGCGTCGCGGTATAGTGCAGGATCAGGAAGTCGCGGATCCGCTCATACTCGGCAATGGTCAGGGCATTATACTCTTCGGCCAGAAGCGGCGACATGGCCTTGCTGGGGAACAAAGCCAAAAGACGCATGATGCCATACTGGATCAAATGCAGACTGGTCGATTCCAGCGGTTCCATGAACCCGGCCGACAGTCCGATCGCAACACAATTCTTGTTCCAGAACTTGTTACGGCGACCGGTTACAAATCGGAGGTGTTTCGGGTCATTGGTCGGCGCGCCATCCAGCGAAGACAGGAGTGTCTGCTCCGCCTCGTCAGCCTCGAGATATTCGCTGCAATAGACATAGCCATTCCCGGTACGATGCTGCAGCGGGATACGCCATTGCCAGCCGGCTGATTTCGCTGTGGACTTGGTATAGGGAATAATCGCGGCCGTTTTCTCACACGGCGCGGCGACCGCGCGATCGCATGGCAACCAGTGTGACCAATCTTCGTAGCCGGTCTCGAGTGTCTTCTCGATCAACAGCCCAAAAAAGCCGGAACAATCGACAAAGAGGTCTGCCGCAAAAGTCCGCTCATCGTCCATTGTGACGTGCGAGAGAAACCCGGACTCGGGATCCTGCGAGGCGTCGACCACGCGGCCTTCGATCCGGGTGACACCGCGGGCTTCGGCATATTTGCGCAAATAGGCGGCATAGAGCGTTGCATCGAAATGATAGGCATAGTCGAACCGCGACTGGACATTCCTGCGGTCCGCCAGCGGGTGCGAGAACTTGCCGGCCCGCGAGGCGGCCCAGGCCATGGAATATTCATCAATCGGCGTTGGGTGACCGTTCAGATGTTCCCGCATCCAGTGCTGATAGAAGGGAACATGGTCGAATTCAGCGCCATAATGGCCGAACGGGTGGAAATAGGATTGGCCGATGCGTGACCAGTCAATGAACTCGATTCCCAGTTTGAAAGACCCATGGGTTTCACGCGCAAAAGTCGCTTCATCAATGCCGAGGCGCTGATTGAAATACCGGATTGGCGGAATCGTGGCTTCACCGACTCCAACCGTGCCAATGGCTTCGGATTCGATGAGTGTGATGTCACAGGACGGGCCCAGATCATTGGTCAGCGCCGCGGCCGTCATCCAGCCGGCTGACCCGCCGCCCACGATGACAATGCGCTCGATAGGATCGTTGGATTTTGCCATTTCAGTCCGACCCGTCTTTTCAGTTTTTCGCATTCAGGCTCTATCGTTTTGTCTAGCAGTTTTTTAGGGTCAGGTAAGCAGATAAAATTCAGTATCAGACATCTGATTTTGTTAGGAATTCACCGTGGAACAGGTTGAGATAGAGCTTGGGAACACAACCGCTGAAACAGTCGGCGATGAGCAGACGAAAATCATCAGAGTTGCCGACTATTTCACCCGGCCTCAGGCGATTGTCGATGCCGCCGCGCAAGCGTCATACGCGCATATCAACCCGCATTACCCGGGCATTCGGGCCACAGCGCCTGAAGACCTGTTGCGCCTGCTTTGCCGGACGGTTTCGAAACTCGCGGCCAATCATCTTGAACAGCCCGAACGCGACTGGATCGGCCAGGCCTGGTTCTCGATTGTCACTCATAACCCCGCCCAGCTGACGCCGATCCAGCGCTTGCCGCATTTTGACGGGTTCGATGAAAACCAGCTCGCCATCATGATCTATCTCAATCAAACGGCGCATGGCGGCACCGCCTTCTATCGCCAGAAGGCGACGGGTTATGAGCGCATCACAGAACAACGCTTTCCCGAGTACAAGGCCAAGCTGGAGTCTGGCGTTCGAGCGTCGGGTCTGCCCCCGGCGCGATACATTGCAGATGGCGCGCCGCTCTTCGAACAGATTGGGGATTTCGGCGCTGCGTTTAACAGCCTGATCCTTTATCCCGGCACGCTGTTGCATAGCGGCGTGATCGACAATGACGTCCCATTGCCGAGCGACCCCAGGACGGGCCGTCTAACCTTGAATGGTTTCTTTCGCCCGGCTTAGGCTTTTGCACTTTCGCGGCTTGTGCACCGATCATACCAGGCAGAGACGGTCTTCAGGTCGCGGTTCAATGGCTGTCCGACCTGTTCGCCAAAAGCGAGGAAAGTCGAAAGCAGAATATCGGCCAGGGAAAAGTCCGCACCGGCGAGGAATGGACGATCGCCTATCTGGCCATCGAGCCAGGTCAGCTTGTCCTGGACACAGGCTTTCAAACCGTCCGACGCTTCGGGAATGCATCGCATCCGGCTTTCAAACATTGGCAGGCCTTCCGCATACCGGAACCCGTTGGTCAGGGGTTCACAGACATTCAGGTCTGCCCAGCGGGTCCAGCTGCGGATCTGAGCGCGGGCTTCCGG
>JBCCCT010000238.1:0-4340 GCA_039033355.1 Pseudomonadota bacterium | reverse complement strand
GCCGCCTTGATCGGAAAATCGCGCACGTTTTCGAGCTTGATGTCCAGCGTGCCATCGACCGTGACGTGCACCTGGTCTTCGTCAATGGGTGTCACGGTCCAGGACGGCGGCACATTTATCGGGACCTTGTCCTTTGCCATACGGAAGGACAGGGCGCCCTGGTCGGGCTCCAGTGACGCATTGGACTGCCAATACAAATGATCGACATCGAAATGCGAGGGTTCTACCCGACGGACCAATGTGCCAGCGAGCACGGTTCCGCGATAGGTCTTTGCGACGTCTGCCGCTGACAAGTTTTGTGCTGTTTCGGGCTCGGCGGTTGGCGAGTAAGTGCCATCCGGATTGGCTGCGACCAATCCCATCATCACCGAAAGACCACAAAGGGTCTGTTCTTGCTCGGCTTCTGTCAGGCTTTCGAGCACCATGCGGCGAAAACTCTGATGTCCGGAGGTTCGGCCAGCAGCATTCACGCCGCCCATGCTCACAATCACTGGTAAACGCACGAGACGCTCTCCTGTTTGTTCTCTGCAGCATTTCTAAGCCGCTTTATCTTGAAGGTATATGTTTCGCCCGAGTTCGGTATGAGATGCAATGGCTCAAGCCTGTTTCAAGCCTGGTTTTCTGCGTGACATTCCGGTTAGGAAAAGGACGCCAATTGTTCGGCGGAAAGATGTATCGTCTGCCCGTGTGTCTGCGCTGATGAAGCGCCGGCGAAAATCTCGAAATCACCCGGTTCGAGTCGAAAATCGCCATCCGGACCATAAAAACCGAGATCCTTGCTGGTCAGTTTGACCGCGATCCGGACCTTGGCGCCAGCAGCGATGGTGACTTTTTCAAATGCCTTCAATTCCTTCACAGGGCGGGCCACACTGGCGACCCGGTCGCGAATGTAGACTTGAGCGATTTCGGCGCCCTCTCGATCGCTGGTGTTTGAGATTTCGAACGTGACCAATACATGATCGGACTCGATCTCGATTTCAGGCTGCTGATACTCGAACCGAGAATAGCTCAGGCCGTACCCAAAAGGGTAGAGCGGGCTGGTATCGACATCAGAATAGCGCGCCCAGACAACTTCCGGTTTTGGACCCGGCCGTCCGGTATTCAGATGATTGTAGTAAAGCGGAAGCTGACCGACCGCGCGCGGGAAACTCATGGGCAATTTGCCGCTCGGATTATGCTTGCCGGTCAGGGTGTCTGTGATGGCCTGGCCACTTCGGTGTCCAAGATGCCAAGCCTGGATAATGGCAGGGACGTGTTCATCAGCCCAGCTCAAGACGAGCGGACGACCACTCATCACGACGAGAACAATGTTTGGATTGACCGCATGGATGGCTTCAAACAATTCCTGCTGTAGCCCCGGAAAGCCGAGATCCGCCCGGCTGCGACCTTCGCCTGATTGACGCGCTGTTTCGCCGAGCACGAGCACGACCTTGTCGGCATCGCGTGCGGCGGCGACTGCCTCATCCATACCTTCGCGATTGGTCGTATTTACGATGACCGGATGCTCAAACCCGGCATCACCGATTTGAACATCGACACCGTTTGAAAACACGAAATTGAGACCCGCTTGCTCAAAGCCCTCAAGAACTGACATTGCGGAATGCGGCTCAGCCTGTCCGCGCCAATTGCCAAGCGGTGCGTCCTTATCAGCGGCGAGCGCGCCGATGAGGGCCAATCGTTCAGACTTTTTGATCGGGAGCGCACCATCGTGATTCTTGAGTAGAACGATAGACTTGCGCGCAGTGTCGAGCGCAGCCTCCAGATGTGCGTCGCAGAGTAGGATTTCGGCTTCACGGGCCGCGTCGAGATAGCGATAAGGGTCCTCAAACAGGCCGAGCTCGAACTTGACCCGCAATGTTCGCCGGACCGCATCGTCGATAAGCGTTTCATCCAGCTCACCGGAATCGACCAGGCCTTGCAGATGATCGACATAGACATAGGACTCCATGTCGACGTCTGAGCCTGCCTTC
This sequence comes from Pseudomonadota bacterium, assembly GCA_039033355.1. Taxonomy (GTDB): domain Bacteria; phylum Pseudomonadota; class Alphaproteobacteria; order Caulobacterales; family Hyphomonadaceae; genus Henriciella. The sequence goes on along the minus strand of JBCCCT010000238.1, from coordinate 2,370 downwards.
ATGGCCAGTTTGGCGGCATCGCGCTCGTCGGCAGCAAAGCCGTGATCGATCATCTCAATCGCTGATCCCCAATCCGAAACCACCACCCCATCAAACGCCCATTGGCCCTTTAACAAGTCGCGCTGCAGCGCATCGTCGCCGGTCCCGGGAATGCCGTTGATCGTGTTGAACGCATTCATGACTGATCGTGGCTTGGCCGCGTCGAGCACATCGCGGAAGGGTTGCAGAATCGTGTTGTGCAATGTCACCGTGCCGACCTCGACCGCATTATAATCTTTGCCAGCTTCAGCAAAGCCATAGCCAGCAAAGTGTTTGGCGGTTGCAAGGATCGTATTCGGTGCGCCCAGATCGTTGCCCTGGAAGCCATTGACGCGCGCAATGGCAATCTCTGCGCCGAGATACGGGTCTTCACCAGCGCCTTCCATCACACGACCCCAACGGGCATCGCGCGTGACATCAATCATCGGTGCGAAGGTCCAGGTAATGCCTTGCGCCGACGCCTCAATCGCCGCGATCCGCGCGCTCCTTTCGATAACCGCTAAATCCCAGCTTGCAGCTTCAGCGAGCGGAACGGGGAACATGGTTTTCTGGCCGTGGATGACATCATAGGCGAACAGCATCGGGATACCGAGCCGAGAATGCTCCACGGCGCGAGTCTGATAGGCTCGGATCTGGTCATGACCGACAACGTTGAGCATCGACCCGATCAAGCCCCGGTGCAGCAGGTCATGTTTTTGAGCCTCTCGGTCGCCGGAAGGCGCCGGACCCGTGACATCATAGATCCCTGAAAACTGAGTCAGTTGCCCTGCCTTTTCCTCGAGCGTCATCTGCTCGATCAGATCGGTGATACGCGCTTCGTAATCATCGGCTTGGGGCCGGGGCTTTGTCGTGTTCAACATTTCGTCTGACCTATTCAGGTTTTTGCCACTTCACGCAAAAGACTTCAGGAATCAAGCGGGCAATCTGCGATGCAGATCGGCTTTGCAAGATCGCATCGCAATTTATGCGAGCGCTAACATTCTGACCAGACCCGGCGCGGTTGAAACATCGTCAAATGCTTGTCTGCCCTGAGTTTTTGTACCAGAACTAAAAGAAAACACTGCAATCTGGGGAGGTATCATGCAGGAATCAGCCGGGCGCAGTCGAGTGCCATTGATTGAGAAAATTGCCTATGGCGCCGGAATGCTTGGCAATCAGATGTTCCCCGCGGCACTCGGCATCTTCATGGTGGTTCTAGTCCAGGGGCTCGGTTTCCCGCCTTTGCTCTGGGGTCTACTTTTCTTCCTGCCGCGATTGCTCGATGCCATCCTCGATCCGATCATGGGATTCATCTCCGACAATACCCGATCCAGCTGGGGACGACGCAAGCCGTACATTCTGGTCGGCGCCGTCATTACCGGCCTGTCTTACATCGTCATGTGGCAACTCTATGAGAGCAACAGCCTGAGCTTCAACTTCACCTATTTCCTGATCGGGTCGCTGGCCTTCTATGTCGGCCTGACCATTTTCGCGACGCCCTATATCGCGATGGGCTATGAGATGAGCAATGATTTCCATGAGCGCACGCGATTGATGGCGGTGGCGCAATGGATTGGACAATGGGCCTGGGTCATTGTGCCCTGGTTCTGGCCATTGCTCTATAATCCGGAACTGTTTGACTCGCCGGCAGAAGGGGTCCGCCATTTGGCAATCTGGGTCGGGCTTGGCTGTATGGCCCTGGCCGCGATCCCGGCCATCATTGTGCGCAGTCCATCGACCAAGGATGCAGATGATCTGGAAGACTTGAGCCTCGGCAATATCGGCAAAAACCAGAAGACATTCTTGACCGGTTTCGGTGTCGCCCTGAGCCTCAAGCCTTTTCGGAAATTGTGTGCAGCGACCTTGTTGGTATTCAGTTCGTTCCAAACCGTAGCTGCCTTTTCCTTCTTCATCGTGGTGCATCATCTGTTTGGGGGAGATGCGGGTGCGGCCGGTAACTGGCCCGCCTGGTTCGGCACGATTTCAGCGCTCGCCACCTGTTTCCTGGTCATCCCGGTGATCACTTTCATGGCGACGCGGTTCGGCAAGAAAAATACGTTCCTGATCACCCAAGCCGTCTCGCTGATTGGCTATGTCATGTTCTGGTGGTGCTTCGTGCCGGGTGAGCCGATGCTGATGCTGCTCCCCATCCCGTTCTTCTCATTCGGCATTGGCGGCCTGTTCACGCTGATGACGTCGATGACCGCAGACGTCTGCGACCTGGACGAACTGAACACGGGCCTGCGTCGGGAAGGGACGTTTGGCGCGCTTTACTGGTTGATGGTCAAGTTTGGGGTCGCCATTGCCGGCGGCCTGAGCGGCCTGATCATGGCCTGGACGGGTTTTTCGCCG
>JBCCCT010000237.1:0-4398 GCA_039033355.1 Pseudomonadota bacterium | reverse complement strand
GCCTTCATCACAGCCGCAATTTCAGCCTGATCGACCGCGACTCCCATCTCCTCCCACCAGTCGGTGAGCGCCTTTAACGCTGCGGCAGAGGCATTTTGGGGCATTGAGACCTTGTAAACTTTGGCTAAAGAGGTGGTCAGATAGTGGAATAGACGGAAATGGCGCGCAAGTCGAAGCGCCAGTTTTTGGGAGACTTTTGATGAGCGAACGCGAGTCTATGGAATTTGACCTGGTGATTGTCGGCGGTGGCCCTGCAGGCCTGGCCGCGGCGATCCGCGCCAAACAGCTGGCCAATGAGGCGGGTGAAGAGCTGGAAGTCGTGGTCCTGGAAAAGGGCGGCGAAATTGGCGCGCATATTCTTTCAGGCCTGGTGCTCGACCCGAAAGCGCTGGATGAACTGATCCCGGACTGGCGAACCCGTGATGACCGTCCGATTCGCACCGAAGTGAACGCGGATACGTACAAGCTGCTTGGACCGAATGGGTCCATGGCGATGCCAACTTTCGCCTTTCCGCCCTTCATGCACAATCATGGCTGCTATATTGGCTCATTGGCCAATGTCTGCCGCTGGCTGGGTGAGCGGGCTGAAGAGCTGGAAGTTCAGGTCTTCCCCGGCTTTGCCGCATCGGAAGTTGTCTATGGCGACAAGGGTGAAGTCCGCGGTGTGGTCGCTGGCGTCATGGGCATTGCCGAAGATGGCACGCACAAGCCGGATTACGAGCCAGGCATGGAATTGCTCGGCAAATATGTCCTGTTCGCCGAAGGTGCACGCGGCTCGCTGACCAAGGAAGTCAAAGCGAAGTATAATCTCGAAGCCGAGTGCGACCCGCAGAAATATGGAATCGGACTGAAAGAGGTCTGGAAAGTCCCTGCCGATCATCCGGAATTCAGCGCTGGTTTTGTGCAGCACACTTTCGGTTGGCCGGTGAAAGAGAAAGATGGCAGCGGCGGTGGCTTCCTCTATCATTTCTCTGAAGGCGGCGAGAATTATGTCTCGGTCGGCTATGTGGTTCACCTGAATTACAAGAACCCGCATCTGTCACCCTATGACGAGTTCCAGCGCTACAAGCATCACGATGATATTTCGAAATTCCTCAAAGGCGGCAAGCGCGAGGCTTATGGCGCTCGGGCGATCACGTCTGGCGGCATTCAGTCCATTCCGCGCCTGGCCTTCCCGGGCGGTGCGCTGATTGGCTGTTCGGCCGGTTTCGTGAACCTGCCGCGGATCAAGGGCACGCACAATGCCATGAAGACGGGGATGCTGGCGGCTGAACAAGCCGTTGAGGCTGTCCGCGCTGGCCGTGCGTCTGACAAGCTTGACGGGTATCAGCAAGCCGTGCGCGATAGCTGGGTCTGGACCGATCTTGCCCGCGTGCGCAATGTGAAGCCGCTCATGTCGCGCTTTGGCACTATGCCTGGCGCCGTGCTGGGCATGCCGGACATGTGGATGCGCTATCTGGTTGGGTTCGGCTACATTCCGCAGCTCAAGCATGGCAAGGCGGACCACCAGTATCTGAAGCCCGCGAGCGACTGCAAACCGATCGAATATCCAAAGCCGGATGGCGTGCTCAGCTTTGACAAGCTGACCAATGTCTCCTTCACCAACACGTATCATGCCGAGGATCAGCCGAAGCATTTGAAAGTTGCTGATCCAGCGCTGCAAAAATCGTCAGAGTTCGATATCTTCAGCGGTCCATCTCAGCGCTATTGCCCGGCCGGTGTATATGAATGGGTTGAGGAAGATGGCCAGCCGCCACGCTTCCAGATCAATTCGCAAAACTGCATTCACTGCAAAACCTGCGATATCAAGGACCCGAACCAGAACATCAATTGGGTGACGCCTGAAGGTGGCGGCGGTCCGGCCTATCCGAATATGTGATCCGTGAGGCGCTGATGCGTGAATACAGTTTCAAGCCAGCGCCGGTTCGCAAGACCCAGACCTGGGCGATCAAGGATGATCACCTGATGCGCCGCGGCGGCGCCAATGCGCTCAATCTTGCCGATGTGACCGGCGCAAGCTGGAACACGGTGACCTATCGCGGCACGCGTAGCGCCTGGCTGCACCTGACCTCCGAAACCGGGGTTACCAAAATTGAATACACCGATACGGGCGGCGCGCGGGAAGAGTTTTTCGCGCTCATCATCGCGGTGGCGCAAGGTCTGGAACGGGTGAATCCGGGCTTGCAGATCAAGCATGGCTATTCTGCGCCCTGGCGCACGGCTTTATTCATTCTTGGCATTGCCGGAAGTCTGCTCGGGATTTTCCTGGTCTATGTCGGGCTGACCAACATGACAGGGAAAGGCGGGGTCCAGGCGACGATTGCGGGCGCTGTCATGGTCTTGTTGCTGGTGCCGGTGGCCTGGTCATGTCGGCCAAACTTGAAAGCCCAGACTTATGGTACTGATGGCCTAGTGCGCGAGATTGTTTCGCTTGGCGGTGCGTCGATGGATCAGCCAGAGCAGGGTGCCGGCCCCGGTTAGCGTCCAGAAAATCAGGAAGGGCGCAGCGCCGCCCGCCTGCGCGCCAATATAGGCCAGGACCCCGGCCGTCGCCGAAAGTCCCCAATAGAGCAGCGCCGCTTCAAAGTGGCTCCAGCCGCTATCGATCAGGCATTGATAAGAATGGTCCAGATGCGCGTCGAGCAGGTTGCGCCCATGCTTGGTCCGCCAGGCCAGGGTCAGCAACACATCGATCAGGAATGGCAATGCGAAGGTTGCCACCGTCCAGACCTCCAGACCGGCCATCAGGCCCAGACTGGCGAACAGGCCGCCAAGGGCCAGGGCGCCAGCGTCGCCAGCATAGAGCTGGCCGCGCAGATTATGCGTCATAAAGCCGGCCACAGCGCCGCAGACCGGGAACCACCAGACACTGAAAACAAAGGCTCCTGCGGCAATCCCGGTCATGGCGAGCGCTGCGAGCATGATCGCGATCGAGCCAATCGCCAATCCGTTAGAGCCGTCCATGAAATTGGCGGCATTTGTGAAGACCAGGAGCCACAGGGCGCTGCCGGCTATCATCAGGCCAGGCGATGCGATTTCCCCCCAGGGTGTAGGTAGAGCCGCTGGGGTCAGTCCCAGCGCGGTCACGGCGATACAGACCACAGCGAACATAACGAGCTTCGCTTTGGTATTGGCGGTCTGGAGATCGTCCCAAAGACCAATCAGAAATGCGGTGGCGGTAAAGGCGAGCGCGAGAAGGAGCGTGGCATCGCCAGCGCTCATTTCCTGCCAATGAATAACGATCACCTGAACCGGGCTGATCCCGTACGCCACGGCCAATACGAATAGTCCAACACATCCGCCCAGGACCGCGCCCGCGAAAATCGCGACGCCGCCCAGCCGGGGCACGGCATGGGTCTGGGTTTTGCGCGCGCCGTCCGGGGCATCAACCACTTTGAGTTTCATCACCGCGCGGCAGGCCACCAAAGCCACGGCAAAACTGATGGCTGCTAAGGCCGCGCTTAACAGCCAGACTTGCCACGCCATCAAGCGCCCCCAAGCAAGGAGGACTGAATCCACCAGTCAGGGTATTGCCGAGCCAGGCTGTCCGCTGCGGCTTCGGCCTGCTCCATGCCTTCAAACAGCGCAAAGCACGTGGCGCCAGAGCCAGACATGCGTGCCATGCGCACACCCATCAGCGATTGTAGAGCGGCCAGGACCTTGGTGATTTCAGGGTGCATGCTCATCGCCGGCGATTGCAGGCTGTTACGCGTATTGTCATTCAGCCAGCTGACAAAGGCCCGCAAGGCTGTGCGGTTGTCAGGCAAAGGTGGATGTTCCGGAATGACGTCCGGCGCCACCTCGTCATAGGCCTTGAAGACTGCATCCGTCGGGCATGCGATGCCGGGATTGACCAGGAGCGCCGGCAGACGCGGGACACTCAGCACCGGTTCAAACGTTTCGCCTTCGCCGGTCATGAATCCGGGAAAGTTACGAAAGCAGGCCAGCACATCGCCGCCGAGCAGCGGGGCCACGGCTTCTGCCATGGTCTGGGCTGTCTCACCCCCATGGGCCCGAACGATCAATCGCAAGGCAGCCCCGGCATCTGCCGAGCCGCCGCCAATTCCTGCGGCGCAAGGCAGTTTCTTCTGCAGGCGAAACGCGAGCGGCGGCGCATTGCCATCCAGCGCATCATTCATGGCGCGGGCGGCTTTCAAGACCAGGTTGTTCTTTGCTGGACCGGATTGACGCGCAAACGGGCCATCGACTGCGAGACTGAAATGGGTCGCGGGTTCAGCCGTCAAAATGTCTGCCGCGTCCGTATCGGCAAAGGTCACCAGCGACACCAGATTGTGTCGCTCATTCTCATTCGGCGGACCGACATGGAGAGATAAGTTGATTTTGGCCGGCGCGTGTTCGGTAAGGCGAGTCATGGATAGGCCGGGGTGCCATCATCGG
>JBCCCT010000236.1:0-4420 GCA_039033355.1 Pseudomonadota bacterium | reverse complement strand
GGGCGCCTGAGGCTGGGCAGGGCGATCCTGCCAGGCCGCATCAATCGGGTTTGTCGTGACCGCAACAATGGTCGCGCCAGCCTTCTTGGCGGCCGTCTCGAACGCCTGAACATCATTCGGGGTCATCAAGGCGGGATCATACCCGATGCATTGACCGGAAAAATCCTGCGCGGCGATCCAGCCAAAGGCGCCGGGGTCCGGAACAGCGACTCGCTCAAACAGATCCGAGTCGGTCTGTTCAGCAGCCTGGATCGTGTATCGGCCATCGACAAAAATCGCGGCGCGGTCGGTCATGATCAGGGCTGATCCGAAAGATCCGGTGAACCCACTGACCCAGGCGAGACGTTCATTGGCGTCCGGCAGGTATTCGTTCTGATATTCATCCTCGTGCGGGACGTAAAACCCATCCAGTCCAGTTTCCGCAAGTTTCGATCGAAGTTGGGGCACATTTGCGCGACCGATTTGCGGCCCGCCTTTGACGTCAAAATTCTGTTTCATGGGGCTTAGTTAGTCCTGATCGAGGATGCGTGCAAAGATGAAAATGAGACATGCAGAAAATCATACATATTACTGTTTTTGTATATTGTTTTGCAACCCTTTGCGCCTATCTAGGCTGCACAACAATAAAATAACCTCCCAGGAATAGAAAAATGAAATCTTTGAACATCATGCGCGGGTATACCGGCCTTCAAGCCTTCTTTCCGACGACGTCAGAGAACGTTCAGGAAATTGCCCCTACGAACAAAGTCGCCATCACCAAGAGCGATGCCGCTATCGAGGCCTCTCGGCCGCGTCTGCTGACTCAGCGCACCGCGCGTCACGCACGCCGGATCGCCCACTAGGCAGACACAGCGCGTCGCAGAACCAGGGTCGACCAGCCATCCTTTCGGATGCGTTTGACCAGGGCCAGGCCTCGGCCTGTATAAGCGGCACGCACCAATGGTTCCTGTCGGGTCAGCAGACCTGACAGGATGATATGGCCGCCCGGTCCGATCAACGGCACCAGACTTGGTGCCAATCGGGTCAGAGGGCGGGCCAGGATGTTGGCAAAAATCAAATCATACGGCGCCGCAGATTGGATAATCCGATTTGTGGCGCCGCGCGTTTGATACGTCTTGAACGCGTCTGATACATTGTTTTTGCTCGCGTTTTCATTCGCCACAGTGACGCTTTGGACATCGATCTCCGTCCCGATGGCGCGCTCCGCACCGGTCTTGATGGCAGCGATGGCCAGGACACCGGAGCCGGTTCCGACATCCAGAACCTTGCCTGGAACCCCGCCTTTCAAAACATGCTCATAGCCAAGCAAGCATCCCAGCGTCGTCCCGTGATGACCTGTGCCGAACGCCGGGCCAGCTTCGATCAGAATATCGGTCTTGCCGGGCGAGGTCCGGGTCAGCGCATGACTGCCAGCGACGATGAACCGGCCAGCGTGGACCGGCGGTAATCCTTCCAGGGACAGGGTGACCCAGTCGCGATCCGGCAAGGCTTCGACGACGGGATTAAGCTCTGGCGCGGCCTCGCGGATCAGTGCCGCGCTGGCTTGTGCATCGTCGAGGGTCTCCGCATAGGCATCGAGGCGCCAGGTCAGCCGGGTGTCTTCCTTGGCGTCCACCGCCCCCGCAGGCGACGGGTCGGTCCAGGCCAGGACATCCCAGGCAGTTTCGATGGCCGCGCGTGGGCCTTTGGCAGAGATCTGATACATGCGGGCGGCCTTAGCAGCGGCGGACCATGCTGCCTAGTGGCCAGGCGCGCGAAGCTCTGTATAAGGCAGGGATGACCATGCCATTGAGACTTGCAATTGCCGGTTGTGCCGGCCGAATGGGGCGCCAATTGGCGTCTGCGGCGCTGGCGTCCGGCCACACCATTAGCGGCGGCTCCGAAGCCCCTGGCGCGGCAGCGCTCGGTCTGGATATTGGTCGATTGGCAGGCAGCGAACCGATTGGTGTTATGGCGACCGATGATCTGCAGCAGGCGACATCTGGCGCAGCGGCCTGGCTAGATTTTACGGTGCCGCAAGCGACCTTGAGTGTTCTGAAAGTTTTGCCGGAGCAGGGGGTTCGCGCCGCCGTGATCGGAACCACTGGCTTCACGACCGCGCAGGAACAGGATATCGCCCATGCCGCGTCCAACCTCGCCATCGTAAAGGCCGGGAACTTCTCGCTGGGGGTGAATTTGCTTGAAGCGCTCGTCCGGCAAGCGGCCGCGCGGCTGGGGGAAGACTGGGACATTGAAATTGCTGAAACGCATCACAAGCACAAAGTCGACGCACCATCGGGCACGGCTTTGATGTTGGGTGAAGCGGCCGCGCAAGGGCGAGGCAAGGCGCTGAGCGAGCTCCGGATCGCGCCTTATGACGGCCCGGATGCCAAGCGTGGGCCTGGCGAGATCGGCTTTTCCGTGCGCCGAACCGGCGGCGTGATTGGCGATCACGAAGTGACGATCGGGTCTGAGATGGAGGTTTTGTCTTTGTGCCACAGCGCGCTTGACCGAGCGGTCTTCGCCCATGGGGCGATCAAGGCCGCGGAATGGGCGGCGCAGCAATCGCCCGGGCTGTATGATATGAGCGACGTGCTCGGCGTCTGATTACAGATAAGATTCAGGCATGAACGGGATGTCGGTATCGTCCGGTGTGGTCCCCGCCGCTGTTAGCATTGCATGCACCTGGCCACGATGATGGGTCTGATGGTTGAAGACCTGCATGATACAGGCTGCACGCGGGCTGGTCATGCCGCGCTTCAGCGTGCCGGAATACCATTCCAGGTCGCCATCTACTGCCACCTGAGTGAGGCTATCGCCCCACTCGATGAAGCGTAGATCCGCTGCGGCGCGTCTGATCTTTAGCCCGTCCCAGTCATCATAAAGCGGCACTTCGCGCGACGTCCCGACCGGCGCTTCCCAGTCCGAGAGGCGGCTCATCCACAGCTCGTCTGCCCAGAGAACATGCGACAGGGTCGCATGGATGGATTGAAAAAAGCTGCCGCGATCGCGGCGGCGTTCGGCGTCTGATAGCGTATCTGCGGCACCGTACAGGTTTTCATTCTGCCAGCGATTATAGCGCGCCATGCGCTGCACATATCCAGGAGTGATCATGCGAGAGACCCTAGCGGCAGAGCGCTAACCGGTAAACTTGCCAGAGCGTGGGAAGCCGCGCATGGCCGACTTACCCGCCTGGGCCCGTTTGCCAATCCACTCGCGCCATTCCGGGAAACCGCGCATGCGTCCGGCACTGTCCGTGACGATCAGGCCGTCTTCTGCGTGGAAGGCCAGAACATCGCCCAGCTTGTCGGTTCCGCGATAGTTTTGCAGCTTGTTGCCTTTGCCGCGCGACATTTCCGGCAGCTCATCGAGTGGGAAGATTAGGAGTTTCTTATTCGTCCCGATCACCGCGACATGGTCCCCATTAGCGAGGTCGACGCTGAGCAGTTTTGCCCCGTCCGGAACACTGACCACGGACTTACCAGCCTTGCGGTTGGATTCCAGCTCACTCTCCTGAATAACGAAACCATAGCCAGCATCTGACGCCATGATCCGCTTGCGTGACCCGTCGAGCCTGAACATCCCGACAATTTCGACACTGTCTTCCAGGTCGATCGAGATCCGGATTGGCTCCCCATGACCGCGGCCGCCAGGTAACTTATCGCAAGTCAGCGTAAAGGCGCGGCCATCCGAGGACATCAGGATAAGCTTGTCCGTGGTGTGCACCTCTTCCGAGAAGAGCAAGGTGTCACCATCCTTGAACTTGGCGGAGCTGAGGTCGATGCCATGCCCCTTCATGCCGCGAATCCAGCCCTTGGTGGACAGAACCACCGTCAACGGCTCTTTCGGCATGGACGCTTCCAGCGCGGCGCCAACGTCAATCACAGGCGCATCTTCGAAATTGGCGCGACGCCGTCCAAGCTCGGTACTTGTATCAAACACTTTGCGCGCTTCTTTCAGCTCTTTCTTGACCTTGGTCCATTGACGGCCTTCCGAGCCGAGCAGGGCGATAATGTCACTCCGCTCTTCGCTGAGCGTCGCATGCTCCTTGCGGATTTCCATTTCCTCAAGCTTGCGCAAAGCGCGCAAACGCAGATTCAAAATGGCTTCGGACTGGATTTCGGTGATGCCGAACCGGTCCATCATCTCCTGTTTCGGATCGTCTTCCTCGCGGATGATGCGGATCACTTCATCAATATTGAGATATGCGACCAGATAACCGTCGAGCAGGTGCAGGCGCTTCTCAATCTTGTCGAGTCGGAATTGCGACCGGCGCATCACCACTTCGCGGCGATGATCAAGATAGGCCCGCAAGACCTGTCTTAGTCCCATGACTTGCGGTGCACCCTTGTGCAGCACGTTCATATTGAGGCTGAACTTGGTCTCCAGATCACAGATCCGGAACAGGCTTTCCATCAGCACGTCCGGCTCGACCGTCTTG
>JBCCCT010000235.1:0-4430 GCA_039033355.1 Pseudomonadota bacterium | reverse complement strand
CTTAGCCTATCTTCAGGCCCTCATCCTGAGCGCAGTCGAAGGATAAAGGGCCGTGCTTCCCGGAAGCCCGCCTCGTCCTTCGACTTCGCTCAGGATGAGGCTAAAGATTGACCTCATAAGTGTAGCAGCGCAAACACCGCCAAATGTCTTTGCCCATTCTCACCCTGACCGATGTCCGGCTCGCCTTTGGCGGCAAGCCGCTTTTTGAAGGCGTCACATTTACCCTGGCCAAGGGCGAACGCGCAGCGCTGGTCGGGCGAAACGGCGCCGGGAAATCCACCTTGATGCGCCTGATCACGGGCCGCCATGAAGCTGATGATGGCGAATTGTGGATCCATCCTGGCACGGTCATCACCAAGGTCGAACAGGAACCGGATCTCAGCGCTTTTGAGACGGTTCTCGATTACGCCACTTCAAATGATGCTGAACCATGGCGGGCCGAAGCCGAGCTTGGTCATTTTGGCGTCGACCCCGACGCCGCCCCGAACACGCTATCTGGTGGCCAAATTCGCCGCAGCGCCTTGGCCAAGGCGTTCGCAAGCGATCCGGATGTCCTGCTGCTTGATGAGCCGACCAACCATTTAGACGTGCCTATGATCGAGACCCTTGAGGCGCGGCTCCTGGGCTTTAATGGCGCGGTGCTCCTGGTCAGTCACGACCGGACTTTCATGGAAAATGTCACCACCAATACGCTTTGGCTGCGCGACGGCGTCGTGCTGAAAAGTCCGAAAGGCTATGGCGATTTCGAACGCTGGGCCGAGGAGATTGAAGAGGCGGAAATCCGCCAGCTGGAAAAGCTCAAAACCCAGCTCAAGGCCGAGGAACACTGGCTGCAACGCGGCGTGACCGGCCGCCGGGCGCGCAATATGGGCCGGCTGCACAAGCTCAAAGCCATGCGCGCGGAAGCCGCGCGGCGCAAGGCGGCGATTGTGGCCCAGAAAGCCAAGGCCGGGATCAGCGCCGAAGAGGCCGGGCACCAATCGCGCAAAGTCATCGAGACATTCGGCCTCAGCAAACGGTATGGCGATTTGATCATTGTCGAGGATCTCGATTTCAAGATCCTGCGCGGGGATCGGGTTGGCCTGATCGGACCGAATGGCGTTGGCAAGACGACCTTGCTCAAACTGCTGCTCGATGAGCTTGAGCGCGACAGCGGCAATGTCAAACTCAACCCGGCGCTGCGCATCACCTATCTCGATCAGACGCGCGACACACTCCGTCCCAAGGACACGCTCTGGGAAGCGATGGCGCCGCAGGGCGGCGACAGCATCATGGTGCAAGGCAAGCAGCGCCACGTCGCCGCCTATGCCAAGGACTTTCTGTTCAAGCCCGACCAGCTACGTCAGGCCGTCGGCGCCTTGTCCGGCGGCGAGCGCAACCGGCTGACCCTGGCCATCGCTCTGGCCCAGTCGACGGATGTCCTCGTCCTCGATGAACCGACCAATGATCTCGACATGCAGACTCTGGATCTGCTTGAGGACATGTTGCTAAACTTTGAAGGCACGCTGATCCTGGTCAGCCATGATCGCGCGTTTCTCGATGCGACCGTGACCTCGTGTCTGGTGCCCTTGGGCGAGGGCAAATGGGTCGAGACCGCGGGCGGCTGGACCGACGCGCAATCGCAGATCAAAGGCAAGCCGGGCAAGGCAAGCAAAGCTGAGAAGAAAGCCAAAAGCGCGAAGCCCAAACCGAGCGAACCGAAAAAGGCCACCAAGCTCAGCTTCAAGGATCAGCATCGCCTGAAAGAAGTCGAGGCCGCGATGCCCCAGCTGGAAAGCGAGATTTCCGAGCTCGAAGGCAAACTGTCTGACCCGAACCTGTTCAATGACGATCCCGATGCGTTTCAGCGCATCAATACGCGGCTCGAAGCGGCGCGCGGCGAACTCGAACAGGCAGAACGCGACTGGATGGAGATTGAGGAAAAGAAGGAAGCGCTAGCGGGTTGAACTCACAGCGCATCGACCTGACGGTGGCCACCAGCGCCCCCTTCTCCCGATCGCGGGAGAAGGGCCGGGGATGAGGGCAAGATGCGTGCGGGTTGAGATGGACTCGCTTTAATCGCAAACTATGGCGCCCTCACCCCAACCCCTCTCCCGCGATCGGGAGAGGGGCTCGGAGCGGGGTGTTTTTTGATCAAGCCGTCGCCAGCATCTGCTCGGTTGAAAGCCTAAACCTCAAACCAACCACGCTCGCGCATCCAGACAATAATCTGATCGGCCGCCTCTTCCGGGCTCTGATCGACGGTATTGATCACGATCTCAGCATTTTCCGGCGCTTCATACGGACTGTCGAGCCCGGTGAAATTCTTGATTTCACCGGCGCGGGCGCGCTTATAGAGGCCTTTCACATCACGCTCTTCAGCCACCGAGAGCGGCGTATCGACAAAGATCTCCACAAACTCACCGTCGGACATCATGTTACGCGCCATCTGTCGTTCTGACCGGAAGGGCGAGATGAAGCTGACCAGGGTGATCAGACCCGCATCGCTCATCAGTTTCGAGACGTTGGAGACACGGCGGATATTCTCCACCCGGTCAGCATCGGTAAAGCCGAGATCGCGGTTGAGGCCGTGGCGGACATTGTCGCCATCCAGCACAAAAGTATGCTTGCCCAGGGCGAACAGTTTCTGCTGCAGCGCATTGGCAATGGTCGACTTACCGGAGCCGGAGAGCCCCGTGAACCAGAGCACCGCGGGCTTTTGCTCTTTCTGCTTGGCGAGCGCGATCCGGTCCACGTCGAGCGCCTGCCAGTGAATATTCCCGGCCCGGCGCAAGGCAAAGTCGATCAGACCGAGTCCAACCGTATTATTGGTCATCCGGTCGATGAAGATGAAGCCGCCGGTCTCGCGATTGACATCATAGGGATCAAACGCAATCGGCTGGTCGAGCGCCATGGTGATGACACCAAAATCATTGAGACCCAGCGTGCTGGCCGGTTTGTCTTGCAGCGTGTTGACGTCGATCCCGAATTTCAGATCGAGTACAGTGGCCGTGACCGTCTTGGCGCCAATCTTTACGAGATAACGCCGCCCTGGCAGCATGTCTGTATCCGCCATCCACAGAACCCGCGCCTGGAACTGGTCCGCCACTTCGGCCGGCTCACCTGCCGCGCAAATGACATCGCCGCGGGACGTGTCGACTTCATCAGCAAAGGTCAGCGTTACCGATTGTCCGGCAATGCCTTCTTTCAGATCGCCGCCATGGACGACGACCCGTTCAATCGTGGTTTCCTTGGCGCTGGGCAATGTCTTGACCCGGTCGCCCGGCTTGATCGAGCCGGACGCGATCTGGCCGGAAAAGCCGCGGAAGTCGAGATTGGGCCGATTGACCCATTGGACCGGCATCCGGAACGGCGCATTAACGCGCTGGTCATCGACGGGCACGGTCTCAAGATACTCCATCAAAGGCGGGCCCTGATACCAGGGCATATTGCCCGAATTCTCAGTGATGTTGTCGCCCGCCAGGGCCGACATCGGAATGGCCTGGATCTCGATCCCGGCGGAAAGCTCTTCAGCAAATTCCAGGAAGTCCTGCTCGATCCGGTTATAGACCGCCTCATCATAATCAACGAGATCCATCTTGTTGATCGCGAGGACCAGTTTGCGAATACCAAGTGAGCTGGCAATGAAACTGTGGCGGCGCGTCTGGGTCAGCACGCCCTTGCGTGCATCAATCATCAGGATGGCGAGATCCGCTGTCGAGGCGCCGGTCGCCATGTTGCGCGTATATTGTTCATGGCCGGGCGTATCGGCGACAATGAATTTGCGGCGATCGGTCGAGAAAAAGCGATAAGCGACATCGATGGTAATGCCCTGTTCGCGTTCGGCCGACAGGCCATCGACCAGCAGGGCAAAGTCGATATTCTCGCCTTGCGTGCCATGCTTCTTGGAATCGCTTTCAAGAGCATCGAGCTGATCCTCAAAGATCATCTTGGAATCATAGAGCAGCCGGCCAATCAGGGTCGACTTGCCGTCGTCCACACTGCCGCAAGTGATGAAGCGCAGTAGCGACTTGTTCTCATGCGCCTCGAGATAGGCGGAGATATCTTCAGCAATCAGAGCATCCACGTGAGACATCAAAAATACCCCTCTTGCTTCTTCTTCTCCATCGAAGCGGCCTGGTCGCGGTCAATCGTCCGGCCCTGGCGCTCGGATGAGGTGGTCAGCAGCATTTCCTGAATAATGTCTTCCAGCGTATCGGCGGTGCTCTCCACCGCGCCGGTGAGCGGATAGCAGCCAAGCGTGCGGAAACGGACGGACTTCATCACCGCGGTCTTGGCGAGCTCTTCCGGCACCCGGTCATCATCGACCATGATCTGGCTGCCTTCCCATTCTACGACAGGGCGCTCAGCGGCATAATAAAGTGGGACAATCTCGATCTGTTCGCGGCGGATATATTGCCAGATATCAAGCTCGGTCCAGTTCGAGATCG
>JBCCCT010000234.1:0-4516 GCA_039033355.1 Pseudomonadota bacterium | reverse complement strand
GTGGCGCTCGCCAATGCCTTGCGTCAACTCGCGGGCACGTTCTGGAATAAGCGGGTTGCGGCGCAACTCCTCACCGGGGTGGAAGTAGTATGGGCTGGCGGATCCCATTTCATGATAATCCGCAGACACCATGGGTTTCCATTTGTGCCATTCCTGGATCCAGGCCTGGCTCTCCGGCTGTGTCAGAAGCAACCATTGGCGGTTGAGGTCAAACCAGTAATGGTTCGTCCGCGCCTCGATCCACATATTATGGGCGGCGTCATTCAAGTCGGTATTCTCGCCATAGGACCAGAAAGTCTCAACATGATCGATGCGCCGGGCATGGCCATCCGGATTGAACACGACGGTGAAGATCATGACGGCATTATCGAGTTGCGCTTCGATCGCCGGGCCTTCAGCCGCTGCGAAGTGATAGAGCAGCGGGATGGCTGCATCCATGGACGAGGTCTCTGCGCCATGGACGCCATAATTGATCCACAGCACCATTGGCGCGGCGTCAGCCGCGGCATTCCCCTGCAGGCGCGCGAGGTGGGTCTGGCGGATCGATTCCAGATTGGCATGGTTGTCGGGGCTGGTCACCGTGAAGGTCAGGATGGGGCGTCGCTCATGGGAGTAGCCAATCGTCTCGACACTGATCCGGTCAGAGCGTTCGGCGAGGTCCTGCAAATAGGGGATCATGTCACCAAAACGCACCGGACGTTCGCCAATTTCATAACCGACCTGGGACTCGAAAGACGGGACACTGGCATCATAAGTGACGCCCTCGACCTGGAAGTATTCGACGGGTTTCGCAAAAGCGGGTGCGGCGAACGCGGAAAATGACAAGGCGATGAGTGCGGTGAAAACGCGGCGCAACATGGCGGCTCCTGAATGATCGGAATTTTGAGCGGAACCTAGACGAGGCACAGGCACGCTTCAAGCGTTGTGAGAACACTTTTGGGCGGTTTGGCCGGGGCTCTAGAACCCGCCCCCGGTCTTGAATCCGCCGCCACGTTTGCGCGGGCTGGAACGCCTCGATGTGCCGCGGCCGCGGGTTGGAAAACCGCCAAAGCCACCACGACGGCGTCCGCCGCTCATGCCGTGACGCAGGGCTTCTTCGGCGATGACGCCGATAATGTCATAGACTTCGAAATCGTTGCGTGAGCGCCGGCCACCAAAGCCGTTTCGGGTGCGACTTTCCTTGCGGCGCACCGATTGGTGAATTTGTTTCAGCGCCTTGCTCACCGACAGGCGGCCGGAACCCAAATTCTCCAGCGCGTCATCGAACAGGGCAATCTTGATCAAGGCCGCATCGCTGTCGAAGCGAGCCTCTTTGAAGCGGCGACGCAGGGCTTCGAACGCGCCCAGTTCTTCGCCTAATCTCGTGGGCGCATCCGAGACGCGCTCGGTCTCAAGCTCCAGCGACATTTCCTCTGTGCGCAGCTCGACCAGATCATCAACGATCTCATCATCGTCCAGCGTCACGGTTTCGGCAGCGAGCTGGCGTAGATCTGGAATGCTCATATTCTGCAAACCGCGCTCGAGCAGTTTGCGCGCCTGCTTGGCCGGGCCCTCTTCGCCAATCAGGGTCTTGGCATGCTGTTCGGTCAGCACAGAATGCCGGGTCTCGGCGGAGATGATATTGGCATCAACCGCAGCAATGTCTGCGCGCAAACCATCCGTCTTTGCCTCGTCGGCGGGAATGCCTGCATCTTCGATGGCCTCACGCTCGGCGGCTTCGAGCGTGGTCTTTGCGAGCTCGGCCGCCACGCGCGTGTCCTTGGCATGATCGCCAAGCCAATCAGTAATGTCGTTCAGGCGCGCATAATTAGGTCGCGCGCCCTCATACTTGCAGAGCTTGGCGACCCAGCCATCGAGCATCTTGAACAGGCCGCCGCCTTTATAAGCGGTCGTGCCAAAGCCGCGCTCCCAAAGGTATGAGAAGAGCGGGTCACTGAGATAGGCTTCGCTTTTCTCTTCGCGCTCATCGATGGCGACGGCGAGCTTCTGGTCAGCGCGATCTGCAATCGCATCGGCATCTTCGAAAGCCTGGACCAGGCCGCGATAGGCTTCATCCTCTTTCAGGCGGGCTTCAATCTCGGCCAGTTTGGCCTCAATCTCGGCTTCCAGCGTTTCGTGCTGTTGCGCGAGATCGGTGCGCTGCGTTTCGAGATCGGTAATCTTGCTCGACGCCGTCTCGATCGCCTCGCGTTCTTCTTCGATATAGGCGCTGTGCGATTGCAGCATTTCAAGCGCCTGTTGATGCAGACGATCGAGGTCTTCAAAATCGGCTTGCTGAATGACATCGAGCCGCATGTCGGCGAGGCGTTGTAGAGCGCCGACGCGATGCGACTGAATTTCCGCCAGTCGGCCATCAATACTGTCCGCCGTCTGGATCGCATCATTGAGCCGGGTCCGCAGGCGGCTGAGCCGGCGGTCCAAATGCGCGAGCGCGTCACGTCCTGAAATCCACTTGGCCATGCTCACCACTCCAGTATCGCGCCGCCCGGCGTCGCGACCGAATAGGTGGGCGCGAGGGTGCCGACCGATTTGCTGCCAATCACCGCATTCTGGATGATCTGGTCATCACGTTTGTCCGACGCGACCGTATTGAAGGCGTCTTCGCTGACGCGTTGCGCCCAGCGCGAGACGCGTTCGGTCTTGCGATCTTCTTCGGATTCAATCTCGACCTCGACCAGGCGGCCGGCCGGATCTACGGCCTCTACGATGAGATAGTAATTGCGCGCGGTCGGCGCATCATCGGGAATACGGAAAATACCGGAACGCGGCTCGCCCGGGCCATAAACGACGCGCACGTCATAGCTGACGGCGAGATCGGTCTTGAGCTGGGTCAGATTGCTGATTGCCGTTTCGGTCTGGGCGACATCGCGATCCTGCAAAGCGGTCCGTCCGTCCACGAGATAAGTTGCGGCCAATTGGTTGGCAGTTTCTGATTGCGAGATGGCGACAGCTTCATCATGTGCGGCCGTCAGCTGTTGCGGTAGCGTTTCCGTGATCGCGCGTTCGACCCGCGCCGCATTGGCTTTGGTGGGTTGAACCACACCGACCTGATAGGCGAGCACACCTGCGACCAACGCGGCCACGCCACCCGCCACCGGCTTCCACCAGCGGTCGCGCGAGACATAAATCTTGGCCAGGCGCGTGCCCAGCGACGGCGCCGGCGGGCGATAGTGAAAGCGTTGCTCCTCCAGCGCGCGAACGCCTTGCAGCAAAACTTCATCGGTCACCTCAATCCCCTGCGCGGCATAGATTTCGCGCAAGCGGGCAATCAGCTGCTGCTCGCGGCCTTCCTGATCCAGTTCCTTTTGCAGGATCAGATCGCGATGGCGCAGCGTGTCGACCACGTCCATCGCGACGAGCACATCGTCGAGCGTTTGGGTTTGAGGCGTCGCAGTCATCTTGCCCTTAAGCGGTTAGCGCCAATGCGGCTCCATCCTGAACCAGTTTGGTCAGGCGCTGTTTGCCATCTTCCACGGCATCGCGGATCTCAGCCGAGTTCTTGGTCGAGAGGTCGCGCATTTCCGCAATGATGACTTGTGAGCGCTCCTGGAAGTTGACCACACTGTCGACCAGCATTTTGACGGACGCCGCCGAGACGGTTGGGCCATAACCGGCGCGGGTCGCGGCTTCCTGAACTTCGCCGCCAATCTCGGCCAGGACTTCGAGGCTCTTATTGACGCCGTCCTTCATTGCTTCGAGCGTTTGCGTACTCTCATGTAGGCCGTGCATGCCGGTAAAGCTGGCGGTGAGGGCGGTTAGCACCACTTCATTGGTCGAGAAAAAGCTGACCGATTGGGCATAGACCCGTTCTTTCGCCGTCGTGATCTGAACCAGGCGCGCCATGATGACTTCGGACGTGTTATAGCCAATGGTCAGATTGTCTGACAGGTCCTTGGCAATCTGATAGCGTTTCTCTTCGGCTTGCAGCTCGCGTAGCTTTTCATCCCGGGCGAGTTCGACGCGCGCGCGTTCAGCTGCGTCGTCTCCAGTGAAGGCATTCACTGCTTCGACTGCTGTTGTGACTTCGCCGCGCGCCGTTTCGAGCACGCCTTCCGCCGTCTTCAGCACCTCCAAAGCCAGCACTTCAGACTGTTTCATCGCGCCCCTGAAATCGAGATAGGCTTCGAGAATGTTCCGCTCCCGCGCGATCTGGTTGGCCGATTCATCCTGGACTTCGAGATAGAGGTCCTTGATCTTGCCGAACCGGCTGGCAATGTCGCCGCGGGTCATTTTCATCCACACATTCGAAACCCGTTCCATGGTCGAGATCTTGCCATCGGCATATTGGTCGACCAGGGCTTTGGCATCATCGCGAATGGAATCAAATGCTTTGGTGATGCCCTCATAGCGCTGGGCGATGGTCATGTTAGACACCTGCTCGCGCACGACATCATTGAACACGCTGGCCTGATCCAAGGTCCGCGCAATGGCGGCGACCTTGTCCGGCTCAAGCTCAGTGATCTGCTCGAGCAAGGCCACGACAGGCGCGGCGCTGCCATCGGCTTCCGGCAGCAAG
>JBCCCT010000233.1:0-4531 GCA_039033355.1 Pseudomonadota bacterium | reverse complement strand
TCAGGCCCTGGCAAATCAGCCACAGGCGCGCGTTTGTCTTCCCAATCCGTCGCGCCGATCACAAGGCTACGGATCAAGGCATCGCCGCAAGCTGTATGGACAGCCTTGGTGAATTCCGGGCGGCCGACAAAATCGACATAGGCGGCTTTTCCTGACGCGGAGAAGTCCCCAATTGCGTCATACTCAAGGACCTCATCATAGAGGCCAGTATCTTTCACGAATTGAACATTGCGCGGTGAGGTCACGCCGACCGTCTTCACACCGCGGCGTTGCAAACTGTGGGCAGCCGCAATGGCCGTTTTCGAAGAGGCGCTCGAAATCACCGCCACATCCGGTTGTGGGTCGCCTTCCATCAGGCTGTCGCAGATCATCCAGCCGGTCAGATAGAGCGGACGAAACAGCATTTGCTGGTCTTCAGTGCCTTCAACATAGGCAGGATCCGTGTCGATGACGCTGTAAAAATTATAGATCGGGGCCAGTCCCTGCCGATGCGCAGCGGCGTCGAAAAATCCGCGCGGCGATGTTTTCATCGGCGTAACAATCAGCTCCTCAGAAATCGGATAATAGCCATATAATCTCTGGCCTGCGCTGACACCTTCCGCTTTCGATTCAGCCACGGTCGCAAATCCCCAGACCGGGACACGCCCCATACCGTCAGACGAGGTCGGGAAGAAGTTCCAATAGTGCATCGGGGCGCCACCAAACGCCGCATAGGTCACGTTGTTGGCGGTCAGCGCGAAGGCATCAATCGTCAGGCGGACATCGCCATCTGCCAATTCGGTCGAGGCAGCGTCTTCCCACTGAGACTCGCGTAGGTTCGATTTCGTGATTAGATGCTGCTTGCCCATAGACTTCTCCTTTTGCCCCACTCTGTGCGGTGCGCGGAAAGGAATCAAGCTTGACGTCGGGCGCGCTAATGCCGCGTCGCAGAAACACTTGGCGGTGCCATGGCCTGATCATATGAGCGCAGGAAGCCTTCCAGGGTTGAGAGCGCTTCTCGAGCCTCTTTGATGATCTCCGGCGATTCCGCGCGATAGAACGCGTCATCATCGCTGCCCGGCGTCGCTGCGCAAGCGGTCTCCAGTTCCTTGAGGGATCGCGAGAGAATCTCTGCGTAAAATGTCCAGTGTGGATCTTTGCTCTTCATCATCATGCCCGATTCGTGTTCGGGATTATGGATAATGGAAAATAAGTATTCGCTCAATCAAAAAGTGCAAATACTTAAATACATTTCGCGATTGATCGATTTTTATTACTAGGGAGACGCTGTGGAATCGATTTCATTGGCGAGCCCGACAAAGGCCTCCGACAGAGCGGGGGAGGTATTTGTCCATCGCACAGCATCCATCAGCGACTGGGGTGAAACCAGGTTTCCATCCGTATCGGAGACCCGCATGAGCGTGTTGATCACCGCATGCGTGTTGCCGCGCCGCTTGAACGCATGATTGAATGCAATGTGCGTTTCTGACCAGCCTTCGATTTCGCAAACCATCTGGAAGGCCTGAGGCGCCTTCAGCATGCGGGTGATGGTTCGCGTCTGACCACAGATTTCCAGACGCCAGCGATTGGCCCGCAGCTTTTTCAAGATCCCGGTGCGGATCAGCAAATTCAGACGGGCCAGGTCGCTGAAAGACAAATACCGGCTATTGGTCATGTGCATGAACATGTCCTGATCGGTAAACCAGACTCGATAGTTCAACGCGATGGGTCGATCCAGTGGCGCGGTCTTGCTGGACAGAGAGGCCAGAAGCAGCACCCAGAGACGTCGAAAGAACAGATTCATGGCGCATCTCTCCCGCTGTCGCCATTATTGGAGACTAGCGCCATAGTTTGTCCAATTCCGCGGCGATTGCAAACGACTTTCTGGCGGCGCTGCCGCCTATGCGCAATCCGATCATCGCGGATCCTTCGAGTGAAGATGGATCATCGCTTTGTCGCGCCCAACGGCTGCCGGCCACAAATCCTTCATCAAGCTCGGACAAAAAGGCGCCGAACTCTTCCTCGCGGCCATCTGCGAACAGAGGCAACCAGATCAGGAATTGCGCTTTTGGCCATTTGCGCATGGCGCGCGGCACCCAATTGGCAAGGGCGTCCATGTCGGCGTCCGTCTCATAGCTCGGGTCGAGCATGACCAGCATATTTTCGCCGCGTCTGGGTTGCAGCCGCAGCGCGCCGCGATAGCCGTCCTCCTTGCGGATCTGAACGCGCGAGTCCTTGTGCAGGGCTTGCGACAGGGCCTTGTGTTCCGCCGGGTGCAGCTCGAACAAAACGATACGGGCCTGACCGGGCAAGATCTGCGTCGCGAGGGCGGGCGAACCTGGATAAGAGGACGGTCCCTTGCTTTGGACATGTTTGAGCCAGGGCTGCAGAGCGCCAGGGGCGTTGCCGGCTTTGGGCATGGCGAGCACGCCGCGTGTCGCTTCCCCGGTCTTCTGTGATTGCGCCCCGCCAAGATCATAGAATCCTCGCGCGGCATGCGTTTCGATGTACAACAATGGCCGATTGGCTTCGGCCTCGCTGTTCAGCACCGCGTGCAGAATGGCATGTTTCAGAACATCCGCCTGATTACCGGCATGGAATCCGTGTTGATAGGATAACAAGACGGATCACTCTCGCTCGGCCAGAGAGGCTTGCCGGATGGCTTCGAACTCATTGCCTGGATACCAGGTTGGCCACGCGTCCGACTGCAGCACTTTAAGCCCGACAGCATAGAGCGCCGTCACATCTTCTTCGATGCCGGACAGGTCCCAGTCCTCGGCATATTCATCCATCGGCTTGTGATAGCGCTGTGTGCGATAGGTCTCGGATACCGCCATACCACGTGCCTCACCACCATCCCGTGCATCAGTGCCGCCATCCGCGTACAGCATGGGCACGCCCTTCTTGGCGAAAGAGACATGATCGGAGCGATAGAAATATCCGGCCTCCGGACTTGGATCCGGGACAATCACACGATCGTTCGCTTCCAGATGTTCTCTCAGCAAGTCTTCCAGTTCTGACGCGCCATAGCCGACAACGATCATGTCCCTGGTCCGACCCGTCGGCAGCATGGCGTCCATGTTCAACCCGGCGACAATCTGATTCATCGGAACCGTTGGGTTCTCAGCGTAGAATGCCGACCCGAGTAGACCCGACTCTTCCAGCGTCACGGCCAGGAAAAGCGCTGAGCGATCAAGCTCCGCTTCCGCCATGGCTTCCGCAATTTCGATTAAGGCTGCCGTCCCGGTCGCGTTATCCACGGCGCCATTGAAAATATCGTCGCGATAGAAATCCTGGGTGGGCTCGCCTTCGCGTTCTTCGGACTTTTTGCCGAGATGGTCCCAGTGCGCTGTGAACAACGTATACTCATCTGGCGCAGTTTGGCCGGGCAGCATGCCGACTACATTCCGCGACTCCGTGGTGGAGACCGACTGGCTCAACGATCCGCTCACCGTGAGCTCGCCCATATCGACCGGCTGAAAGCCTTCCGTCTTGGCGCGAATTTTCATGTCCGAAAAATCAAGCCCGGCTTCCGCAAACAGGGCGCGTGCGGTTTCTTCGGAAATCCATGATTCAAAGAGTGTTCGGTTCGCGCCGCCATCGCTACGCACCAGATCCGCTTGCGCGCCAGACCAGGAATTCTCGACGACTTCCCAGCCATAGGAGGCTGGTGCCGTTTCATGCACAACGATCGCACCTGTGGCGCCCTGACGGCCGGCTTCCTCAAATTTATAGGTCCAGCGGCCATAATAGGTCATCGCATTGCCCTTGAAGAGCTCATCCTGGCGGGCATAGCCGGGATCATTGACCAGCATGACAACGGTTTTGCCCTCGACATCGAGGTCAGCATAATCATCCCAGCCATATTCCGGCGCGACGACGCCATAGCCGACAAAAACCAGCTCTGAGTCTTGCCAGGACGCTTCATCGCGATCCTGCTTCTTGGTCCACATGACCGCGTCTTCGCGCAATGTGACCGGAAAGTCCTCGCCAGAGGCGCCGCCTGAGAAGGTCAGGCTGGACGCATTCTCGTCGAGCGATTGTTCCACCATGCCGACGGTCTGAAACCAGGTGCCATTCTCGCCCGCGGGCTGCAGACCCACGCGTTCCATTTCGGCGGCGAGCCAATCTGCGGTTTTCTCGCCAACCGGCGCGCCGGGACCGCGTCCTTCAAAAGCGTCGTCGGATAGAATCGCGACCCGTTGCCGGATGTCCTCTGCACTGATCGAGGCATTGGTATTTGTCGGTAGCGGTAAGACGAGGCCTGACGTTGCTTCGGCTTCTGCGCTGTCAGTGCCCGGTTCGGGGGTAATGGGGTCAATGTCTTCGGTTGCCTGGGTGCAAGAAGCTGCGAACACCAGGGCCGATATGGCCAGAGTACGACGGATCATTCTGTCTGTCCCTCCTGTTAGATCTGTTTGCGCCACGGTTTGGCACAAGCGGGAACAGGCGACAAGCGAACCTCTGTGCCCAATCAGGCGTCGGGCAGGGGGATGTAATCATCCTCACCATCGGGCAAGGTGAATGGCGTCCCTTGCCACCCGCCTTCTGC
>JBCCCT010000232.1:0-4546 GCA_039033355.1 Pseudomonadota bacterium | reverse complement strand
TCTTGTTCTGCGACAGGCCGCCATGCGCAGCTTCATGCATCAGAACGGCGAGGCCCAGTTGTCGGGCGCCAATGATCGGAACAGCCAGAATGATCAGCAAAGGCTGCCAGATCGCGGCCGCCATGGCGAGCCCGATCACAAGCCAGCAATGCACCACCATGCCGAGCCCCATAAGGTCAGATCGACGGGACACATGTTCCCATTCTTCCCTGGAAAACAGATCGAGCGGACGGATTCGTTTTGCGGCAGCCATGACCTGAATATACAGGCTTTTCCTTACGGCAGACAAGAATGGCCTAGAGGAAAGCCGCGATCACCAGTCCGGCAACAATGATTGCGCCAGCCCAGACATTCGACTTGAACATGTCGAGAGCCCTTGCCTGACGGTCGATTGAGAGCTGTGACACCTGCCAGAGGCCGTGGGTAAAGAAGGCGAGGGCCAGAATCGCGCCGACGCGGCCAGCCCCAGCGAAATAGGCACCGAGGAAGATCAGGGCCGTTGCCATCATATGGAAGACGAATACGCCGGTAATCACCTTGTCGCCAAACAGGCGCGCGGTGGATTTTACCCCGAGCATGGCATCATCTTCGCGATCCTGCAGGGCGTAAATCGTGTCATACGCGACTGTCCAGCAGACGAGGCCGAGATACAGCACCACTGTCGCGCCCGTCACGCTGGTGGCTGTTGCGGCACCGACCAAGACCCCGAAATTGAACGTAAATCCGAGCCAGGCCTGCGGCCACCAGGTGATCCGCTTCATGTAGGGATAGGCCGCGACGAGCGGGATGGAGAGCAGCGCGACGATTTTCGCATCCGTCGGAAGACAGAGCCAGACCAGCAATCCAACCGCCAATTGCCCGGCGAGGAACATATAGGCTTGCTGCAGCGTGATATCGCCGGATGGCAGCGGACGCATCGCCGTCCGTTCGACTTCGGCATCTATGTCGCGGTCCCGAATATCATTCCAGGTGCAACCGGCACCCCGCATCGCGATCGCGCCGATGGCGAAGAGCACGATCCAGACCAGATCCATCAATTGAAAGCCACCCGGAATACGCATTTGCGCGAGACCCATCCAGCACGGCAATAGAAGCAGCCAGATCCCGACAGGCCGATCCCATCGCGCCAGCGCCGCATAGGGACGGCTCTGTTCCGGCAGATCTTGCAGCCAGTTCGGCAAGGCGCTGTCTAACGGGATGTTCCGCCAGCGCTTTTCCTCAGGATCAGGCGACTCAGTCATGTCGCTCTCTATAGCGACTTTTATTTGCGGTGCCATGTCTTAACGCCACGCTCGCTTGCGCCTATAGAGCGCAGGATGAGCCATATTGCCCGTCTATACGTTGATGCCCCTCTGAAAGAAGATGTGGAAATCGGCCTACCCGAGGCGCAAAGCAGATATTTGCTGCGCGTCATGCGGCTGAGCGATGGGGCGCAAGTGCGGGTGTTTAATGGCGCTGATGGAGAGTGGGACTGCACTCTGTCTGTGCGAGGCAAGATCGCTGTTCTGAATCCGCGAAAGCAATCGCGTGAACAGATATCAGGACCAGACCTGACCCTGCTTTTTGCACCGATCAAGAAAGCCAGAACCGATTTTATCGTCGAAAAAGCGACAGAGCTTGGCGTCACGGCGATTTACCCGGTGATGACCGAATACACGCAGACCCAACGGGTCCGGACAGATCGTTTGCGGACGTTGGCGATCGAAGCTGCCGAACAGACCGAACGAATGGACCTGCCGGAGATATTTGAAGCCGAATCGCTGGCAAAAATCCTCGCGGCCTGGCGGCCTGGCGTGCCGCTTATCTATTGCGACGAAGCCGCTGAAGCTGCCCCGCTATCACAATATCGAGAGCAGCTGACCGGCCGGCCCGCTGCCATACTTATTGGGCCTGAGGGTGGTTTTTCCCCGAAAGAGAGAAAAATCCTGCGGGAACTCGCCTTTGTTCTGCCGATTACGCTGGGGCCGCGCATCCTTCGCGCAGAGACAGCGGTTGTGTCAGCGCTCACCCTTTGGCAATCACAGGTTGGCGATTGGCAAAAAGCTCCCTATCTGCCTGAAACATAAAACACTCCAGGAGGGCAGGGGCGTGACAACACCGACCAAGGATATCGACGAATCTGCGCCGCGCATTTCCGGAAAAACGGAACTGGTGGAGTGGTTTGAGGCTGGCAGTAAACCGAAAGCCGACTGGCGCATTGGCACCGAGCATGAGAAATTCGGGTTCACCTGGTCCGACCTGAAGCCGCTGCCTTATGAGGGGACGTCTTCGATCCGCGCCATGCTGGAAGGCTTGCGGGATCAGTTCGGCTGGACGCCGATTGAGGAGGCCGGCTACCTTATCGGCCTCAAGAAAGACGGCGCCAGTGTCAGCCTGGAACCTGGTGGACAGTTCGAACTGTCTGGTGCGCCGCTCGAACACATTCACGAGACGTGTAACGAGGTGGGTCAGCACCTCGATGAGGTCCGCAAGATTGCGGATCCGCTGGGGATTGGCTTTATCGGTCTCGGCGCCAGCCCGATCTGGTCGATGGATGAGACGCCAATCATGCCTAAAGGGCGCTACAAGATCATGCGCGCCTATATGGAAAAGGTTGGTCGGCTGGGGCGGCAGATGATGTTCCGCACCTGCACGGTGCAGAGCAATCTCGATTATGGCTCGGAAGCCGACATGGTGAAGAAGTTCCGGGTCTCGCTGGCTTTGCAACCGCTGGGCACGGCGCTGTTCGCCAATTCGCCGTTCCTGGAAGGGCGTCCGAATGGGTTCCTGTCCTATCGATCACAGATCTGGACAGATACGGACCCGGACCGGACAGGCATGTTGCCTTTTGTCTTTGAGGATGGCTTCGGATTTGAGCGTTATGTCGACTATGCGCTTGATGTTCCGATGTATTTTGTCCGACGCGGCGGCGAGTATCTGGATGCGTCAGGGCTCAGTTTCCGTGACTTCATGGCCGGTGAACTTCCGATCCTGCCGGGTGAGCTGCCAGCGATCGATGATTTTGAAGATCACTTGTCGACCATATTCCCGGAAGTTCGCCTGAAGCGGTTCCTGGAAATGCGGGGCAGTGATTCAGGTCCCTGGTCGCGATTGTGTGCCTTCTCAGCCTTCTGGACCGGGCTCCTCTACGATGATGCCGCATTGGATGCGGCCTGGGATCTGGTCAAGGATTGGACCGCGGGAGATCGCGAAGCTTTACGACAAAGCGTCCGTACCATTGGGTTGCAGGCCCCGGTTCCGGGTGGGCACACGCTTCAGGATCTCGGCAAGCAAGTTCTGGACATTTCCCGTTCTGGCCTTCGCGCCCGCGCTAAATTGTCTGTCTCAGGCGACGATGAAACCGGGTTCCTACAGGAATTGGACCGCACACTGGAGTCTGGTTTGACGCCCGCTGAAGAATTGCTGGCCTCGTACAAGTCCGAATGGAATGGTGATTTAAGTCATATATTCAGGGCGTTAGCTTACTAGCGAGGCCGGCTCACCGACGCACGCCCGGACTTTCCAATTCAAGGCCTTGCGACCGTCCAGCTAAATAGAGTTCCAGCGCAATATAAGTCTCGTCGCCAAAGGGGAGGGGTTCGGCCCGGACGCCGGTGTCGCAATCTCGCAAACGGCGCTGCAAGGATCCGAGTGATTGCCATTCCAGCCGATAGGCCGGAAAGCCATTGCCATGGCCCTGGCTGATCGTGTCGCCGCGCAATTGTTTGCCCCAGTTTTCGGTATGGCACTGTTGGCATGACAGGTTGAACTGACCGCGCCGGGTCAGGAAATAGTCGCGGCCTGTCTCATATGCCGCTGCCGCCGGACCGGTGATCTCGACCTGGCTGGGCTGACCATGCGATTGATTGGCGACATAAGCGGTCAAAGCCAACAAGGCCTCGCTTTCATAGGCGAGCGGCGACAGACCTTGATGCTCCGTCCGGCATTGATTGATCCGGCCTTCCAGATTCAGCAGCGCTCCTGATTGTGGATCTATTTTGGGATAAGTGGCCGCCACGCCGTTGAGCCCATTCGTATGACACGCGGCACAGGCCGTTTCAGACTCGGCGACGGATTGGAACAGATCCGCACCGCGATCGACCCAAAGCAAGCCGGGATTGCCGAAGGCGTCATCCTGCAAGGCCTGCGTGTCTGGTGTCAGAAAATTATAGCCGGATTGAATCTCAGTTGCGGGCAATTCTGCGGGCGCCGGATCGACCTGATTGGGCTGACATCCGATCAGCCCCAGGCAAGTCGCAACACTCGCAAGCCGGATCATATCACCTCAATGTCCGCTTGATCTTGCCACTGGGTGCCGTTCTGGTCGGTCCATTCAAACCCGATTGGACCGCTCGTGGTGGCGCGCAAATGGAAGGTCAGGATCGGATTGGCGGCGATCGCCGGCTGAAAATCAGCGGCAAACACGGTGTTTCCATCATAGGTGCACTCAAATCGCGTGATGATATCCCGGGGAATCACTTCGCCGCGTGATCCGCGCCGGAAGCCGCTTTCCATGTCGTGCTGGATCAGGGCCTTGATCTCGATGATCTCATCCTGTTGGGCCGTC
>JBCCCT010000231.1:0-4617 GCA_039033355.1 Pseudomonadota bacterium | reverse complement strand
GCAGCCGCTTCCACGTCTGCAAAATCCTCAACGCCTTCAAATGCGTCCTCTTCGAACGCTTCAAAACTGTCTTCTTCGATGGCGAGATCGAACACTTCCTCTTCCACGGCGGCTTCAACCGCATCCGCTTCGAGTTCGCTGGTCGCATCTTCCATGGACTGGCTGATCGCTGCGAGGACGTCCTCTTCCGATTCGATCGGGGCAGCGTCAGCACTCAGAAGGTCTTCATCATCGAACATGCCCAGATCATCGACAGGCACTTCAGGTTCCGCCGCCGCGGAGGCTTGCGCCGCAGGGGCGTCATCATCTGCAATAATCTTCCTGATGGAAGAGAGAATTTCTTCCATGGTCGGTTCGTTCTGAGCTTGCTCCGCCATAGCCGGTCCCATCAAATTAGCTTCACCCCTAACCGCTACCGGAGGCCGGTTAATAAGCGATTACGAAATTAACTATTGTCCGATTCGTCCGGAAACGGCCAATTCTAAAGGCTGAGATCGCCCATGGCACGCAGCAATTGATGGGTCGCGACATAGGCGTCGCGGCGCGCATTGACGAGGCCAAGCCGGGCTTCCAGCAGCTGCTGTTCCTGATCCAGCACGTCCAGAGTCGTCCGCGTGCCAACGCTCAACTCTTCCTGCGCGCCCTCATAAGCAATTTCCGCCGCCTCGACCTGCAATTCAGACGCGGTGATGGCCTGTTCGGCGGCAATATTGCCATACCAGGACTGGGCAATACTGGCTGTAACCTGACGCTCGGCATTGATTGTCTGCAAGCGGGCCTGTTCTCGCTCAAGGCGGGCGGCACGAATCCGGCTGCGCAACACTCCGCCCTGGAAAAGCGGGACACTGGCCTGCGCGAAGACGCTGAGCGAGGTATCGCGATAGTTGTCTGGCGGCAAATTCACGAATTCGCCGGTTGGTCCGACGCCCAGGGCTTCCTGATCGAAGGTTTCCTGCACATTGGCCGTGCCGACGATTGACAAGCTTGGGCGGGTTTCCCCTTTCGCAGCGCGGACGGCCTGTTCTGCTGCGCGTTCTGCCTGACGCAGTGCTTTGAGATCGGGATTATCTGCCAAGGCCATCTGCAAAGCGACGTCATAATCCGCCGGGGCTGATGGGGCGTCGGGCGCAGGCGCCAGATCACCGGCGGATTGACCGACAAAGACTTCATAAATCGACAGCGACGCTTCCAACTGTGATTCAGCACCGGCATAAGACGCCTTTGCGCCTTGCAATCTGGCCTCTGCCTGTTTGACATCGGTGCGGGTCGCGACGCCGACTTCGAACCGATCCGTGGCGGCGCGCAATTGCTCCTGAAGCAAGGCGACACTATTGGCTCGGATCAGCAAGGCTTCGCGGTCCCGCAATACGTCGACATAGGCGGTCACGACACTCAGGATTAGATCCTGAGAAACGCCGTCCAGCTGGGCATCCGCGGACAGAATACCCGCTTGCGCCTGATCAATTCCGGCAGCGATGCGTCCGCCCGTATAGACCGGAAGACTCGCCTGCACCTGTGCGCGCGCCAAGGGTCGATCACCGACGCCAAACGCAATCGGCTGATTTGTGTCTGTCGATTCATAGCCGGCCGAGCCAGTGAGATCGACCGTCGGCGCCCGTGCACCGCGGGCCTGGTTCAGCTGTTCGCGGGCAACGCCAAGCTCGGCCCGCTGCGCGGCCAAAGCCGGATTTGTCTGGAAGGCAAGATCAAGCGCGTCTTGCAATGTCTCGGTCTGACCTGGCGACACCAGCAGCAGGGCGGCGACGGAAACCAGAAGCGATTTGCGGAGCATGGGAGGCCTCATTTCTTCGATGCGGTCAGCCTTATGTAGCGTTTGATTAAAAAAAGTGAACACTGTTCACCATTTTGTCGCGCAAAGCCGATCAGACCCGGCCGCTCAGCATGGCCAGCAGGATGGACGCGCGGATTTGCAAGGCCGAGGGTTCGGCTTTGCGCGCCCAAACACGGCGTAGCCGCAAATGCGCGACGGCCGGTCTGATCTGGGACGCAGTGGCGAGACGGGCAGAAAGTTGAGAGCCCCCCTCTCCTCGCCGGGATGCGGCCCATTCCCTGGCGAGCGCACCAAGCTTGTCATCCAACGCGATCTGCGGATCGCAAACCTTTGCGGCAACCTGGATCAGCTGATCTTCAGGCTCCTGCGATCGGTCATGGGCCAGGTAAGCCGCCTCATGTTGGTCGATCATCGGCAGCAAATCAGCTGTATGCAGGCGCTCGTTCTGGATTTCTTCCGCCAGAGCCAGAACGACATCATGCTGACGCACCTTGCCTGTCGCTAGCTCTTCAAGCGCATCGCGCCACCATTGAAAACGAATATTACCCATGGTCTGATCCGTCACGACCAGCCGCACGCGCGCCAATTCATAGTAAAACGCATACAGAATGACGAGTGTCGTCCGCGCCTCTTGATCGGCATAACGACTGGAAAGCCAGCGTGGCTCATCGACCGACCGAATCCGCGCATCCAGGCGAAGATGAATTTCTTTCAAAGAATCACTGGCAGGACTGGTCATGACACCCATATCTGTGGCAAGCGCTCAGCTAGAAAAGCACAAAAAATTCTGCAAGGAGACCAATGACATGGCTTTTGACCTTCCCGAGCTTCCATATGGCCGCGATGGCCTCGTACCGCATATTTCAGAAGACACGCTGAACTTCCACCATGGGAAGCACCACAATGCGTATGTCGTAAACCTCAACAAGCTGATCGACGGGACGGATCTCGCCGATGCATCGCTCGAGGCGATTGTCAAAGCTGCAGCGGGTGACGCTTCGAAGGCGGGCCTGTTCAACAATGCGGCGCAGGTCTGGAATCACACCTTCTATTGGCACTCCATGAAGCCAGGTGGCGGCGGCGCACCGCATGGCAAGGTTGCCGAACTGATCGATCGCGACTTTGGCTCCTATGACGAGTTCGCGACCCAGTTCAAAGCGGCTGGCGGCGGCCAGTTCGGCTCAGGCTGGGCCTGGCTGGTGCTGAAAGACGGCAAATTGGCCATCACCAAAACGCCGAACGCCGAAACGCCTCTGACGGAAGATGGCGTCACACCGCTCCTGACCATGGATGTCTGGGAACACGCCTATTATCTCGATTACCAGAATTCGCGCCCGAACTATATGGCGAGCTTCCTCGACAATCTGGTCAATTGGGACTTCGCCAACCAGAACCTGGCGGATGCGTCCTAAACACCACACACAATCTCTGACTGAAACGCCTACCTTTGCCGGTGGGCGTTTTTGCACTATGTGCAGCGCAACATGTTTGCCGGCGCAGTGATTCGAAGTCGGCCCCGCTGTTCAATACGGAGCAGCTTGATGTGACCGACCTTTCAATCTTCAGCTGGACAATACATTGACGGACGAAAACAAGATTACATTTGCCGAGCTCAATCTCGACCCGCGCATTCAAAGCGCAATTGATGCGGCTGGCTATGAACACCCGACCCCGATTCAGGAACAAGCCATTCCGGTCATCAAGAAAGGCGGCGATGTCACCGGCATCGCCCAGACTGGAACCGGCAAGACCGCCGCTTTCACGCTGCCCATGATGCACCGCCTGACCAAAGGCCGGGCGCGGGCGCGCATGCCGCGCAGCCTGATCCTTTGCCCCACCCGCGAACTGGCGGCTCAGGTGTCAGAGAATTTCGAGACTTATGGCAAGGACCTGAAACTCAACATGGCGCTGCTGATTGGCGGCGTCAGTTTCAAGGAACAGGAACAGAAACTCATGCGCGGCGTCGATGTTCTGATCGCCACGCCGGGGCGCCTGATCGACCAGTTCGAGCGCGGCAAGATCCTGCTCACCGGCGTCGAAGTCTTCACCATTGATGAAGCCGACCGGATGCTCGACATGGGCTTCATCCCGGACATTGAGAAGATCTGCAAGCTGCTCCCGCCGCGCCGGCAGACCCTGCTCTTCTCGGCGACGATGCCCAAAGAGATCGCGCGGCTCGCCAAGACCTTCCAGAAGGATCCGGTCCGCATCGAAGTTGCACGAGAGTCCAAGACGGCTGAAACCATCGCTCAGCATGTGGTCAAACTGCCGCGCGGCGATGACAAGGCAAAACGCACAGCGCTGCGTCGAATTATCGAAAGCCGCGATGTGAAGAATGGCATCGTGTTCTGTAACCGTAAGCGCGAAGTCGATATCGTCGCCAAATCCCTGGCCAAGCACGGGTTCAGCGCCGCGCCAATTCATGGTGATCTGCCGCAAAGCGCGCGCATGGACACACTGAACAAGTTTCGCGACGGCGAGTTGCAATTGCTCGTCGCCTCTGACGTGGCAGCACGCGGTCTGGATATCCCCGACGTTGGGCATGTGTTCAACTTTTCGCCCCCCCCGAAAGACGAAGACTATGTTCACCGAATTGGCCGAACCGGACGCGCTGGGCGTGAGGGCGAAAGCTTTACGATGGTGGGGCCGGACGATGCCAAGGGCTGGCGTGGTGTGATGATGCTGATCAATACAGATGTCGCTGAATACATGCCGGATGGCCTGATCCAGGAATTGGAAGACCTGCCGGAAGAGTCTGGCGGACGACGCGGACGGGGACGCGGAGATCGCGGCGGCCGCCGAGACCGCAGCGAAGGCCGTGGCCG
>JBCCCT010000230.1:0-4655 GCA_039033355.1 Pseudomonadota bacterium | reverse complement strand
TCGAGATCCCGGCCCTCTCCATCCGCACCATGATCGACTATCCGGAAGTTGGACCGAAAATGTCCTACCTCATCTATCACGAGGAAGAGGAAAGCCTGGTCAAACACATTAAGGGCCTGAAACAGATCCGGTTCTGGATGACCTTTGGTGATGAGTACATCAAGCACCTGGATGTGTTCAAATCGATTGGCCTGATCGGACTGGAGCCAATCAAGCATAAGGGTATGGACATTATCCCGATGGAGTTCCTCAAGGACCTTCTACCGGTGCCCAGCACCCTGGCGGAGGGTTATACCGGCAAGACCTCGATCGGCGTCATCCTGCGCGGCACCAAGGACGGCCAGCCGGTCACCAAGATGATCTATAATGTCAGCGACCATGCCAAGACGAATGAAGAAGTGTCGGCCCAGGCGGTGAGTTACACAACCGGCGTGCCGTCTGTGTCTGGCGCCGCAATGTTCTTCAAGGGCGAATGGTCTGGCGCGGGCGTGTTCAATGTTGAACAATTCCCGGCCAAACCCTTCCTGGAAGATGTCGCCAAGCGCGGCCTGCCCTGGCACGTGATCGATGTGCCGACGGGCAGGCAGGATGATCTGTTCGCGGTGGAGACTTAGCAACAGCCGCCGACCGCTTTGGCTTTCGGTGTGTGCGGGATCTCGTCGCGCAAGTCGTGACCATAAGTCGGGGCCGCGTCCATGGTGTGGAACATTTCCCAGACGACGCCTTGCGGGTCGCGTGCCCAGTGCTTGTTCGAATTGGCGTAGCAGCATTGCGCGTCCGGCTCCGCCAGCGTCGATTGTTCAGCCGCCTGCAGGGCCGTGTTCAACGCCGCTAACTCGTCATCGCTATCGACTTGAATGCCGACATGATCGACCCCCCGCGTCGCGCCATCCCGCTGACTGACCGCCAGATTGATGCGTGGCTCGTCCAGCATCCATTTCATGTAATCGGGCTTGTCCACGTCAGGGGCCTGGCCGAACAGCGCGGAGTAGAAGCGCTTTGTGGCCGCCAGGTCCGCTGCGCTGATATGGATATGTATGCGTTTCATAAGGTCTCCAATGCTTGAGAAGGAATGGGGGCGAGCACGCCGCGACAGCAGTCTTCCATCAGAAAGCCGATCAGGCCCTGAAGCGCCGTATAGTTCGCCCGCGAGATGAGGGACCGCCCTTGCCGCGCCTGTGTGACCAGGCCGGCCTCCGCCATCGCCTTGAGGTGATGGCCGAACGTCGTTGCCGGCATATTCAGATGCGCCCGCATTTGCGTAACGCTCAGACCGTCATCGCCCGCCTGAACCAGCAAACGCAGGATCGCGACCCGGCTGGCATGGCCGAGGGCGGCGAAAGAAAGGGCAGCTTTGTCATCAGTCATAACACCTATATATCTAGACTTATAGATATTTCAAGTTTCGCGATGGTTTTTTCTGATCGTCCAGACATATTGAGGCTGAACACGTTTTCGTGTTCGGCATTGATCGAAACCCGAAAACCGCGCATCGCAGCGCGGAACAGAGATGGGGAAAGCCTGATGAAGATGAACTTCTTAAGCGGTCTGATGCTGGCCGCGACCTTGATTGTTTCAGCCTGTAGCGGCGCGACCAATAGCTCGGACAAACCGCTTTTTGTGTCCGCCATTGATTATGCCGATTTTACACCGGCAGCAGGATGCACCGCCGACGTGCCGGATGCCACTTATCGTGCCTGTCTCGACCCGCGCGCGCTTTACGCGGCTGCTGTTGAGTCCGCCGAGGCGGCCGACAATCCGCTCATGGTGATCTGGGGGTTTGAAGAATGCCCTTATTGCAAGAAGTTTGCGGCTGAAGAAATGAACCCGGACACCCCGCGCACGATTGCCGACTTTGTGACCAACACGCTGTCTGACTCACAGCGCGAAAGCCTTCCGAATGCGGGTAAGGACTTCCAGATCAGTTATGTCCACATTCACGTCCGCGCGCCTGAAGGCGCCTCCCTCGCCGAAGCCCTGGGCGTAACCGATATTGCCCGTGAACGCGGCTGGCATCGTGTCTGGTCGCCCTTTGTCAGTTTTACCCGGCCCGGGTCAAACGCGTTCGTGGCGCAAACCCAGTTCCAGCAAGGCGAGAAGCCGTGCAATTATGTCGATGATTTCGCCATCAGCCTGGAACAGCTCGGCTATATCCCGGCTGATGACAGCAAAGTCCGCAAAATGTGTGCTGCCGCCTGACGCGCTGCCCTAACGCGACCCGTTGATGCGAAGCCCTTGTCCGATACAGTGCGCGGACAGACGCTGACGGCGAGGGCTTTCGCATGACCACTATCGACGCTTGGGCGCAACACCCGACTTTGCGCCATACCCAGGATCCGATCTTTGATTCCCTGCGGCGATGGACCAAAGGCAGCATTCCGGACCAGGAACTTCCTGTCAGTGCCACGATTGCGGCGATGGACGCAGGCGGCGTGTCCCAGAGCCTGATCAGCGCCTGGCAGGCCCCGGGCAAGAACATGATCACCAATGATGAAGTCGCGGCTTTCTGCGCCGAGTCTGACGGCCGTCTGGTGGGCGTTGGCTCGGTCGACATTTCGCGCCCGATGGAGGCTGTACGCGAGATCCGCCGTTGTGTCGAAACGCTCGACTTCAAGGCCATTCGGGTCCTGCCCTGGCTGGCCCAGCGCCCGCCGACGGACCGGCTTTTCTATCCAGTCTATACCGCCTGCTGCGAGATGGGCGTGCCTTTCTGCACCCAGATTGGTCATACTGGCCCGCTGGCCCCGTCAGAGGTGGGACGTCCGATCTATCTCGATCAAGTCGCGCTGGATTTTCCGGAACTGGTCATTGTCGGCGGTCATATTGGCTATCCCTGGACCGAAGAAGCCATCGCCGTCGCGACCAAGCATGAGCATGTCTATATCGACACCTCGGCCTATACGGTGAAACGCTATCCGCCTGAATTGGTGCGATACCTCAAAACCAATGGCCGCAAAAAGGTCCTGTTCGGGACCAATTATCCGATGATCACGCCGGCCAAGGCGCTTGAAGGGCTGGACGCGCTGGGTCTGGATGAGGAGACTCGCGACCTGTTCCTGCACGGGACCGCTGCGCGCATATTCGACTTGGCGAGCTGAGCCGCCTAGACTAATCAGCATGTTCGACACCATCCTTTATCAGATCGAAAATGGACGCGCGCGGATCACGCTCAACCGTCCGGACAAACTCAATGCGATGAGCCTGAAAATGCAGGCGGAGCTTTCAGAAGCGCTCTGGGACGCGGATGCGCGGAAGGATGTTCATAGCGCCATCATCAAGGGCGCCGGCCGGGCCTTCACAGCCGGCTATGACCTGGCCGGCGGGGATACGGTGCCGGTCTCGCGCCTGCAGGCGGAGAATCCGGACGCGCCTTATCGCGGCAATCGCAGTGTCGATGATGATATCTGGCAGCTCGAACGCGCGCAGCGCTATCGCATGGCGGCGTTTGACATGCACAAGCCGGTCATCGCGCAGGTGCACGGCCATTGCAAAGCCGGCGGCACCGACCTCGCTTTGCTGTGCGACATCGTGATTGTTGCTGATGACGCAGAGATTGGCTTTCCGGCCGGCCGCGATCTGGGTGCCCTGCCTAATCAGTTCTGGCTACACAATCTGGGACCGCAATGGACCAAGCGCCTGCTGCTGACCGGCGACAGCATTTCCGGCACGCAGGCCGCTGAGATCGGCTTTGCCCTGAAATCCGTTCCCGCTGATTTGCTTGAAGCAGAGGTGGAAGGTCTCGCGGACCGTTTCGCGCTGATCGACCCCGATATTCTCGCGGCCAATAAGCGTGCGGTGAATATGGGCCTGGAACTGATGGGCGCGCGCACCTTGCAACGCTATGCGACCGAGAATGATGCCCGCGGGCATCAGGCCGCCAGTGCGCGGAACTTTGTCAAACGCGCCGGTGAGGTTGGCCTGAAACAAGCGCTGAAAGATCGTGACGCCCCCTTCGGTGATGGGCGGGTGAAGGTGCGGGGTCCTGAATCCCGGGACGCCGATGGCAACCTGATCGACCCTGAAGACTAGGGGTCAGACCAGAATTTTGCGCATGCGCAGGATCGGCACGATGGTCCCGTCCTCGCTCGGTTGTGAGAGGTCTTCGATGAGCTCATAGCCACACGCTTCGTAAAGCGGCCGTCCGGGCGCTGTGGATCCCATTTCCATCGTCTTGAACCCTTCGGTCCGGGCCGCATTTTCACCTGCTTCCAGCAGGAACCGACCAATGCCCCGCCGCGTGAAATCCGGATGCGTGTACATGGCGCGGATCTTGGCCGGTTCTGTTTTCGGGTCCGCTAGGGCATCATCCCGCCCGGTTGTGTGATTGCCGCCATACAGCGTGCGCCGCCGCGACCACCCCCCGCAGCCCGCCAGGGCGTCACCGATATAGACCAGGAAATAGGTGCCATCATCGACCAAAAGGGTATCGACGCCCATGGTCTCGCTGGAGCGTTCGACTTGCTTCTCATCCAGAAATTTCGGTAGCAGCGCCGCCATGGAGGCGGCCATCAGGCCTTCAATCGCCGGGATGTCTTCGCGGGTTGCAATTCGTAAGTGCATTTTCTGCCGTCTTTTCTATGTCAGTTCCTGTATGGCAAACTTAACCGGATTTGAAAGGTGCCGCGCGTGAGTTATGAAATCCCCACTCCGACCTT
>JBCCCT010000229.1:0-4667 GCA_039033355.1 Pseudomonadota bacterium | reverse complement strand
CCGCCAAACCAGCTTTCACTGGTCACCAGCATGCGGGTATTCATATGCACCGCCGGCACGCGGGGATTGTGCAAGTGCGCGATCAGCGAAATGCCGGCAGCCCAGAATTTTCCATCTGACTCGTCAGCGCCCGGGATTTGTGCCCGGAAGGCCTCGGAAAAGGAGCCATAGACTTCGGAAAAATGCACGCCGACCTTTTCGAAGAATTTGCCGCGCATGATCGCCATGCGCCCGCCGCCCAGATCCTCGCTGCCATCGCCGCGCTGCCACTCGGTTTTCTCAAACCGGCCGGGTTCGCCGCTATATAAAGGCCGCGAGGCCTCGTCTTCGAGGGCTTCGAATCGGGCGATAATGTCGTCTTGCAGCGCCTTGAACCAGGTTGAAGCACGCTGTTTTCTTGTGTCGAGCTCTGTCATTGTGGGGTCCTATAGAGTGTCGAGCGCGAGCGCTAAAGTTCCATCAGCACTGACAGTATCGGTAAATCTCCGTAGAGGGGGTGGAAATTGTGTCGCATCTATAGCCGTTGCAATCGCTTGAAATCATGCGCGAGGCAGGCTAGGCGGGCACAATTAACGGGAGGAGGCTTGCGGCGCTGCGCCGCAATGATGCTTTATCCTATTGTGTGTATTTAGGCTGCAAAGTCATGCCGAAGGAAGAGAAGACGTGAGCGATTCCAACACAACGGCCCCGGATCAAGTCGACGAAGAACGCCGGGATTTCATCCATATCGCGGCAATTGCTGCGACGGCAGGCGGTGCTGGCCTGGTGGCCTATCCCTTCATCGATCAGATGAATGCGGCGGGCGACACCAAGGCAGCGTCCAGTCTGGAAGTCGATATCTCGAAAATCCCGATGGGCGGCGAAATTCGCGTTCTGATTGGCGGCAAGCCGTTCTTCCTGCGTCACCGGACCCCGGAAGAAGTCGCGTCAGCTGCCAATACGGATATTGCCAAACTGCCGGATCCGGAAACCGATGAAGATCGTCTGGTGGCCCTGGCTGACGGCACGTTCAACCCGGCCATTCTGATCACCTCTGGCGCTTGTACCCACCTTGGCTGTGTGCCGGTTGGCCCAGCTCAGGGCAGCGTTGGCGATTATGGCGGCTGGTACTGCCCGTGCCACGGCTCGCACTACGATACGTCAGGCCGGATTCGCAAAGGCCCAGCGCCGACGAACCTGCCTGTGCCGGAATATGAGTGGGTCTCACCCACGCTTGTAAAGATTTCACTCTAAAGGAAGGACCAGAGACCGATGAGCGGACACGAGTCCACCTACGAGCCAAAGACTGGCATTGAAAAATGGCTGGATAGCCGGCTGCCGATTGTTCGGCTGGCGCATGACAGTTTTGTCGACTTCCCGACCCCGAAAAACCTCAATTACTGGTACACATTTGGCGGTATCCTGGCGATCTGCCTGGCCGTTCAGATCATTACCGGTGTTGTTCTGGCGATGCACTATACCGCTGATATCGACCAGGCCTTTGGTTCGGTTGAGCGAATTATGCGGGACGTGCCTTATGGCTGGCTGATCCGGAATATTCACATGGTCGGTGCGTCCATGTTCTTCCTCGCCGTCTATGTCCACATGTTCCGTGGCCTCTACTACGGGTCCTACAAGGCGCCGCGCGAAGTCCTGTGGCTGCTGGGCTGTATCATTTACCTGCTGATGATGGCGACCGCCTTCCTCGGCTATATGCTGCCCTGGGGCCAGATGTCGCTGCACGGCGCGAACGTGATTATCAACCTGTTCGGGGCGATCCCGCTGGTCGGTGAGCCGATCCAGAGCTGGTTGATGGGCGGACCATCGGTTGGCAACCAGACGCTGCAACGCTTCTTCTCGCTGCACTATTTGCTGCCCTTCATGATTGCCGGTGTGGTGATCCTGCATATCTGGGCGCTGCACGTGCCAGGCAACAATAACCCGACCGGTGTCGAAGTTCAGGATGTCGAGAAAGACACCGTGCCGTTCCACCCGTATTACACGGTCAAGGACGGCTTCGCGATTGTCGTCTTCCTGATCATCTTTGCTGTCTTTGTCTTCTATGCGCCGAACGTGCTGGGACATGCGGACAATTATATCGAAGCCAACCCGCTGGTGACGCCGGCGCATATTGTGCCGGAATGGTATCTCTTGCCCTTCTACGCCATCC
Source organism: Pseudomonadota bacterium (assembly GCA_039033355.1). Taxonomy (GTDB): domain Bacteria; phylum Pseudomonadota; class Alphaproteobacteria; order Caulobacterales; family Hyphomonadaceae; genus Henriciella. The sequence goes on along the minus strand of JBCCCT010000229.1, from coordinate 2,518 downwards.
TGCGGGCGATCACGTTCAATATCGGCCCGATGGATGCCAAATTGCTGGGTGTCATCGCGATGTTCGGATCGATTGCGGTTCTGTTCCTGCTGCCTTGGCTGGACACGTCCAAGGTCAAGTCAATGCGCTATCGCCCGGTGGCGAAGCAATTCTTCTTCGGCTTTGTGGTGGCGTGTTTGCTGCTCGGCTGGTGCGGGGCATCCAATCCCGACAATGCGATCATTCCAATGGGCGAAGACAAGCTGCTTGTAAGCTATACGGACTCTGCGGGTCTCGAAGGTCAGCGCACATTTGAAGATTACGCGCCAGCGGCCCAATTCCGGGATGAGCAAGTCGCTGCGGGCGGTGTCGCCTCTCTGGCGATCCAGAAGGCACCGGCCTTCACCTTCAAACACCTGTCGCAGATATTGACGGCCTATTATTTCGCCTTCTTCCTGCTGATCCTGCCAGTCCTGGGCCTCAGAGAGCGTCCGAAAGGCGAGCCGGATTCCATTCACCACTCCATTCTTGGACATGATGCGCCGGCTGCGGCGCCAGCCGAATAAGGATATCACGGATATGAAACTCTTCCGTCCTCTCCTCCTAGGTCTTGGCGCGATGGCTCTTGGCCTGACTGCCCATGCTGCGGGCGGTGCGAAACACGCACACGGTCCAGAAGAAGGCTGGTCCTTCGCCAAAGTGCCAGCCGGCAAGATGGACAAGGAAAGTGCCCAGCGCGGTTTCCAGGTCTATCAGGAAGTCTGTTCGTCTTGCCATGGCATGAAGCTCTTGTCTTACCGTAATCTCGGTGAGCCGGGCGGGCCTTTCTATTACGACCAGTACCCGAACGCGAATGACAATCCGCTGGTCAAAGCGATTGCCGCTGAGATTGAAATTCTCGATCCAAATCCGGATGAGAATGGCGACCCTGTCTATCGCCCGGCCATCCCGGCCGATACGTTCCGATCCCCTTACCCGAATGACAATGCGGCCAAGGCTGCCAATGGCGGCGCCCTGCCACCAGACCTGTCCGTCATTACCAAAGCCCGCGGCCATGGCGCTGACGGCGAAGGCGCGTCTTACGTCTATTCCCTGATGACGGGGTATAAGGATGACAAGATCAAGACCAAGACAGGCGATGATGGTTTGAACGTCAATTATCTCGAATTTGACGAGGATGAGACGGTCGGAACCCTGACCCAGCCAACGGGGCTGTATTACAATCCTTACTTTGCCGGTGACACGACCCCACAATGGGATGGCGACCCGCGCCACGCCCCTTATGGCGGATTCCTGGCCATGGCCCCGCAACTGCCGGAAGGCCGTGTCGAATATATTGACGGCACGCCAGCGACCACGTCTCAAATGGCCTATGATGTTGCCAATTTCCTGCAATGGGCGGGTGATCCAAAACAGAGCCAGCGCAAGTCTCTGGCGCTGCCAGTGATGCTGTATCTGGTCCTGCTCGCCATCCTGCTCTGGTTCTCTTACAAGCGGATCTGGAAAAACGTGGAGCACTGATCCACAACACAGTCTAGTGAATTGACGACCCCGCTCTGGCTTGCTCCAAGGGCGGGGTTTTCGCTTTAGGAGCACAGCCATGTCAAACTGGGTAATCGGCGTCATCGGGGGCTCTGGCCTGTATGAGATAGATGGTCTTGAAAACGCTGAGCCGGTCTCGCTGACAACCCCTTGGGGCGACCCCTCTGACACGCTGATCAAAGGCCGTGTCGGTAATGTCGAATTCGTCTTTCTGCCGCGGCATGGCAAGGGCCATCGCTTGACCCCGACCACCGTGCCTTACCGCGCCAATATTGATGCGCTGAAGCGGCTCGGCTGTACCGACATCCTGTCCATCTCCGCCTGTGGCTCGTTGCAGGAACAGTATGCGCCAGGCGAATTCGTGATGGTCGACCAGTTCATTGATCGCACCTTTGCCCGCGACAAGACCTTTTTCGGACCCGGCATGGTGGCGCATGTCTCGGTCGCCGATCCGGTTTGCGAGCGGCTGTCGCAACTCGCGGGAGATGCAGCTGAAGCTGTGGGCGCGAGGGTCCATCGGGGCGGCACCTATCTCGCCATGGAAGGCCCGCAATTCTCGTCCCGCGCCGAAAGCCATATGTACCGCGCCTGGGGTTGTGATGTGATCGGCATGACCAATATGCCGGAAGCCAAACTCGCGCGCGAGGCAGAGCTGCCTTATGCCACCATGGCCATGGTCACCGATTATGATTGCTGGCGCGCCGACGAAGCGCATGTCGAAGTCACCAATGTGCTGGAAGTGATGGCGGCCAACACGGCCAAGGCCAAGGCCGCGATCGGTCAGCTGGCGGCAGCCTTGCAGGATACGCCGCGCACGCCGTCGCCTCAAGGTATCGAAACCTGCCTCGATTACGCACTGATCACCGCGCCAGACGCCCGTGACCCGGCGATTCTGGCCAAGCTGGATGCCGTGGCGGGGCGAGTCCTCAACGCCTAGCTGTCGAGATTCCGCCACACGCACTGATAAAAGGCAGGGCGTCACAGAAGAGTCACCTTG
>JBCCCT010000228.1:0-4715 GCA_039033355.1 Pseudomonadota bacterium | reverse complement strand
TTGCCATTGACCTGGATCGGCATGGTCACGCTGTCTTCGACGAGCAGGCTCTGATCGACTTCCGGCCAGGCCGCTGCTGAACACAGGCCCTCACCGCCAATCATGTTCCAGCACTCTTCGGCCAGATGCGGCATGAACGGTGTCAGACAGCGCGCCAGCATGGATGCGCCCTCGAAACGGGCCGCCAGCACGTCTGCGCCGCCCTGCTCAGCCTTTTTCAGGACGCTGACCCATTCATGCACGGTGGCAATCGCCGAATTGAAGCGAAACTCTTCAATCGCCTTATCGACCGCATGCGCGGCCTTGTGACAGGCGCGGCGGAGATCCGTGGCGGCGGCGCTGTCATTGGCCGCAGCGTCTCCGGATTCGGTGCTCAGCGCGTTGAACACACTCCAGACCCGTTGCACGAACCGACCTGCGCCTTCAGCGCCCGATTGGGTCCATTCAACGTCGCGCTCTGGCGGGCTGTCAGACAGTACGAACCAGCGCGCCGTATCAGCGCCGAAGGTCGCGATGATATTGTCCGGGTCGACGACATTCTTCTTCGACTTGGACATTTTCTCAATCGCGCCGACCGAGACGGAATGATCCGTGCCGATTTCCCAAAGGCTGCCATCGCGATCTTCAACTTCTGCCGGCGTAATCCAGCGTCCATCATCGGTCTGATAAGTCTCATGCGTCACCATGCCTTGTGTGAACAGGCCAGCGAACGGTTCGCCATTCGGCAGGTCGACTTCCCCGACATCGCGCATCGCCCGCATAAAGAAACGGGCATAAAGCAGATGCAGCACAGCATGTTCGACACCGCCGACATATTGATCCACCGGCAGCCAATAGGCGCGTTCCGCCGGATCATCGACGCTGGCGAAGCGCGCAAAATACCAGCTGGAATCATTGAACGTATCGAGCGTATCGGTCTCCCGCACGGACGCCTTGCCGCATTTCGGACAGTCGACATGTTTCCAGGTCGGGTGATGCGCCAGCGGGTTGCCGGGCTTATCGAAGCTGACATCGTCCGGCAGCTTGACCGGCAAGTCCGCTTCCGGGACCGGCACTATGCCGCAACCGTCACAATGAATGACCGGGATCGGACAACCCCAATAGCGTTGCCGCGATACGCCCCAGTCGCGCAGGCGGTAATTCACCGTGCCCTGGCCGAGCGTTCGGTCTTCAATTTGACCAATGGCCAGAGATTTGGCGGCGGCGATTTCCTGACCGTCCAGGAAACCCGAATTCATGATCGTGCCCGGCCCGGTATAAGCCGCATCCATGTCTGCGCCCTGGCCCGATGCAACCCAGGCCGCCGATGCAGTATCCTTGTCCGATGGCTTCACCACCGGCAGGATTGGCAGGTCATATTTGCGGGCAAAATCAAAATCGCGCTGATCATGCGCCGGACACGCGAAGATCGCCCCGGTGCCATAGCCCATCAACACGAAATTCGCGATATAGACGGGCAGAGTCTGACCTTCGACGAACGGGTGTTTGACGGTCAGCCCGGTATCGAAACCAATTTTCGGGGCCTGCTCGATATCGGCTTCGGACGTTCCAACTTTCGCACATTCAGCACGAAAGGCCTCCAGCTCGGCATTACCCTCAGCCATTTCCACGGTCAGCGGATGATCTGGCGACAATGCGATGAAGCTCGCGCCGAACAGCGTATCTGGTCGGGTGGTGAAGATTTCGACCCCATCCGCATAATTCGCCGGCGCTTCGCCAGCCCATTCGAACCGCATTTGCAAGCCTTCGGATCGGCCGATCCAGTTGGCCTGCATGGTCCGGACCTTTTCCGGCCAGCGGTCGAGTTTCTGAACTTCGGTCAGCAAGTCTTCGGCATAATCGGTGATGCGGAAGAACCATTGCACCAGCTCGCGCTGTTCCACCGGCGCGCCAGAGCGCCAGCCCTTGCCGTCAATCACCTGCTCATTGGCCAGAACTGTATTGTCGACCGGATCCCAATTCACCTTGGCCTTTTTCTGATAGACCAGACCCTTGTCCATGAATTTCAGGAACAGGCGCTGCTGCTCACCATAATAATCCGGATCGCAGGTGGCGAATTCACGCGACCAGTCCAGCGACAGGCCCAGCTTTTCAAACTGCGCCTTCATGGCGGCGATATTCTGATAGGTCCAATCGCCGGGATGGACGCTTTTTTCCATCGCCGCATTCTCGGCCGGCATGCCGAACGCATCCCATCCCATCGGGTGCAAGACATTGTACCCTTTGGCTTTCTTGTGCCGCGCCACAACATCGCCCATCGCATAATTGCGGACATGGCCCATGTGCAGACGCCCGGATGGATACGGAAACATCTCGAGCACATAGGCTTTCGGCGCATCGCCCGCTTCCGCCGGTGTCTTGGCTTTGAACAATTCGGCAGAAACCCATGCTTCACGCCATTTGGGTTCCGCAGCCTGCGGATCGTATCTTGAGGCCATCGCCTCCCCCATCCATGTAAAATCTAGTCGAGTTCAGACGCTTTGAGATTGCGCGCGCGAGATAGGATCGCATTTTCGAGCTGAATGCCAGTCTCGAGATCGGTGCTCGCATCGATCCAGGTGCCATCCTGATTGGTCTGACGGAACACGCTGACCTTCACCCCATCCGCACGCAGGCGCGAATCGAGAATATAGACCGTTGCCTTGATCCGCTCATCTTCGGAGCCCTCGAACGACTTCCAGTCATAGATGATCGTGCCCCCGAACGGGTCGGCGCTGTCGAGCGGTAGGGCGCTCAACGTATCCAGGCTGGCTCGCCACAGATAGGGGTTGGCCCCGCCTTCAATCTGCTCGACCACGCGAGTTTCAGCATTATTGCCGCCACCGAACACGCAACCTGTTAGCGCGAACGCTCCGACTGTTGCTGCGATAAGCGTTGAAACTGCCTTCATATCGTCATTTCCCGTTGGCAAGACCTTGTTGATCAACTGTCTCTATAACACCTCAAACTCAGCCTGCCAGTGCTCTTGTGCTGAAGGCCCGCGAAGGATGAAACACCGCTTATGTCGATCCGCATTTTAGCCTTCATGACACCCTGCTTTCTTCCCTTCACGGCCGCGCTGGCGCAGGCTGATACGCCTTGGGAAACAGAGTTAGAGCTGGAATCTGTCACAGTTGTGACGCCGGTTTCCGACAGTGACGCGCCGTTTGATGTCTCACCCCTGCTTGGCGAGCTGTCTCTGATCAGCGCGTCCGAACGGGTGCTGGAAAACGGCGTACGTTTACGCGCCCGCGGGGCATTGAGGCTGCAGGCCGATCATCCGCAACGCCCGGGTGGGATTGGTGGGTTTGGCAATGCGACGCTCGCACCGGTTGGCGCCTTTTCGGGTCTGTCAGCGGCCACACCGATTGAGACCAGCAATACACGCGCCCGACTGGAAACCGCCTATTTTCAAGTCGATGGCGGGTATGGGGAGCTGCGCTTCGGCAAGGATCAGGGCGTCGGCGCCCGGTTTCATGAAGGCACCAAATCGGTCCTTTCGCATGCCCGGCTCGACAGCACTTTGCTGGACCCGACCGGTTTGAGCACGGTGCGCACGCGACATGACCTGACCGGGCCCAGTTTGAAAATTTCTTATGCCACGCCGCGCCTGATCGGATTGCGCGGCGGCATCAGCCTGACTCCGTCGGCGGACGCAGATGGCCTCGATCGCCGCCCGAATGCCGGCACTGGCGGGCTCGCGCCCGAGATGGAGAATGCGATTGAATTGGCCCTCAATGGCACCCGACGTTTGCGCGAGTCAGGTTGGCGGTTCGACATTGGCCTCGCCTGGTCAACCGCGGATATCTCCAATCCGAGCCTGTTGGCGCCCTATGATCGAATCGAAACCGTCTCCGCCGGCACGCGAATCGAGAAAGATGACTGGACCTTTGGCGCCTCCTGGCTCGGTTCAGACAATGGATTGCCCAATAGTGATTATAGCGCCTGGAGCGCCGGGCTGCATCGCGACGCCTTTGAGACGGAGTTCTCGGTAGAATTCGGCCAGGCTGAGGACGATGGCGCGGGGCTGGAATCGGAGAGTTTTCGCCTCGGCGCCTCCCGCAAATACGGAGAATCAGCTAAAATCGCGATCGCATATGTGCAGGATTGGAACAAACGGTTCGATCAAGACTGGGAATCAAAGGGGGTTGTTGTCGAAATCACACTCTCACAATAAATTGTAGGGATAACTGGAAATTAAGGTTCTCTTAACCGTTCTCGCTGCTATCTAGCTCATAGGAGTGTCTAAAATGCGTTTGCTCATGGTATCTGTCGCAAGTCTGTGCGGCCTCGCCCTTCCGGCGGTGGCTCAGCAAGACGTGCCTGACATGCCAGCGCCGACCATTGCGGAAACCGAACAGGCTGAACCGGAATGGTTCCAGCAGTTCAATTTCAGCAGCGATCAAATTGGATCTCCTGTCTGGCAATCGACGCCATCCAAGACCTTCAACCTGGCCTGGATCAATGGCGATCGCTGGAGTCTCAGCCTCGACCTGACCTCTCGCGATGAGGATTCACCTCTGGCGCGCGAAGAAATGATGGCCGAAGCGCAATTCCGCATCACACCGCGCATCTCGGTCGGTGGTGAGCTGACCATTGGCGCAGAAGAGCTGGACGATACCAAACAATGGGATGATCAGGATATCGAAGCCGGCATCCGTCTGCGGTCCGCCTTTAAATTCTAGGCTTTCGCGCCCCGTTTCCCACTTCCATAAGCCGGATCGGTCAAGGCCGAA
>JBCCCT010000227.1:0-4773 GCA_039033355.1 Pseudomonadota bacterium | reverse complement strand
TTCGGAGTGACAAATGCCGCGACCTGCCGTCATCCAGTTCACCGCGCCTGGGCGGATGACCAGATCATTTCCGAGCGTATCCTTGTGGCGAATGGCGCCTTCATACAGGAAAGTCACCGTGGCGAGCCCAATATGCGGGTGAGGTCGGACATCAAATCCCTTGCCAGGCGCATAATTGACGGGCCCGAAATGGTCGAAGAAAATGAAGGGGCCGACCATTTTACGACTGTGAAAGGGCAGGATCCGTCGCACGACAAAGCCGTCACCCAGATCCTTTTCTCGCGGTTTTATGATTTGCTCGATCAATGCAGTCATGCCTGAACTCCTTGCCGAATGACCAATTGGGACTGACATAGATTTATGAGCACTGATCTCCATGAATTCGTAGCCGAAATCCGCGCATGTCAATTATGCGCGGAAGACATGGAGCGAGCGCCACGGCCGATCCTGCAGGTCTCGGAGACCGCGAAGATCCTGATCGCCGGGCAGGCGCCAGGAAACCTGGCCATGGAATCAGGGCGCCCCTTTACCGACCCGTCTGGCGTCCGCTTGCGTGAGTGGCTGCAAATCGAGGAAGAGGTCTTCTACGATCCGGCCAAAGTCGCGATTGTGCCTATGGGCTTTTGTTTCCCGGGATATGACAAGAATGGCGGCGACATCCCGCCGATGACGCGCTGCGCGAAAACCTGGCATACACCGCTGTTCGAGCGGCTGCCGCAAATCGAACTGAAAGTCCTGATTGGGGGCTATGCGCAGCGCTGGCATATTGGCGATCAGATGGAAAAAACATTGACGGCCACCGTGCAAAAGTGGCGAGACTTTCTGGAGCAGGGCGTCATCGTTACGCCACATCCGAGTTGGAGAAATAATGCATGGCTCAAGCGCAATCCCTGGTTCGAAACCGAACTCTTGCCCGAATTGCGAAAACGGGTGCAGGCCTTGTTGTCCTGACTGCTATCCTGTTCGGTTTTCTGGGCGCCTGCGTCACGCCCGCGACTTTGAAAGCCTTGGACCTGGAAAGCCCTGTCATGCCTGAATTGGATCCCGAAAATAATCGCCTGATCAGCTTTGATGGCGCTGAACTGGGTCTCACCGTCTGGGACACGGAACAGGCTCCGGACATCGTCATCGTCGGCATTCATGGCATGAATGATTATGCCAATGCCTTCCATATGGCCGCGCCATACTGGGCCGAGCGCGGAGTGAAGACCTATGCTTATGACCAACGCGGATTTGGCCGTTCTTTTGGCCGCGGCGAATGGCCTGAAGAAGAGCTGATGCGCGAGGATTTGCGCACTGTGACCCGACTTGTGCGTGCGCAGCATCCGGACACCACGCTCGCCGTGGTTGGGATCTCCATGGGCGGCGCCGTGGCAATGTCGGCCTTTGGCTCTGACCGTCCACCGGCCGATGTCGACCGTGTCGTCTTCAGCGGCCCGGGCTTGCGCGGATGGGGATCCATCCCGGTGGTCCAGCGGGTCGCCTTGTGGACCAGCGTCCGCGTCCGCCCGGGCTGGGTCGTCCGTCCGCCGCGATTTGTGAAGATTGAGCCGAGCGATAATATCGAAATGCTGCGACGGCTCTGGGCCGATCCGCTCGGGATCAAGACCAACAAGATCGAACAGGTGCATGGCGTCGTCAGCGTCATGGAAAGCGCCCACAAAGCGGCATCCGATTTACCCGCGGACGTGCCAATGCTTTTGACCTATGGCGCAAAGGATATTGTCATCCCTGAGAACGGCGTTCGGCGGACGGCGAAACAGCTGCCCGCCCATGTCCGCACGGCCTATTATCCGGACGGGTATCACATGCTGTTGCGCGATTTGCAGTCTGAGCTCGTTTTTGATGATGTTTTGACCTTTCTACGTGATCCGGATGCGCCATTACCGAGCAAAGTTGGGGAAGTACCGGGCCGAACTCAGGGCTAGTTGTTGACCCAGCGATATGAAGCGTTACACCGCCGCTTTGTTTCACTTGCAACCATAGCTTGGGGCCGCGCCATGTTCGACAACGCATCCTTTGATGATCATGAAGGCGTTCACTTTTTCAGCGACAAGGATAGCGGCCTTCGCGCCGTGATCGCGATCCATTCCACAGCGCTCGGTCCATCCTCGGGCGGGACGCGGATGTGGGACTATCCGGATAGCTCCGCGATGCTCACCGATGTGCTGCGCCTCAGTCAGGGCATGAGTTACAAGAATGCCATGGCGTCGATCCCGCATGGCGGCGGCAAGGCTGTGATCTGGGGCAACTCGAAAACCGACAAGTCGGACGCCCTGTTCCGGGCCTTTGGCCGGGCGGTCGATAGTTTGCAGGGCAAATACTGGACGGCTGAAGATGTCGGCATTGATACAGCCGATATTGAAATCGCCGCGACCCAAACGCCGTATGCTGCAGGCCTGACCACCGGCGCTGCCGCCAGTGGTGACCCGTCACCGATTACGGCCCTCGGCGTATTCAAGGGGATTCAGCAAACGGCGAAACGCTGCTTTGGAACGGATGATCTCAACGGGAAAGCAGTTGCCGTACAGGGGGTCGGGTCAGTGGGCGGATATACCGCGCTGCATCTTGCCGAAGCTGGGGCCAATTTGGTCATCACCGACATCGATCAGGAGGCCCTGTCAGACATCGCCGGGCGAACGGGCGCGAAAATTGTTGCGCCGGATGAGATTTATGATGTCGACGCCGATATCTTTTCACCTAATGCCCTGGGTGCGATCATCAATGAAGACACGCTGAAACGCTTGAAGGTGAAAGTGATCGCCGGTGGCGCGAATAATCAGCTTAAAACGCCCGCAATGGGCGAGTCGGTCCGGCAGGCTGGCATTCTCTATGCGCCCGATTATGTCATCAATGGCGGCGGCATCATCAATGTCGCGGCGGAGATCTCCGGATCTTATTCCCGCGAGTGGGTCGACGATAAACTCGACACCCTGATCGAGACGCTGGGCGACGTGCTGGATGATGCGCTGGAATCCGGTCGTCCGACCAATGAAGTGGCGGACGATATTGCGCGCGCGCGCCTCGCGGCGGCGCGCCCTTAAGCCTTTCTAAAGCGCGGGCTGGATCGGGCCATCGGCGCGGCCATGCACGAATTGATCGACATGATCATTGCCGCTTTCATCAATCATGCTGGCGGGTCCGCGCCAGATGATCTTGCCTTCGAACAGCATGGCGATCTCATCGGCAATCTTGCGGGCGCTCGCCATGTCATGCGTGATCGAGACCGCCGCGGCGCCAAGCGCCTTGGTCTGTTCCACGATCAGATCATTGATTGCATCTGCCGTAATCGGGTCGAGTCCGGTCGTCGGTTCGTCAAAGAAGATCAGATCCGGCTTGGACACAATTGCCCGCGCCAGGCCGACGCGCTTCTGCATACCACCGGAGATTTCTGCCGGCGTGAGGTCCGCAACGTCGGACCCGAGGCGGACCTGTTTCAAAGTCTCGACTGCGCGCTCTTTGGCGTCCTTGCGTTTCATCCCGTCCGCATTGAGCAGGCGGAACGCGATATTCTCCCAAACAGTCAAACTGTCGAACAGGGCGGCTGACTGGAACAGCATGCCAATCCGCGCCCGCATGGCTTCGCGGGTCTTGCCCTGATCATGCGTGACGTCCTCGCCATTGAAAATGATCTGACCGGCATTCGGCGTCATCAGACCCAGGGCATTTTTCAGCATGACCGACTTACCTGAGCCGGATCCGCCCAGAACCACCAGGGATTTGCCAGGCGAGACATCAATATTGACGCCTTTCAGCACTTGTTTCGGGCCGAAGGATTTATGCACATCCTTGAGTTCGAGAAGCGGTCCGTCGGTCATGATCCAAAGTCCACGAGCAGAGTTGAAATCAGATAGTTGAAGGCCAGGATCAGAACCGCGGCGCCGACCATGGCAAAGGTTGCAGCGCGGCCCACGCCAGTCGCGCCAGCGCTGGATTTATCGCCGTGATAACAGCCGAGTATGGCGATCACACCGCCAAACACGACGGCTTTGATCAGGCCAACCGTGACATCCTGCCAGGTCAGGAAGTCCATCGTGTTGCGCAAGTAGGTTGTTGAATCGAAGCCCAGCCCCAGGGTGCTGACGGCCCAACCGCCCATAACGCCAATTACATCCGCGATCAGAACCAGCATTGGCAGGGTCAGAATACCGGCAAGGAAGCGGGGGGCATACAGATAGCGAAACGGGTTCGCGCTCAGCGTTTTCAGCGCATCAATCTGTTCGGTGACCCGCATCGCGCCAATCTCGGCCGCGATACCGGCAGAGACGCGCCCTGCCAGCATCAGGCCGGTAATCGTCACGCCGAGCTCGCGCGTAATGCCCAGAACCACAATATTCGGAACGAATTGCTCTGCGCCAAAACGGCTGCCGCCGGAATAGATGTTCAGGGCGAGCGCCGCACCGATAAAGATCGCCGACAGACCCACCACAGGCAGGCTGTAAAACCCGATGGCGATCATTTGCCGGATGATTTGCGACAGATACCAGCGCGGGCTGAAGCTGGCGCCGATCGTCTTGCCGGTAAAGATGGACAGGCGGCCGACTTCGCCTAGCATGCCGAGCGTGGCGCTGCCTAACCATTGCAGCGGATTCGGGAAGCCCGATTTAGGTTTCGTAGATGCGTTTGACACGGGGCGTCAGTCCTGTGGTGAGTTCGTATCCAATAGTGCCCGCGAGGGCGGCTTGTTCTTCTAAAGGTGCTTCTGGCCCGATCAATTGGGCATAAACACCCGGGCGCGCAAGTTCTGCGGCCTCTGTCACGTCAATTGTTATC
>JBCCCT010000226.1:0-4905 GCA_039033355.1 Pseudomonadota bacterium | reverse complement strand
TGCTCGCGCACGACATCATTGAACACGCTGGCCTGATCCAAGGTCCGCGCAATGGCGGCGACCTTGTCCGGCTCAAGCTCAGTGATCTGCTCGAGCAAGGCCACGACAGGCGCGGCGCTGCCATCGGCTTCCGGCAGCAAGCCGAGCTCGCGCAGCCCTCCCATTGCTTTATCGAGATATTGCAAGGCGGTTGGGCTGGTCGTGCTCATAGAGTGTCCTCCGAAAGATGGTTGAATGTGGTTTACTGCAGGCAAGGGGGAACCAAAAGGCCTGAATTACTCAGGCAATTGGTTTTCCTTCCGGCTTGGAGCGGCGCTACCATTTGGCTTGGCGCTCGCGCCCGACAAGGCGTCGTTAAGGTCGGCGTCTTTCAGGCCGAGCTCACCGAGCAGGCTGTCGAGCAAAGGCACCTGGGCGCGATAGCGCAGCGCGGCATTGACGGCCTGGTCGGCGACATTGCCACTGCCAACACCCTCGCCACCTTCGGCGCCACCACCCATGCCGCCAAGACCATCGACGTGCAGGATCTTGATGCCTTCGATTTGCTCCATCGGCTTGACCTGCTGTTCGATGATCGAAGGCAGGGCGGTGATCAGAGCCTGTTTGATCTGCATCGCGATCTGATCGACGGACAGGACGTTGGCGGCTTCATTGACCGCACGCTTACCGTCCGCTTCGACCGCATAAGTGGCCGCCAGGGCGTCGGCACGTAGCTTCTCCGCCTGCGCCGCACCTTCAGCGGTGATCCGCTCTTTCTGGGCTTCTGCTTCGGCTTCGATGCGGACGGCTTCAGCGCGGTCCGCAGACGCGATTTTTTCAGCCTCAGCGGCCACCTGGATCGCGATCGCGGCTTGTTCGGCATCCTTGCGGGCATCGATCAGTTCAATCGCCATTTGACGATCGGCAATCTCGGTCTCACGCGCCGTGGTGACTTCCTCGAAGGCGCGGGCCGCAATGGCGCGGGCTTTGTCCGCCTCAGCTTCGGCCTCAGATTGCGCCCGAGACTTCTCAGCCACGGCGATGTCGCGCTCCTGGCGGGCCAGTTCGACAAGTTTCTCTCTTTCGACCTGGGCGGCTTCGACGGTTTGGTTCTTTTCGATTTCTTGCTGCTCAACTTCGCGCTTCGCGGCAATCGCGGATTCTTCGACTTTCTGGGTCGCAACAATCTTGGCTTGTTCCGCTTCGCGCTCGCGCTCGGCTTGCTCTTTGGCGATTTCCGAGGCCTGCATGGCTTTGCGGATCTCGACTTCGCGTTGTTGAGCGAGGCGGGCATATTCAGCGTCGCGTGAAATTTCGAGCTGCTGCTGTTCGGCGTCCAGATTCTTGCGCTGGATCTGAACCTCGGTCTCTTGTTCGATATCGTTGCGCTTCTTGCGACGCGCTTCGATTTCCTCGGTCAGTTTGGTCAGACCTTCAGCGTCAAACGCATTGTTCGGGTTGAAGAATTCTTTCGAGGTCTGATCGAGCCCGGTCAGCGAAACAGATTCCAGTTCCAGACCGTTCTTCAGAATATCCTCAGATACGGCCGCTTGCACTTTCTGGACGAAATTGACCCGCTGTTCGTGCAGCTCTTCCATGGCCATTTCGGCGGCCACGGCGCGCAAGGCGTCGACAAACTTGCCTTCGACCAGCTCTTTCAGGTCCTGGGGACGCATGGTGCGCTGGCCGAGCGTCTGCGCGGCATCGGCGATGGCTTCTACGGTTGGCTGGACGCGGACATAGAATTCGGCCTGCACATCGACCCGCATCCGATCGCGCGTAATCAGCGCCTGTTCGGCATGCCGGCGCACTTCCAGGCGCAGCGTGTTCATGTTCACAGGGATCACTTCATGCAGGATTGGAAAAACCAATGCACCGCCATTCATGATGACTTTCTGGCCACCAAAGCCGGTCCGGACGAAGGACACTTCTTTTGAAGAGCGACGATAGAGCCGCGCAAAGACCATGCCGCAGATCAGCAAAAACCCGAATGCCGAAATGGCAATAATAATGGGGAGTTCTGTAATAAAATTCATGATGCGTCCTTCCTTGAATTATGAGCGGCTCAATACGGGATTAGTATTGATGACTGCTTGAAAAATTGAACCAGTTTTTTTGACTAATAAAACCTCATTTCCTTGTGCAAATTTGAGACCGCTCTGGTCGGGTTCGACGAGGATGTAATGGGTGGTGCCATTGACATCTCGAAGCTTGGCTTCCGCTGGTTTGCCTTGCTCGGCTTCCCCGCGAATGATCGTGGCCACCGCGCCAATAAAGGCATTGCGGGACACTGCGTCGGTTTCTTCTTTGGGCATGATCTTGGCAATGCTGAGCCCGAGATAGCGGGTGGTTGGCAGCGCCACGATCAGTGCTGGGATCGCGACCAGGATGGGCCAGATATAGATGCCGAGCAGACCCTGGCTGACTTCCTGTATAATCAGGCCTGAGAGCCCAAAACCGAGCAGGAATGCAGCCAACAGGATCAGCACCGGCACCTTGCCGACACAAAGCCAGGACAAAAACTGGCTGAGCGGTCCACCCGTTGGCATGTCGGGCATGTCCGGCCCATCAACGTGGAGGGGGCCGCCATCGCCGCCAAGCTCGGCGTCCATTTCAAAATCGGCATCCGCGTCCAGTTCAATGTCTGGCAGCGCGCTATCGACCAGGCCGGAAAATGCCACGCCGAACAGCAAGCCGACCAGTTCCATGGTCGCGATCAATCCAAGGACGATCAGCGCCGCGGTAAAGGGGAGCAGAGCAGGGTGGAACAATTCCATTCGGGTTAGCCTTCTTCTTGTTGGTGCGCTGGATCGACCAGCACGGATTCATATTCTGCCAATCGCTCTTCGAGACTGGCATCGAGCGCGTCTTCGTCCTCAATCAGAGCGATCAACGCTTGCAGGTCTTCGGCCTCGTCTTCGAGGTCGGCCATGGCTTCAGAAGCATCCGTTCGCGCCGTGGCATGGTCGACTTTGACGCGCAAAATTTCGCGCGCCAAGCGTTCGTCACCGGCATCCAGGGCGGCGCTCGCTTTCGCATCGAATTGGCCGTGATCCTGCTCAGCGGTGAGCAATTCAGCCAGCCGGTAGCGCTCCGCTTCGACAGCGCCAAGCCGCAATTTGAGGCGGCTGAGAATTTCAGATGGGGACATATCGCGGAGAGACGGTGGGGAGTCCTGTGAATCGACTTCCAGGAAGTCTAACAGATTGTCTCTTATCGTATTTTTCAGCCGCTCCAGGAGTGACCTTGTCATGCCCTCTGATCCTTTCTCTTATCGAATATCGGTATGGATAGATCGCTGTTCAAGATCTGTTCATAAAAAAATCGACGGGTTTTCCCACTTATGGAAATTTTGCTTCGAGAAACCATGACGAGTCAGTCAAGGCAAAACAAGAGCAGGCCGTATATTCAAACAGATCGTGTAAAGCACGATCACTCTGACTCAGGTTCACCGGGCAGGCGATCGAAATCGCGTTTCCATTGAATCGCGACTTTGGGGCCGAGCTCCGGGTCGATCTCGGCATCGACCGCAACATTCTCTAGCGGCGTCCATTCCAGCGCCACACCCGGCGCCCCCGTCCCGCCGGACTCGATTTCGAGATAGATATCCTCGGACAGATATTTTCCGGTCGAAAGTGTGGCAGCCCCGGCATCATCCAGACCAATATCCAGCCGGTCGAGTCCTGTCGCTTCCTGCAATTGCCCGACCAGATTCAGGGCATCACCGCCCGCTAACTGCGCGGCCGCACCCGCCAGTTGCGCCGCTTGCAATGGGCTGAGCTCGCTCGGTGAGCGACCAAACAGGACCCGCGAGAGGATTTCATCATTCGGCAAGGCCGGGTCCGAACTCAGCGTGATTTCAGGGTCGGTCACCGATCCTGAGAGAGTAATCGTTGAGGTCACATCATCACTGGTTCGATCAGCGCGGATCAACACTTGTGAATCCGACGGATCACCGACCAGCCGGACCTGACCTTCCGAGAAGCGAAACCGGCGGCTGAGCAGATCGGCTTCACCCCGGATCAGATTCGCCCGGCCTATAATGTTCGGCCGTCCCGGCGAGCCCGTAACCCGCGCGACCAAACTCCATTCTGTGTCGACGCCGGAACCAGCAACGAAAATCCGCCTGTCCGCCGAGACGTTCAATTGCAAGGCGATCGCTTCCCGCTCCGGGGCGTCGGTCTCGATCGTGTCCAGGTCTTCGACAAAGACGACCTCCATGGTCGTGTATCCAGCGCGGGGGAGTTTTTCGAGATTGATCCGAGCCTGGTCGATTTCGAGGTCGCCCGAGATCGACGTGCGTCGGTTTTGTCGTTCGATTTCTGCGACCCCGGACAGCGTCGCAGACACGTCTGATCGATTGAGCGCATTCAAACGGTTCAGCGTCATGTTCACCGACCCGCTGCCGTCAAATTTATAGCTTCCGGAGGCCTCCACATAGCCGTTACGTCGACCAGCGGCAAGGGCGGCCTGAATGTCGATCCCGTCCGGCTGTAAAGCAGCATCAATGCTGATATCGGTTAAGTGAATGCCGGTAATGCCATCCTCGAAGACGCCCTGTTCAAACTGAACGGGTCCCTGAAAGCGCCACGTATCTCCGGTGCCATTATTGATATCGACTCTTGCATGTCCTTCGACGCGCAGATCGGTTGGTGCGGCGATTGCCCAGAGCGGTTCGATTGGGCCGTCACCTGTGATTGAAACGGGAATTGGGGAACCGGGGACAGGGCGAATAGAGAAGATGGTTCCGGCATGCTGAAGCTGGGCATTGGCTTGTGCGACGAAGTCGAGTGCCTGATCTCCGTCTTCTGTTCGCATCGTGGCCGATAAAGTATTCGACACAATCGCGGCATCGAGGACAAGATCGGTTGCCGGCGCGTTTGAGACGCCGCGGGTCAATCCCGATATGGTGCCGGATGCGGAACC
>JBCCCT010000225.1:0-4925 GCA_039033355.1 Pseudomonadota bacterium | reverse complement strand
CAGGCGACAATGTGAAGATGAGCGTTGAGCTGATCCAGCCGATCGCCATGGACCAGGGTCTGCGCTTCGCGATCCGCGAAGGTGGCCGCACCGTCGGCGCCGGTGTTGTGGCCTCTGTCTCCAAGTAAGACAGACCAGAACGAACCAAACAGGAAACCCCGCAGCCCAGGTTGCGGGGTTTTTCTTTGTCTTCCAGTCGCGGCACGATACAAGACGGCATGAGTTTGACACCGCAGGAACTGAACCAGCTTGCCGGGACGGCGATGGCGGCATTACAGGCCGGCCGGGCCGATGAGGCCGCGAGCGGGTTCGAAAACATCATCGCGCGGGGCGGGGCGAGCCGGGACATCTGGCTTGGGCTTGCATTGGTGCGCCAGGCCCAGACCCGAATCGATGAGATGATTGAAGCGCTGGACAAGGTGCTGCTGGAAGACCCGACAAATCTGCGCGCGCTATTGATGAAAGGCGATGCGATCTGGGATCGCGGGCAGCATGCCGAAGCCGCCACCGTGTACAATTATGTCCGCAAGCTGGTGCCGGACAGCAATCTGGTCTCTGGTCCTGCGCGTGACATGGTGGAACGCGTTGCCGCGCGATTGAAGGCCCACAATGCCGGCATTCGCGATCATCTGGACCGCTATTTTCAGGATAGCCAGATGGAAGATGCCAGCGTCTATGAGCGCGCGCGATTCGATCGTGCCAGGGCGTTGCTGTTCGGCGAGCGTCAGCGCTATGCGCAGGAGCCGCGCAGTTTTTTCTATCCGGAACTTCCGGACCGCGAATTCTACGAGCCGCAGGATTATGCCTGGACGCAAAGGCTGATCGCCGCCGAAGACCAGATTCGAAAAGAGTTTGAAGCCTTGCGCCAGCAACCCGGCAAGTTCACACCCTATATTCATGCCTCCGGAAATGTCCCGATCGATCGCAATAATCCGCTGCTCGACAATGATGACTGGAGCGCGGTGCACATTCAGAAAAATGGTGTCGTGAACGAAGACATTGCGGCCCTGATGCCGAGCGTGCTGGAGGCGCTTTCAGAAGCGCCGCTGGAGGCGATTGATCAGCGCGGCCCGACTGTTCTCGTGTCGCGCCTCGCCCCGGGGGCTCGTATTCCGCCGCATACCGGATATCTGAACACGCGTCTGACCTGCCATTTGCCGATCATCATTCCGGACGGGTGCGGCCTTCGCTGCGGCAGTGAAACCCGCCATTGGCGATCCGGCGAGATGCTGATGTTTAATGACAGCATCGACCACGAGGCTTGGAATACAAGCAGCGAAGACCGGTTTGTCCTGATCTTCTTTGTCTGGCGACCGGAGCTTGGTCAGGCGGAGCGGGCAATGATCAAATCCTTGCTTGAAGGCATTGACGCCTACAAACCGGCTTAGCCGTTCAAGGCATCCGTATTGGCCAGATTGAGGCCAGCGGCCCCGCCATCTTCAATATCCACGCCGAACGTTTCAAGGAACCGGCAAACCATCATGTAATAGCCTGTGATCAGCGTGAGTTCCTGCAGTTTCTCCACGCCAAAATGGGCCAGCGCAGCTTGAAACGTGTCATCACCCGCGCGGACATTGGCGACAAGGTCATCGACCAGGGCCAGGGTCAGTCTGTGTTCTTCGCTCAGGGATGGATCGCCGGGCCCAGCCTTCACCGCTTCGATCAGGGCGTCAGTCATCCCCACATCGCGCCCGATCTTTTCATGTTGGGCGGTTTCGTAACGCGCCTTCGAGAGATAGCCAACGCGCAGGATCGCGCATTCGCGGGTCACCGGATCCAGTTTGCCATCAAACAGGAAAGCGCTTCCAAGATCGACAAATGGCCTTAGCAGGCCGGGGGCATTGGCCATCATGCGGAAGATATTCAATGGGGCGAGTTGGCCAATCAGGTGGGCGGTCTTGTCGTCAAACTGATCGGGGTCAGCATAGGGGATGCGAGCCATGCGGGTCTCCTTGTTTTCATAACTTAATCACGCCTTTGATTGGCCGCAAAGCGGCGTAAGCTGACACCGGGATGAGAGGAGAATCACCAATGTTGAAAACCATGATTGCCAGCGTCACAGGCATCGCAGCTTTGGGCCTTGTCGCGGCTCAGGCAGATGAGGTCTGGAGCACCGATATTGGAGACGTGATTTACGAGACGGACTTGTCCAATGGGATGGCGGTCCTGTCCTATCCGACTGATGGAGAGGTGCGCGGACTCGCGTATGTGGCCGGTCTTGCAGGTGAGTATACCGGGCGCACCGGGTATGATGGCATCTGGATGGAGCCTGCCAGCGAAGACGGCCTGTGCGACATTGAAATTGCGGCGCCAGAGACCGGCGAGATTTCGAACAATTGGGGCCGGATCGAGGTCATTTTCGTGGATCCCGATTTTCCTGGCACATTCATCGCCATACGCGGCAATTGTTTTGATGAACCGGACGCGATGCTGGTCGCCCGGCCGGTAACGGCAATCGCGGAATAAGCGCATTTTCCTGTGTCCGCCCCATTGCATCCGGGGCGTGCTTGGGGCATTTAGGCGCCTCACTGGACGGGTGTAGCTCAGTTGGTAGAGCATCGGTCTCCAAAACCGAGGGTCCCGGGTTCGAGTCCTGGCGCCCGTGCCATGTGAATTGCTCTGATGGATGGAATGGCTACGAACCGCGTGCCCGTCCTTCGGGCACTGACCGGAAATCCAACTCTCTTCACGTGTGCCAGCTTGCCTTTGCCGGATCGCCATGCGCGATTGAGGTATGGGAGAGCCAGTTGATTTTTTTGACGAAATGCATGGCTTTGGTGAGGGCGTGCGTGAACCTTACCAGGCCTATCAGCGCCTTCTGTCGGAAATCGATCCCGCGCGCTTGAAGCGCCAATCGCAAAAGGCCGAAGATTTCTTCCGGCGCACCGGGATCACGTTCAATGTCTATGGCGAAGCGGACGCCGAAGAACGCCTGATTCCGTTCGACCTGTTGCCAAGAATTATCAGCGCCCGGGAATGGCGCACGCTGACCAAGGGGATCGAGCAGCGGATCAAGGCGCTAAACGCGTTTCTGCATGACATCTATCACCGCCAGGAGATTCTGCGAGCCGGGCGCATTCCGGCGCCCCTCATCCTGGAAAATGAGGCCTTCCTGTCGCAAATGGTCGGCGTCAATCCACCGGGCGGCATCTATACGCATATTGTCGGCACAGACCTGGTGCGGACCGGGCCCGACGAATTCTTCGTGCTGGAGGACAATGCCCGCACGCCGTCGGGCGTCTCCTATATGCTGGAGAACCGGGAAACCATGCTGAAAATGTTTCCCGAACTGTTCTCGCATGTCGGCGTCGAGACGATTAGTGATTATCCGTCTCTTTTGCGAAAGGCCCTTGCGGCATCGGCGCCGCCTGCTTGCACGGGCAAGCCGACCATCGCCGTGTTGACGCCTGGCATTCACAATTCGGCTTATTATGAGCACGCTTTCCTGGCAGATCAGATGGGGGTCGATCTGGTCGAGGGGCATGATCTGAAAGTCGTGGATGGTCGAATCTGCATGCGCACGACATGCGGTTATGAGCCGATCGACGTGATCTATCGCCGCGTCGACGACGAATATCTTGATCCGCTCAATTTCAATCCGGATTCCCTGCTCGGGGTGCCGGGTATTTTCGACATTTACCGGGCCGGGGGCGTGACCATCACCAATGCGCCGGGGACCGGAATATCGGACGATAAGGCGCTCTATTCCTACATGCCGGATATTGTCGAATTCTATACTGGCCAGAAGCCACTTCTGAAGAATGTCGAGACCTGGCGCTGTTCTGAACCGTCCTCGTTGCAATATGTGCTCGAGAATTTGCCAGATCTCGTGGTCAAGGAAGTGCACGGTTCTGGCGGCTATGGCATGCTGGTCGGCCCGGCGGCGAGCAAGACTGAAATCGAAACGTTCCGCAAGAAACTGGAAGCCAATCCCGCAAACTATATTGCGCAACCGACGCTCGCTTTGTCGACCGTCCCGATATTGACGGAAGCCGGTCTGGCGCCGCGCCACGTGGATTTGCGGCCCTTCGTTCTGGTCTCTCCGAATTCAGTTGATGTGGTGCCGGGCGGTCTGACGCGCGTGGCGATGAAGGAAGGCTCTCTGGTCGTCAATTCAAGCCAGGGGGGCGGGACCAAGGATACATGGGTGCTCAGCGATGAGTAAGATGCTCGGCCGCACGGCGTCCGGCCTGTTCTGGATGATGCGCTACCTCGAACGGTTCGAGAATACAGCGCGCCTGATCGATGCCGGTTTCCGGATGTCATTGACCCGGGCCCGCACGGCTGAGAGTGAGTGGGAGTCCGTACTGACGACCGCTGGCACGCGTGATCTGTATGTCGAGGCGCATGATCGATTCGGGACCCGGCAAACGGTCGATTTCCTGGTCGCGCAAAAGGATAATCCCAGCAGTCTTTATCGTTCCATCGAAGCGGCGCGTGAAAATGCGCGCATGACGCGGACGGCGCTGACGCGCGACGTCTGGGAAGCGATCAATGAAACCTGGCTGCAGTTCAAACGTGATCATGCGGCGCAACGGCATCAGACTGACCTGCAGGACCTGTTATCGTCCGTGCGCCAGCAGGTGGCTCTGGTGCGCGGCAGCATCAATGGCACCATGCTCCGCAATGACATTTTCCGCTTTGTCGTTCTGGGCGCGTTGATTGAACGGGCGGACAATACGGCGCGGATACTGGATACGAAATATTACGTGCTCCTGCCGTCCAGTGCGTCGGTCGGATCATCGCTGGACCGGGTGCAATGGGAGATGATCTTGCGATCGGCATCGGCCGAACGGTCCTTCCATTGGCTCTATGGCGGCGAGATCAGTCCGGCAGCGATTGTCGAGTTTCTGATCCATGATGTCCGCCTGCCGCGTTCGATCGCCTATTGCTATGATGAGATCATTGCCACGCTCTCGGCGCTT
>JBCCCT010000224.1:0-4926 GCA_039033355.1 Pseudomonadota bacterium | reverse complement strand
TCTGGCGCGGGCAAGTCGACGCTCCTGAAACTGCTCTTCCGCTTCTATGACGTATTGCAGGGCCGGGTTCTGGTCGATGGCAAGGATGTCCGCGATCTCACGCAGGAAAGCCTGCGACAGGCGCTCGGCCTGGTGCCGCAGGATGTGGTTCTGTTTAACGAGACCATCCGTTCCAATATCGGCTACGCCAAACCGGGCGCTACCGAAGACGAATTGCGGGATGCGGCACGGCGCGCGCAATTGCTCGATTTCATTGAAAGCCTGCCGGAGGGATGGGACACGCGCGTCGGCGAACGCGGCCTGAAACTGTCGGGCGGGGAAAAGCAGCGCGTCGGCATTGCCCGCGTCATTCTCGCCGATCCGGCCATACTGGTTCTGGATGAAGCGACCTCCGCCCTCGACAGCGCCACGGAAGCGGCGGTGCAGGAAGCGCTGGACGAGGCTTCGAAAGGACGCACGACCCTGATGGTGGCGCATCGTCTGTCCACCGTTCAGAATGCAGATGAAATCGTTGTCCTGAAAGCCGGCAAGGTGATCGAACGTGGGACGCATGAGGCCCTCTTGGCAGCTGAGGGCGAATATGCCGATATGTGGGCGCGTCAGGCCAAACGAGATGCCCTCGCCGTGGCCGCCGAATAGGAGACCTGTGTCGGATGGCAGATAAGGATTTCAGTCGCGAGAGATTTCCCTGGCTGCGTGGCGGCTTTGACCTGGAAGGCTATGTTGGTGCGCTGGCGGCGCTGCTGGTCGGTATTCTGCTGGGTTATGTGTTCAGCATCCTGTTCTGGCTCGGCTTCATAGCCGCCGTGGTGATCCTGTTCGCGACCCGGACAGCCGAGCGGACCCCACCGGAAGCCGCGGGCCTGATTGTGGCGCCGACAGACGGCATTGTTGTGTCGGTCAATGGCGCGACGCCGCCAGATGAATTGCGTCTGGAAGGCGCCGAATGGACGCGCGTGCGGGTCTCGATCGGCCCGACTCAGACCAATGGGATTCACGCCCCGATGGATGGGGCGATCGACCACATTATTCGCGAGATCGGCGATCCAGCCGCCTTCGCGGCGATGAAGCCGGACCGTCCAGGGCTGGCTGTGGCTTTCGTGTCGCTGCAAAGCGGCGATCGCGCCGTCGGCTTGCGGTTCGCGACAGGTGGACTGGGCCCGCGCCTGGAAATTGATGCCGAAGCCGGCGATGCGGTCCGGCTGGGTCGCAATATCGGTACGCTGCGTCTGGGGGGCTGGTGCGATCTCTATTTGCCTGTCTCTGTGACCGTCCTGCCAAGCCCGGGGCAGACCTTGATCGGGTCCGAAACGATTCTCGGTCATTTCGAGGAGGCTGCAAAGACTGCATCGGCGCCGGAAGTGGTTGAGAGAGAGCCGGAAGTGGCCGCAGAAGAACCGAAAGTGGCTGACCCTGAACCGACCGTCGTCGAGGTTGAACCGGTCATTGACGAAGAGGATGAGCTCACCCTGGAAGCCCTGACCAGCGAAGACTCGCCCGAGTCGAAATCGTCGGATGAGGAGGATGAGGACGTGTCGGAAATGTTCGCGCGTTTGCGCAAGGAAGCGCAGAAAATACAGGATGATGATTAGCGCCGCGAACAGCGCTTACCGCAAAATCTTCATTGACCTTTAAGAAAAGCAGGCGCATGTGGCGCGCGTTACCGCGCCCTGACCGGCGCATGGACCAAACAGCGTGACTCGCGCCGGGTTGAATAGAAGCCGGATGAGTTTGGTCCTTCAGGCATTCAGCAAAACAAACGCCCTTGTTCACGCGGGTCGTTCCCTCCCAGGCACCAGGAGCGGTGCCGACGTGCGCGGTACGACAATGCGACTGCGCGCGCCTATAAGAAAGCAATTGCGTGACGACATTCACCGATCTTGGCTTGCACAAACAAGTGCTCAAAGCCGTAACCGCCGAAGGCTATGAAACGCCGACGCCGATCCAGCTGCAATCCATTCCGCATTTGCTGGACCGGCGCGACTTGCTCGGCATCGCCCAGACGGGCACCGGCAAGACGGCCGCCTTCGCCTTGCCGACGCTCGACAAGCTGTTGAAGCTTGGCCGCAACCGCAAACCGAAAAGCCCTTTTGTCCTGGTCCTCGCGCCGACGCGCGAACTGGCCGGGCAGATTGCCGAAAGCTTCCAAACCTATTCCAAATATATGGATTGTGTGACCCAGACCGTATTTGGCGGGGTCAAGATCAATCGCCAGATCCGGGCGCTCGAAAAGGGCTGCCATGTCCTCGTCGCGACACCAGGTCGCCTGCTGGATCTGATGAATCAGGGCGCGGTTCAACTGCGCGATCTGGAAGTGTTGATCCTGGACGAGGCGGACCAGATGCTCGATATGGGCTTCATCCACGATCTTCGCAAAATCATGTCGCAAGTGCCGGACGAGCGCCAGACACTGCTCTTCTCGGCCACCATGCCGAAACTGATCGAGGATATGGCCGGCAAATATCTGACCGATCCCGTCCGCGTCTCCGTGGCCCCGGAAAGCACTACAGCAGAGCGGGTGACGCAGGGCGTCATTCATGTCGCCAACAATAATAAGCTGCAATTGCTCGGTAAATTGCTGGATGACCCGGCAATTGATCGCGCCCTGGTCTTTACCCGGACCAAGCATGGCGCCGACAAGGTCGTTCGCAAGCTGATCGCCAAGGGCTATCCGGCGCTGGCCATTCACGGCAACAAGTCCCAGTCACAGCGGCTCAAGGCCCTGGCCGCGTTCAAGGCCGGGGAGTGCCGCATCCTGATCGCCACCGATATTGCCGCGCGCGGCATTGATATTGATGGCATTACCCATGTGATCAATTTCGAGATGCCGAATGTCCCGGAACAATATGTTCACCGCATCGGCCGCACCGCGCGCGCCGGCAGGGATGGCGTTTCGGTCTCTCTGGTCGCGGAAGACGAGCTTTATTATCTGCGCGAAGTCGAGAAGATCACGCGGATCGAGGTCGAGGTGCTGCCGGCACCTGATGGCTGCGACTCCCTGGTCCTGCCGACGCCGGACCCGAATGTCCGGGTGCGCAAGCCAAAAGGGCCATCGCGCCGTTCCGGCAAACCACCGCAACGCGGATCACGGCGCCACCGTCCGGAAGGCGTGTCAAAGCCGAAACAGCGCTCACGCAAACGGCCTGGCAAGAACCAGCGGCGCCGGGATCGCGAGAAGGTGACAGCTGGGTCTTAGGCGCACCTTTGTCGCTGCCGAAATTTCCTGGGCGCGGGCAAACAGTCTGCGCTCAGATTTCGGCGCTGGTATCATATTTCAAATGGAGGTTTCGCTTTAGGCAGAGCCAAACCAGCGTGACGACAATACAGAACAACCAGACGATCACGATGATGGATTCTTCTGGTCCAGATGCGCCGCCCGTCCACAAGTCGGCGCCAACATAGTCGCTCTGCAGGGGCGCTGAAGCACGCCAATCCGCTTGTCCGGTCAGAGGTAACCCACTGGCAAAGATCGTGAAGTTCCACATGGCGTGATTGGCGGCCGCGGCCCAGACGTTTTGAGTCAGGACATAAACCAAACTCCACATCGCACCGAGCAGAACCCCCGATGCAATGCCATACCAGCCCGCCCAATGATCGTTGAACAAGTGCAAAACCGAGAACAGAACGCTCGGCAAAATGAGGGCGATCCAGAACCCGAATTTCTCGAAAACGATCCGGAACAACAAAGCTCGAAACAGAATTTCCTCCAGCAAAGCCGCTGCGAAGATAACGAGCGCAATCATCGCCCAGGCGGAGCTGGATCCAAAACCTGAAACCGAAAGAACGCCAGACACGTATAGCCCAACCATCGGTACGGCGATGGCGGCCGCGCCAAGAATCCCTGAGACTCCGATTGTAACCGGCTGAAAAGAAATCTCGGAAACCCGGCGTTTCTCTGCCAAACGCACAAAAACCCAATAGCCGCCGACAAAGGCGAAAATCATAAGTATCCGTCGGATGAAAGACTGTTGCGCCTGATCCAGGTTGAAGAGATGATCAATCGCAGGAATGACGGCCAGTCGGACGCCAAATACGGGTATCGCGATCAGAACGAGCGCCAAGCCAATCAATAGCGCCGCCTCAACACCTCTCTTTAATGCCGACATCACGCGTTTCTCCCCGCCAGATCGGCGTTAGGATCAGACAGTTTGATCCTTTCGGTAATTGGGGTTTCGTCCAGCGCGACACTTGTTCGCTCGATCAGGGCGTTCAGATTGATATCCAACTCCGTAAAAAGATGGGCGTAGGCGTCACGTAATCGCGGCAGAAATTTTTGAAGTCTTTCCGCTTGTTCAATGCCGCTATCCGTCAGGCTCGCCAGCTGACGGCGTCTGTCAGAGAGATCCGGGGTCATCTCGGCCATCTTGTGATCAAGCAGCCATGCCAATCGCTGCGCTGTCAGTTGGTGGGAGTATAAAAGTGTCTTTGCAATGTCGGCTTTCGAGCATGGTCCCTTTGAATAGAGGAGCTGGACAATCCCGGTGGTTTTGCTGGGGATTGCCAGCCCGAAATCTTCAAGGGCGCGCTCCATCTGACTGTATAGACGGTCCTGCAATTGCTTCACACGCAACGCAAAAGCGGCATCTGTTTCGAGGAATTGGGTTTGGGTCATATCTTCTTTCCTGCAATATATTGCGCAATATGTTGTATAAATAAATTTGTCAATTGCTGTATCCGGGAAAAAGGGCGCGCCTGCCATATCTCGAGTCATTGTACGCAACGCGCTTGCATTGGGGGCGACGAAGCATCGGGGCGCCGGGAATCACACCCCTCAATCCCCACCCTCTCAGACCTGACCTATACTCTGTCCCATCTTCCCTTGGCGAAAGGCTTGTCCGGAACGGCCAGACAGGAGGGGGGAGCGATGGCCGCGTCGCTGAGGTTCAGGGAGCTGTACCCTGGCATTCGGTAGCGCGCCGGGCCCGT
>JBCCCT010000223.1:0-5019 GCA_039033355.1 Pseudomonadota bacterium | reverse complement strand
TTGTTCGCCATTGCGATTTTTGTATCCCGCGAGCCAGCGGGCGAGTCGAAAGATACCGAAGATTATTTCCTGGCGGGCAAAGCTCTGCCATGGTGGGCGATCGGGGCCTCCTTGATCGCGGCGAATATCTCCGCCGAACAGATTATTGGTCAGTCGGGACAGGGCTTTGTCGTCGGCCTGGCGATTGCTGCCTATGAATGGCAAGCCGCCTTGGTTCTAATCATCGTTGCAGCCTTCTTCCTGCCCATCTTCCTCAAACGCGGCATCTACACGATGCCACAATTCCTCGAGACCCGGTTTGGCGCCAGCGTGAAAACGATCATGGCCGTGTTCTGGATCTTCCTGTTCACCGCGGTCAATTTGACCACAGTCCTGTATGGTGGCGCGCTGGCCATCCAGGCTGTCACAGGTCTTGGTGTGTTCACGGGCATGGCCATGCTCGCAGCTTTTGCGCTGCTCTATTCGCTCTATGGCGGGCTGAAAGCGGTGGCTCTGACGGACATCATCCAGGTCGTCATCCTCATCCTGGGCGGCTTCGCGATCACCATTCTGGTGCTTGGCATGGTTGGCGGTGAGCGCGGTGCGATGGGCGGCTTGTCCACTCTGATGGGCGAATTGCCGGGCCATTTCGAAATGATCCTCGATCGCGACCATCCGAGCTATGGCAACCTGCCGGGCATCTGGACTCTGCTTGGCGGTCTTTGGGTACTGCACTTCTCCTATTGGGGCTTCAACCAGTACATCATTCAACGCGCGCTCGGCGCCGAAAGTCTGGCCGAGGCACAGAAGGGCCTCGCCTTTGCAGCTCTGCTGAAATTCCTGATCCCGCTAATCGTCGTCATTCCCGGCATCGCCGCTCTGTGGCTCGCCCAGAATGGCCTGCAGGGATTGAGCGAAGAGGCGCTGAGCGCCAAACCTGACAGTACGTATGGCGCTCTGATGGCGCTGATGCCGGTCGGTATTCGCGGCTTGATCTTTGCAGCCTTGGTGGCGGCCATCGTGTCGTCTCTCGCCTCGATGATCAACTCGATCTCGACCATCTTCACTATGGATATCTATCGCGACTATGTCGCCAAGGACCGGGCGGAAACGCATTATGTTCTGATCGGCCGCGTCACCGCGGCAACGGCCATGGTGATCGCGCTTTTCCTCGCCATTCCACTTTTGGGTGGCGGCACGAGTATCTTCCAGACCATTCAGGAATATACCGGGTTCGTCGCGCCCGGCATTGTGGCGGTGTTCGTGCTCGGTTTCTTCTGGAAGCGGACCAATACAGCGGGCGCATTTGCACTCCTGATCTCGTCGGTCATCCTCTCGCTGCTCTTCTTCACAGCATCCGGGTCGGACGGTGGCGGCGTTGCGGCGATCCTGGGACCGGTCTTCAATCCGATCCTTGGTCTTGCAAATTTCGACGTCACAAATATGCCTTTCGTCGTACGGATCTGGTTCATCTTCCTGATCTGTGTCGTAATTGGTGTCGTCGTTTCCCTGATGACGGCGCCGCCGGAAGAACATCAGCCGGTCGATCTCAGCGATATCAGCTTCCAAACCACGACCACGTTCAAGGTGGCTTCGGGCATTGCGGTTGCAATCCTGATCGGCCTCTATGCGATGTTCTGGTAAGACCTGCAGAGCTGACGCGGCGAGAACATTTGCCTTGGCCCCCATCCTGCGCCACTTAATGCGCAACACAAAATCAGGAGGGTGCCATGGCAACAGGCCGCGAATTTGACGTCATCGTTTACGGATCAACCGGCTATACGGGCCGGTTGGTCGCAGAATATCTCGCCAAGACGTATGGCGTGGGCGGCGATGTGACCTGGGCGATGGCCGGGCGCAGCGCTGAAAAGCTCGCTGCGGTGCGTGACGAGATTGGCGCGCCCGCCGATACGCCTTTCGTGGTCGCCGATGCGAATGACCCAGCGAGCTTGAAATCCATGGCAGAGCGCGCTGGCTGTATCTGCACGACGGTCGGACCTTACCAGCTCTATGGCGAAGCGCTTGTTTCGGCCTGCGCCGATGCGGGCACCGATTATGTCGACCTTTGCGGCGAGCCGGCCTGGATGCATCAGATGATCGACAAATATGAAAGCGCCGCGCAAGCCAGCGGTGCGCGCATCGTCTTCTCTTGCGGCTTTGACTCGATCCCATTTGATCTCGGCGTCTGGTTTACGCAGGAAGCCGCGAAAGAGCGGTTCGGCGCACCCGTGCCACGGATCAAAGGCCGCGTCCGCAAGATGCAGGGTACATTCTCTGGTGGCACTGCCGCAAGTTTCAAAGCCACTATGGCGTCGGTCGGCAAGGATCCATCCATTCTCGGCCTTCTGCAAAACCCGTTCAGCCTGACCATGGGTTTCCAGGGCCCGGATCAGCCGCACGGCATGGCGCCGATCGAAGATACAGATATTGGCAGCTGGGCCGCGCCATTCATCATGGCCTCGATCAACACCAAGAATGTTCACCGCTCCAACGCGCTCATGGGCCACGCCTATGGCGAGGACTTCGTCTATGATGAAATGATGCTCACGGGCCCAGGCGACCAGGGCAAGGCGGCGGCTGAGGCCGTGGCCAATATGGATATGATGGGCGGTGACGATGGTCCAAAGCCGGGCGAGGGCCCGAGCAAGGAAGAACGCGAAGCCGGCTTCTATGATGTCATGTTCCATGGCACCGCAGCGGATGGCGGCGTCATCATTGCGGGCGTCACCGGCGACAAGGATCCGGGCTATGGCTCAACCTCGAAAATGATTGCCGAGAGCGCGATTTGCCTGGTCAAGGACGATACCGGCACACCAGGCGGCGTCTGGACGCCGGCACCGGCCATGGGCGGGCATCTGGTCAAACGCTTGACCGAGAAAGCCGGTCTGACGTTCGAGATCGAGAACTAGGCCGTTACCACTTTGACGGAATTAGCGGCGCGCGTGGCTTTCATGCGCGCCGTTTCTATTGAGTCTGCATGGGCAATGGCGACCCCCATCCGGCGCGTCTCATAGGAGACTGGCTTTCCGAAGAGACGTAATTGGGTTCCGGGCTCTGTTAGCGCATCCGCCACGCCTTCAAAGGTTACGCCCTCAGCGTCAACGCCGCCATAAATGACCGCACTCGCGCCTGGGCGGGTAAGCGTTGCATCGACCGGCAAGCCCAAAATGGCCCGCGCATGGAGCGCAAACTCGCTCTGGTCCTGCGTGGCCAATGTGACCAGCCCTGTATCATGTGGCCGGGGGCTGACTTCAGAGAACCAGACCGTGTCACCTTTGACGAATAGCTCGACACCGAAGACCCCGAGCCCGCCAATATCATCCGTGACCTTCCGCGCCATCGCTTGCGCGGTCGCGAGCGCCGCTTCGGACATGGGTTGCGGTTGCCAACTCTCAACATAATCGCCGCTTTCCTGACGATGGCCGACGGGCGCGCAAAAGCTGGTGCCGCTTGCGTGGCGAACGGTGAGCAGGGTGATTTCATAGTCAAAATCAACCGCGCCTTCGACAATCACGCGGACCTGATTGCCCCGCCCAGCGGTCAGGGCATGATCCCACGCCGCTGCAATATCGTCTGCGGAATCGACTTTCGACTGACCTTTGCCAGACGAGGACATGACCGGTTTCACAAAGACAGGATAGCCAATCCGCGCGGCCTCAGCGGCGAGCGTCTCGGCATCACTGGCAAAAGCAAAAGGACTGGTTTTCAAACCCAGCGTTTCCGCGGCCAGACGACGAATACCTTCGCGATCCATGGTCAGCTGCGTGGCACGCGCCGTGGGGATCACCGTGGCCAGGCCCTCACGTTCGATGGCCGCCAGCTCATCCGTTGCGATCGCCTCGATTTCAGGGACGATGAGATCGGGCTTCTCCTGCTCGATAATCGCGCGCAACGCCGCCGCATCCGTCATGTCAAACACATGCGATCGATGCGCGACCTGCATGCCCGGCGCATTGGCATAGCGATCGCAGGCGATGACCTCGACGCCGAAACGTTGCAACTCTATGACCACTTCCTTGCCAAGTTCACCGGCGCCAAGAAAGAGGACTTTCATGGCGCTCGGCGAAAGCGGCGTCCCGATCCGGGTCATTTGCTATCGACTTTCTTGTGGCGCTTCTTGATCGTGCCCGAGAAATTGAGCACGGGCCGACCATCACTGGTGATGACGCCGCGGACAAAGGTGATCGACTTGCCGCCGCCCATCACCTCGCCACGGGCCTCGACCAGCTCGCCCTCCAGGGCACCGGCGAGAAATTCTGACGTGAAGGCGACGGTCACGCCATAGCCATCATCGTCGCCGGAATGGGCGAGGGCGAACAGAGCGAAGTCCGCAAATGTCATCAGCGCGCCGCCATGGACCACGCCGCCGGCATTCATGTGTTTTCGTTCGGCACGAAACGCTGCGACCATGCTGCCATCTTCGTCCTGACGCATATAGAACGGGCCTGCCGTGTCGTGTTCGAAGGGCTCGCCGGGCCAGGTGTGCCAGCCTGCAAACTCGCCTTCGGTCATGGTTTTGGTGTCCATATCATCATCTCCTGTCGCCGCCTTGATACCAGTGCCTGCACAATTCTCCAGCGTGACGTCGTGTCAGGGTTCGACTTCGTGGAGCGCTGAGCCTATTGTCTTATTCAGGAGGTAATTCGCCATGGCTTTTGATCCTGAAATTCGCGCCGCTTTGATCGACCAGGTGCGCCGCTTTGTCCGCGAACGGTGTGTCCCAGCCGAAGCGAAAGTGGCTGAAGATGATCTGGTGCCGGACGAACTGGTGCTGGAAATGAAGGAACTTGGCTTATTTGGTCTCGCCGTGCCGGAAGCTTATGGCGGCCTCGGGCTCGACATGGAAACCGAATGCCTGGTCGGGTTCGAGCTTGGCTGGACGTCACCCGCTTTCCGCTCGGCTGCGGGGACCAATATCGGCATCGGCTCGCAGGCCCTGGTTCTTTTCGGTACCGAAGAACAGAAGGAAAAATACCTCCCCGGGATTGCCAGTGGCGACATCGTCACCAGTTTCGCGCTGACCGAGCCGGAAGCCGGATC
>JBCCCT010000222.1:0-5122 GCA_039033355.1 Pseudomonadota bacterium | reverse complement strand
ACCCGGTCCTCATCCTCTTCGACCAGGAAAGAACAGGTCGCATAGAGCAATCGGCCGCCGGGTTTGACATAAAGCGCGGCTTTGCTGAGCACTTCATTCTGCTGCTCGATCCGGGTTTCGAGCGATTTTGGTTTGACCCGCCATTTCGTGTCGGGCCGCCGTCGCCAGGTGCCCGTTCCGGTGCATGGCGCATCGACAAAGACGCAATCCATCTGCCCCTGCAGGGCCTCGAGCGCTTCCGGTTCGCGCGGATGCAGCAGCTGTACATTATGCGCGCCGGAGCGTTTCAGTCGCGGGACAATCGCGCTCAAGCGCCGACCATCAATGTCATAAGCAAAGACCTGGCCCTTGCCGCCCATCGCTGCCGCCAGCGCCAGCGTCTTGCCGCCGCCGCCGGAACAATAATCGAGCACTTGCTCTCCCGGTTGCACATTTGCCGCCGCCGCAGCGATTTGCGAGCCGGCATCCTGGACCTCGACCCAGCCCTTCGAATAGGCCGGGATATTATCCAGGCTGGCCTCGCGCTGCGACGGGTCGCGGGCGGGAATGTGATAGGCATTGTGGAGCAGTCGAGACGGTTCCGCCTTGGCGCTGCGCAATGGCCCGCCCGCTTTCTCAGCGTCGACTTTCAGCGTGTTGACCCGCAAATCGACATCGGCGCGCACGGCCATGGCCTGCCCTTCCACCGCCGCCAACTCGCCAAAGGCGCGCTGCATATGCGCGGTCATCCATTCCGGATAATCACCCGCGACATGCGGCTCTGCCGTGACATCCGGCGCTAAGACCAGATGTTCGCGCTCTTTCAGGGTCAGGGCACTCGGCGCATGCGGTTCATCCATCGCATCATCAATCCGGCGAATGTCCCAGTTCCAGGCAAAGCTCAGCGCGCCGAGGATCAGTCCGCGCGGCGTCTCATCATCCATGGCATGAGCGATGGAATTGCGCTTGCGCAGCGCATCCAGCACCAGGCCAGACACCCAGGCGCGGTCTTTCGACCCGGCATAACGCGCCCGCTTGCCCCAATCGCGGGCGGCGACCTTGACCGGCTGATGCCGGTTCAGGACATCGCTCAGGACATCTATTGCTGCTGCTATCCGGCCGCCATCGCGCATGCTGATCTCTCTCGGTTTTTCGCAATAGCGCGGGTCTACTCGCGCCGGGCACAATTGCAAAGCCTTGCTGCAGTCGCGCCGGGTTTGGTTAACGAAACACACAATCTGTGGTAGTGGGAACACCAGGGAGGACGGATCATGACATTTAGAAGTTTAAAACTGATTGGGCTGAGCACGGGACTGCTGGCGCTCGCCTCATGCGTTTCATCGGAGCCGGCTGAGACCGAGGTCGCAGAGGCCGAGACCCAACCCTTTATCGACCCGGTGACCTTGTCGCAAAGCATGTGCAGCGGGCGCACAACGCAGGCGTCCGCCACCGCACTTGAAACCGCAGCCAGCCTCAATCCCGGATTTGATTATGGCAAACCGTTCCGCCTGCCCGGCGCGGTGACCGATCATTTCCACTACCCCATCTCGACGGCGAGCCGCGAAGCCCAGCTTTGGTTCGACCATGGCCTGGCCCATATGGCCAATTTCAATCATGACGAGGCGATTGCCTCTTTCCGCAAAGCGCAAGCCAGCGACCCGAATTGCGCCATGTGTTTCTGGGGCGAAGGCCTGTCCTTTGGCAGCAATATCAACATCCCATATGACGCCAATCGCGGCGCCGCGGGCCTGGTCGCCACCGGCAAGGCCCTGGCCCTCCTCGACGGCGCCAATGCGCGAGAGACCAAGCTGATCAAAGCGCTCGGCACGCGCTATGGCGTTGAGGGCGAAGCCGTGGCTGAAAATGCGGGCGCCTTTGCCGAAGCGATGGACGGCGTTGCTCTCGCTTTCCCGGAAGACAAGCTCATCCTGTCCCTCGCCGCCGAAGCCAATATGGACACTCAGCCCTGGGACTATTGGGAGGTGGGCGCCCGCGAACCGAAGGGCCGCACCGCTCGCACACTGGAACTAATTGAAATGGCACTGGCGATTGACCCGGATTATGCCCCGGCCATTCACCTCTACATCCACATCACCGAATCCTCGGTCGACCCGTTCCGCGCGGAAGCCTATGCCGACCGCCTATTGGCCCAGGATATGGGCATCGGCCATCTGGTGCATATGCCGTCGCACATCTATTTACGGCTCGGCAAATGGAAGAAGTCGCATGAGTCCAATATTGCCGCCATTGCCGCGGATGAGGCCTATATCGCTGCGACCGACAATGCTGCCGTCTATGGCAGCGTCTATTATCCGCACAATGTCCATTTCGTTGTGGCCAGTTCGCAGTTTGCGGGGAATGCGGCGACGGCGCTGGAAATGGCCGACAAGCTGGAAAAGCTGGCCCAGATTGACCCGTCGGCGGCCAATCCTCTCGGCGAGCATATTGCTGCCTCGCCGATCTTCACCGATCTGATTTTCTCCACCGACGAGACGGTGCTCGCCATCCCCGAACCCGCCGCAGCGCATCTCTATATGCGCACGGCCTGGCATTATGCCCGCGGCACCGTTCTGGCGCGTCAGGGTGATATGGCCGGCGCGCAGAGTGAGATGGACAAGCTCAAGGCGCTGACAGGCGAAGCCGGATTTGCCGACTATGACGCGCTCTATCTGACCCCGCTTGCGGGCGTGCATGAGGTCGCAACGCTGACGCTGGAGGGGCGCATGCTGGCAGCATCAGGCGATTTGACGGGCGCCATTGACCGCCTGGAATTCGCCGCCGCGGCGGAAGCACAGCTGCCCTATTTCGAGCCGACCTGGTGGTATTACCCGACCCGGCAGACGCTTGGCCTCTATCTCCTGCAGGACGGTCAGTATGACCGGGCGGAGCGCGAATTCTTCAAGACGCTGATCAAGGCGCCGAACAATGCCTATGCCCTGTTCGGCCTGGCCGAGACCTATCGCGCCAAAGGCGATGACCGTTCAGAGGCCTATGCGCGAGAATTGTTCGACGAGGCCTGGATGGGCACAGACGGGACCATCCCGCAGCTGTCAGATTTGTAGGCGCGCCGCCCAGGCCACCTGTTTGATCAGGGTCTGGGTCGTGGCAGCAAATCGCGGACTTCAAAATAGCCAGGCGCGTTCGCCGCGCTCGTATCCAGCGGCCGTGCCGGATCCCGCTTTGCCTGTCGATCGTACAGCACCGTGCCGACCGCCATGCTGAGATTGAGACAATGCGCGCTCGGGATCGCGACAAAGCGATGACATTGCCCGAGCACGCTTGATCCGAGACTGCCATCCTCCGGCCCGAACACGTACAGCGCATTCTCCGGATGCTCGAAAACCGGCAGGGCTTCGCTATTCGGCCGAATCTCAACCGCCACCGGCGTGAGGTTTGGCAAGTGATCAAACGGGCGCTCAAGATGTTGCAATTTCACGGACCGATACCCGCGCAACCGCTCCTCCCGCGGCAAGCGTTTCAGCTCCTTCATCGCCGCGTTCATACGATCGCCCGTAAAGTACAGGTCCTGGATCCCATAGGCCGCACACGCCCGGACGGACTGCCCGACATTGTGCGGATATTTCGGATCAATGAGCAAAATCGCTGCAGACATGATGGCCTCCTGACCGCGCAACATAATGGAATGTCTGTGGGGCTCCAGTTTTTTTGGGGTTTGGGAGGCCTGTTTGCGGCGTCAAAGCGGATATGATCTCAACACCTTTACCGCTCACCCCCGACTTGATCGGGGATCTCGTGCGGCCAGTCCCGTCCAAGATTGCCAGAGATCCCGGCCTGCGCCGGGATGAGCGGAAACCAGCTTGAATTGTCATCTAGGTCCCGGCTCTCTGCTTCGCTACGGCCGGGATGACACGCTTTAACGAGATACATGGGCACTCATGCCGTTCTGCCAGCGCAAGCTGGCATCTATGGCGGCTGGCTGATCGTCTCAACCGCCATGGATCCTGACTTGCGTCAGGAATGCGGAACCCTTTTTGATCTCATCCAGTATGTCCGCTCCTGACCCAAAGCAGGCAGAGCCCGGCAACAACTGACTCCTCGTTTGCCGGACCTTCATCACCCAGATCAAAGCACCGCCGTCATGCCGCCATCGACCGTATAGATCCCACCATTCAGGAAGGCTGCATCATCTGAGCTCAAGTAGAGCACGAGGTTCGCCACATCCTCGGTCTCGGCATAGCGCTGCATGGGAATGCGTTGCGCGATCATCTCCCGCACGCCAGCCGGGTCATCCGGGTTGGATCCCGCCTCCAAAGACGCCATCATGCGACCGGTGACTGGAGACGGGCACACGGCATTGACCCGAATATTTTCGGCGCCCAGTTGAACGGCCCCCGATCGCGTCAGACCAATGACAGCATGTTTCGACGCATTGTAAGCCGATGTCCCGGCCGCGCCTGACAAGCCCGCAACGGAGGCGAGGTTCACGATGCTGCCGCCGCCACTCTGGCGCAAGGCGGGGACCGCGTATTTCATGCCCAGGAATACGCCGCGAACATTGACGCCCATGACTTTGTCAAACTCCGCCTCCGGATAGTCCTCGATCGGCGCCACGACCCCTTCAACCCCGGCATTGTTGATATAGGCATCGAGACGTCCAAACGTCTCCAGAGTCGTCTTGATGCAATGCTGCACCTGCGCCGCGTCGGTGACATCTGTTGCGACGCTGATAATCGAGTGACCCGTATCGGAAAGCGGTTTCACCATGCTCGAAAGCGCTGGCTCATCTCGATCCGCCGCAACAATGCGCGCACCGCCGGCAAGAAAGCCTTGCACGATCGCCTGGCCAATTTCGCCGCTCGCCCCAGTCACGACGATGACTTTATCCTCGAAGCGATCGGTCATGCTTTCCTCTTCCTTTGTCCGCGTCAAAAACAGTCTGCCACCGCGGCCAGCCAGTCGCGGACGTTGTCCTTATAATCTTCCGACACGCCGTGGCGCACCAGGATCAAATCCTTCTCCGGCACCAGGACTATATATTGGCCATTATAGCCATTGGCGGAAAAGCTGCCGGGTCCGGCCATGTCCAGCCACCAATGCGCCCCATAGCCCATCGGCTCTTCAGGCGGCACAACCGGCGTTGGCGTGCGGGCATGATCGACCCAGCCCGTGGGCAGGATCCGTT
>JBCCCT010000221.1:0-5183 GCA_039033355.1 Pseudomonadota bacterium | reverse complement strand
TGATCGCGCCGTCGATGAAGGCGAGGTGGAGATTGGCGTGCATAGTCTGAAAGACGTGCCGAGCGTCCTGCCCGATGGACAAGCCCTTGTGGCCTATCCGGCGCGGGTCGATCCACGGGACGGGTTTCTCACCACCACAGGCATGCAACGTCTGCAGGACCTGCCGCAAGGCGCCGTGCTCGGCACGGCCAGCCTGCGCCGCGAATCACAGGCCCTGGCCTTGCGCCCGGATCTGAAGGTCGTACCGTTTCGCGGCCGGGTGGAAACCCGGATCGAAAAACTGAAACGCGGCGAGGCGGATGCAACCTTTCTCGCCATGGCCGGCCTGAAACGCCTCGGGCTCGACCATCTTGCGACGCCGGTTTCCCCCAAATACATCCTGCCCGCGGCGGGACAAGGCATCATCGCAGTCGCTGCCCATGAGGACCACCTCTCTGAGCCGCTGCGTGAGACGCTGAGCCGGATTGATCACGCCGCCACGCGTGCCATGGCGACCGCGGAGCGCGCCTTTCTGGCGGAGCTCGACGGATCCTGCCGAACGGCGATGGCTGCGCAGCTCACCGCGATGGATGGCACCTGGCATTTGCGCGGCGAAGTGCTGACCCCGGACGGACAGACCAAATGGAGCGCCCGGGCGGAAGCTCTGATCTCAACCTCGCTTGCGGATCTTGCAGCGCTCGGCACAGCCCTGGCGCAGAATATCCGCGACCAGGCCGGGGGCGATCTGCCCGTCTTCACGGATTAAACGCCGTCTATGTCTGCTGAAGCCATCCCGATCATCGTCACCCGCGCCGAGCCTGGCGCCAGCGCCACGGTGGCGCAGCTTGAAGATCGAGACATGGCGGTCATACGCGCGCCAGCGCTGGCGCTCGAACAGCATTCTGACATCGCATTGCCGGACATACAGTCCCTGGCTGGCCTGGTCTTTACGAGCGCTAATGGCGTGCGGGTCTATGCGACGCGGCGGGCGGATCGATCGCTCACCGCCTGGTGTGTCGGCCCAGCGACCGCAGAAGCCGCCAGGACCGCGGGATTTTCCGACATTCGCGAGTCAGCGGGCAATGCCGTCGATCTGGCGCATTTCATCGCGGAACATACCCGCCCCGCTGAACATCCTTTACTGCACGTGGCAAACGAAGCGGCGACAGGCACGCTCAAGCGCACGCTCACGGAGCTGGGCTTCAGGACCCTGTTCGCGCCGCTATATACCATGCGTCCGGCGGAGACCCTCCCGGCGGAGATCACCGAGCTCATCGCCAGCGACATACCGGCGATTCTACTGGTGCATTCCGCCAAAGGCGCCGCTGCGATGGCGGATCTTGTGGAACCAGATGACTTGAAGGCCTGGACCCTGGTCGCCATTTCAGACCAGGCTGCTCAGCCGCTCGTCAATTTCGTGCCAACGGCCCCTTTCCTAGCAGATGCGCCGAATGAAGCGGGATTGATGCGCGCCCTGACCCGCGCGCTCGCCACACTTTCGGCCTGAACCGACACAATATACACTCCACACGACTCACTAGATCGGAGGTTTGGACATGTCAGACACACCGCTTCCGCCGCACTCGGATGACGCGGCGCCGATCGATGCCGAATTCGAACCTGCCGAGCGCCAGGACCCGCCAACAAAATCCATGTCCAGCGGCCCCGGCTGGGCCGCCTTTGGACTTGTATTCCTGCTCGCGCTGGGCGGCTTTACCCTCGCCGCCGCGACCGCTGGTTTTGTGCCCGGCTTCAAACCTGGATCCGGTCCGCTTGCAACCGTGCAATCCGATCTGAACGCCGTCCAGTCCGGGCTCAGCGAAGATCGCAGCGAAACCGCGACCCTGAGCACCGACATTGCGACCCTTCAATCTCGCGCGGACAGCTTGTCTGCCGATCGCACACGCACCAGCGCCGACTTGCGCAACCTGCGGACCGAGATTGAGACGCTGCAAGCCGATATCTCCATGCTGCAACGCGCCCGCGTTGCCAGCCTGGCGGACACCGGGGATGGCGACGGCGATGATGCCGAGGCACCTGACCTGTCCGGCCTCACCGAACGTGTCGTGTCCCTGGAAGGCGCGCTGGTCACACAATTGGAAACCTACAATGTCGCTCTGGAAGGCTTGAAGGCCCGGGTCGAGGACCTGGAGACGCAAGCCAGTTCGGAAAGCCTGAGCGCGGCCAGCGCCTCCAATGCCCGGACCGAGGCGGCGTTGGCCCTGTCTGCGATTGAAGCCGCCGCCCGGCGCGGTCGCCCCTTCCTGTCGGCGCATCAGAAACTGGCAGCGGCCATGCCTGGCAATGATGCAGTGTCGCGCCTGACGGCGATTGCCCCAAAGGCGGTGCCGACCCTGTCGGATTTGCGGCAGCGCTTTCCAACCCTCAAGGGTCAGGCCCTGGACGCCGCGGCCGAGGCGGAAGGCACCGGATCGAGCTGGATGCGCAGCCTGTTCGGCGATGGCATTCAGGTGCGCCAGGCCGGCGAAGAGACTCCGGGTGATCAGCTCGGGCGGGCCGAGACAATGCTGGAGCGAGGTGAGTTATCTGATTCCATTGAACAAATCCGTGCTACGGATGAGAATGTTCAGGCTGTCTTCACAGATTGGTTGAATAATGCCGAAGACCGACTGTTACTGGAACAGACACTTGAGGCCTTGCGCCTCACCATGATTGCGGAAGATCGTTGATGATCATTCTATTCTTGATCGTACTTCTCATCGTCCTGGCCGGCGTGTTTGTCTTGTGGGCCTCCCGCCTGCCCGGCGGGCTGATGCTCGATCTCGGCAATGGCACGATATACGAGTTTGAGATTGTCTGGGCCCTGCTCGCAATACTACTGGTGGGCGCCGCACTGGCACTCGTCTGGTCGCTATTGACCGGCCTCGTCACCCTGCCGCACCGGTTCACCAAGTCGCGTCGTGCATCCAAGACCAAAGCCGCGAATCGCGCCCTCGCCGAAGGCCTGCTGGCGGCAGAGGCGGGCGATGCGGCCCTCGCCAAGAAACTGTCCAAGAAAGCTGCGCAACATGCTGAAGATGACCGGCTGAAACTGTTGCTCGAAGCCCGGGCCGCTGAAATCTCTGATGACTGGTCTGGCGCCGAACGAGCCTGGGGCCAATTGGCCCGCCTGCCTGGCGGCCAGCTGGCGGGCTTGCGGGGCGCCGCCTCCGCCGCCAGTGCGCGCGGCGATGCGATCTCGGCCGAAGCCCGCGCCCGGGAAGCCCTGGAATTGAAGTCCGGCGCAGACTGGCCGTTCAACTCCCTGTTTGACAGTCAGGTCGCTGCCGGCAATTGGAGCGCCGCCCTGGCCACGCTTGCCACCGGCGAAAAGCGCGGACAGATTAGCGGCGAAAGCCTGCGCCGCCGCCGCGCCGTGCTCTACACCGCTCAGGCCGCGGCCTTGCAGCATAGTGAACGCAAGGAAGCCCAACGCCTGCTGGCCGACGCCATCCGTTCCGCGCCATCTTTCCCGCCGGCCGCCTGGCATGGCGCCCGACAGCTGATGATCGACCATAAGATCAAGGCGGCGCAAGGCGTCCTGGAACTCGGCTGGAAAGCGCGGCCGCACCCGGCGCTGGCGCAATTGCTGCAGCGCTTTGACGACAATGCCACCCCGAAGCTCATCGCCGAACGTCTGCGCGCCTTGATCGCCACCAATCCGGATCATCGCGAGAGCCGCATTCTTGAAGCCGAC
This sequence comes from Pseudomonadota bacterium, assembly GCA_039033355.1. Lineage (GTDB taxonomy): Bacteria > Pseudomonadota > Alphaproteobacteria > Caulobacterales > Hyphomonadaceae > Henriciella. Next base: position 1,507 of record JBCCCT010000221.1, on the reverse strand, counting down.
CTCGCCATGCGTGATCGCGACTGGTTGAGCGCGGTCAAGGCGCTGGCGCTTCTGGTCGAAGAGAAACCGACGGCGCGCCTCTGCCTGCTCCTGGAAAAAGCCTTGCGCGGCTATGGCGACCTGACCGAGGCCGAACGCTGGGGCCGGATGGCCGTGACCGCCGCGCGCGAGCAGGAATGGTCGGACATCGATCCGCGCGGCGGCGCCTTTCAATATGGCCCGGCCGACTGGTCGCGCCTGGTCTATGCCTTTGGCGATGCCGGCAAGCTGGTCCATCCGCGCTACGAACGGTCAGAACGGGAACTCGATGCCAGCCGTCCCATCGCCTTGCCGGCACCCGGGTCAGACGGTCAAACCGCGCCGAAAGCGCCGCGCACAGAGGTCGTCACGCCGCCGCTGGACTATGCCCCGAGCGAGGATTAGCGCGCCTCAAGACTGTCATGTTTTGCTTGCGAAATCGCAGCGCGCCCGGTATGGGAGCGCCTCGACTTTGGTTGGCCGCGTTAGCTCAGCTGGTAGAGCATCGCATTCGTAATGCGGAGGTCGGGTGTTCAAGTCACCTACGCGGCACCATTTTTTTACAAGTAATTCAAATATTTATGAGTTCTAACGCTAACAAATGTGATCATTTGATTACTACGGGCAACGGCCAGGGTAACAAAACAAGTTTTTGGATTCAGGATTCAACGATCACGATTAGGGGCTTTTGGAATCGCTCAAGCGAAGTATTATTGCCTCACTCTATTGTCAGTTGAATTCTGATCCCGCTTTGCTGGGTATCGTCGCACATACCTTGAAACAAATCATTTTGAGGGGTAAAAATCTGCGCGCGTTTTTTTTGATTATCCGGCCGGTCTCCCGCTTCGCTTTTTCCGTACTTTTCACCCCCCATCCCCCTCCGGTTCTTAGAATTTGAATTGTCGGTATGATCAACTTGATCTCAAAACGAGGCACAAAGTGTAGGGACTGCTAGTTCCTATTAGCGGACATTAGAACGGTGTGGATATTGCTTTAGCTCTCATCGCGGTTTGCATCATGAGATGCGACCAATATAGGTCCCGCGGCTAAGTTGTTCGTCAGAGTTTCACTTCTAAAAATAGTTATCTTGCGCGTCAGCATCGTAATCTTGAATATCTTCCCATCTGCCATAACGGACTTTCATAACCCATTCGGGGTCTTGAAGGAGCGCTCGCCCGACAGCGACGAGATCAAACTCACCTTTTTCCAGGCGCTGAATGACATCCGAAATGTCGCGCTTCTGTGATCCTTCTCCAGCATAAGATCCCAGAAAATCAGAATTCAATCCCACAGAACCAACCGATATAGTGGGCAGTCCGGACAGCTTTTTCACCCACCCCGCGAGATTGAGCCCGCTCTCACCGTCCACGTCCGGAAATTCTGCCTCCCATATCCGGCGCTGCGAACAATGGATGCAATCCACGCCGGCTTCGGCAAATACGGTCACCAATCGCTCAAGCTCGTCTGGATTGGATGATGGTTTGGCACT
>JBCCCT010000220.1:0-5191 GCA_039033355.1 Pseudomonadota bacterium | reverse complement strand
TCATCCAGAACCGGATCTGTTTCAGGCCCTTAATGTGTTTGACCAGGCTTTCCTCTTCCTCGTGATAGATGAGGTAGGACATTTTCGGTCCAACTTCCGGATAGTCGATCATGGTGCGGATGGAGAGGGCCGGGATCTCGATCCAGTCCCCGTCTTTCCAGTAACGCCCATCCTGCGTGACTTCCCGCAGATTGATTTCAGGATTGAAATTGGTCGCGAACGTCTTGCCGTGATCGCCGGCATTGCAATCGACAATGTCGATATATTCGATCTCGTCGAACAGGCCTTCCTGCTGGGCATAGGCGCAATAGATATTGGTGCAGCCGGGATCAAAACCACAGCCCAGAATGGCGGTGAGACCGGCATCCTTGAACCGGTCCTGATAGGCCCATTGCCAGTGATATTCGAACTTGGCGACGTCGCGCGGCTCGTAATTGGCCGTGTCCATGTAATGCGTCCTGGTGGCGAGACATGCGTCCATGATCGGCAGGTCCTGATAGGGCAGGGCCATATTGATCACGAGATCCGGTTTGACCTTTTCGATCAGCGCGATTGTCTCTTCGACATTATCGGCATCGACTTGCGCAATCTCGATCGGCGTTTTGCACAAGGCGGCGACGGCCTCACACGAGACCAGGCGCCGCGAGGCCAGAGTGATATGTTTGAACGTTTCACGGTCCATCGCGCATTTTTGCGCCACAACCGAACCCGCCGCACCGGCGCCAATGATCAGAACCCGATCCATATTTATCCGTCCCTTATCGACACATGAAAGATGATCTGTTGCCTCTACTGGAACTGATCGCGCTGCGCCAGTTCATTTTGGCGGTAGGATCGGCATGGACCTGCTGTCAAACCTGCAGATCACGCTTGATCCTATCTGCGGTAGCTTTCCCGACGGAAATGCGTTAAGAGCGCCGCTTCCTTTTCAACCGGAGGGGTTTCATGACCTATCGGCATTTCATCGATCTGTGGCAGCTGGACGCGAGCGAATTGCGCGCGATTCTGGACCAGGCCCATGCGATGAAACGCGCCCGACAAGGCTGGCCAAAAGGCAAAGCCGATGCTGATGCACCGCTCGCCGGGCATTCCATGGCGATGATTTTCGAGAAGAATTCGACCCGGACGCGATTCAGCTTTGAAGCGGCCATGCGCCAGCTGGGCGGCGACTCGATCATCGCAACAGCGGCCGACATGCAACTGGGCCGCGGCGAGACCGTGGAAGATACGGCGCGTGTTCTGAGCCGCTATGTCGATATGGTGATGCTGCGGGCCAATAGTCATGGCGATCTCGAAGTGTTTGCTGAGGCGGCGTCCGTCCCCGTCATTAACGGCCTGACCGACCGGTCGCATCCGTGTCAGATCATGGCCGATCTGATGACGTTGGAAGAGTCCGGCGTCGATCTGAACGGCGCGCGTCTGGCCTGGACGGGCGACGGCAATAATGTCTGTTCCAGCTTCATCCATGCGGCGCCCAAATTTGGCTTCTCGCTGGCCATTGGCACACCGGATCGGTACGCCCCCGATGAAGAAGATGTCGAGATTGCCCGCGCCATGCAGGGGCGGATCGATCTCTATGATACCGCAGAAGAGGCGGTCGCTGGCGCAGATGTGGTCATCACGGACACATTCGTCTCGATGGGAGACAAGGATGGTCCGGCACGTCTCGCCGAGCTGGATCCTTATGCTGTCACTGATGAACTGATGGCGCTCGCCCAGACTGGCGCCAAATTCCTGCACTGCCTGCCTGCGCACCGCGATGAGGAAGTCGATGCGGATGTGATAGACGGACCGAATTCCCTGGTCTGGGATGAGGCTGAAAACCGTCTGCATGCGCAGAAGGCGATCATGCGCTGGTGTCTGTACAAATAAGTGTCAGAGCCGATTCAAATACTGATTGATGCCGATGCCTGTCCGGTCAAGGATGAGACATACAAGGTCGCGCTGCGCCATCAGGTTCCGGTCACGCTAGTTTCAAACAGTTTTCTGCGCGTGCCGCCGCATCCCCTGATCCAGCACATCACAGTGAGTGACGGGTTTGACGCGGCTGATGATCATGTCGTGGATCTGGCGCATGCGGCCAGTGTCGTTGTGACTGCAGACATCTTGCTGGCAGAACGGGCACTCAAAAAAGGCGCCATCGTGCTGGGCCCGAATGGCAAGCCGTTTACCGAAAACTCGATTGGCGGCGCCATCGCGACGCGGGCCATTATGGCCGATCTACGCGCCGGTGGAGATCAGGTTGGCGGCGCGGCGCCATTCTCGAAGGCCGACCGGTCGCGTTACCTGTCGGCCCTCGACGAAGCTTTGAACCGTTTAAAACGAGCTGCGCGCTAAGCGGGCGCGCGCGTGCGATCAGCCGCCCAGGCGAGCGCGGCAAGCAAGCTGAACGCAATCAGCGCCATGATCGCAAATTGCGGGATGGCGGGTGGATGGTCGACCGGCAGGTGATTGTAAATCTGCAAGGCCAGCATGAAGCCGATCAACAGCCAGGGCGCGATTCGTCCGACCAGGCCTTTCGGCTTTGTATGCGCCAGATAGAGCGCGCCGCCGACGAGCAGCAGGCCAATCTCGACCACTTGAGTCCAGAGCAGACTGTTCCAAAGACCCAGGCCAACTTTCGGACCGCCAAACCAGAGGGCGAGATCCGGGCCATGCGCAATCAGGTCCGTAATCCAGTGGCTGAACACCGCGACCCCAATGATGACCCCTGCAGTGACAGCTTTCGCACCGCGGCGCAGCGCGGCGTACAAAACGCCTGCCGCAATGGCCCAGATCACGGCCGCGACCAGGGAATGCGTATAGGGCATATGGTGCAGGTCCAGGATTGACGCTTCCATGAAGCCAGGCGCCACATCGAATTTCTCGATCCCCACCAGGACCAGCCCGGCCCAGGCGAAATCAACCAGCTGCACCGACACGAAAAGCTGCCAGAGGGGAATAGCGGGTTTCACCGCGCGCGCCGCGAACGCTGCACCATAATGACCGATAAACATGACCCTGTCCTCCACGCCAGAGGATGCGAGGGGATTTTGATGGTGTCAAATAGGTCGCGGCGACCGTTCAGCTTTGGGGCGAATGCACGAGGACCTGCTGATACTGATAGGCAGATGCCAACTTACCGAGTATCAGCCCCCGTGTTGAACCTCGCCGTCTAGCCCGGAACATGCGGGATGTTTCAACGGCACGTGAAAGTCCGAAAATGAAAACCGAGTTTGAGATTGCTGCGCCGCTCATCCAGGCGCTCGCAAACAAGGGATATGAAGCTTTGACGCCGGTTCAGGAAGCCGTCCTGGATCCTGCCTTAATCGGTCGCGATCTATTGGTGTCGGCGCAGACCGGATCCGGCAAGACCGTCGCGTTCGGACTCGCGCTCGCCAGCGCAATGCTGAAAGGCGACGCCCTTTTACCTGAGGCGGAGCGCCCGATCGCCTTGATCGTCGCGCCGACGCGTGAGCTCGCCTTGCAAGTGATGAAAGAGCTGCAATGGCTTTTTGCGCCTGCAGGCGGTCGTGTGGCGGCGTGCATTGGCGGCGTCGATATTCGCGACGAAAGACGCGCGCTCGCCCGGGGGCCTCACTTTGTCGTCGGCACGCCAGGCCGCCTGGTGGATCACATTCGGCGTGGCTCATTGGTCCTTTCTGATCTGCAAACCGTCGTGCTCGATGAGGCCGATGAGATGATGGATATGGGGTTCCGAGAGGAGCTTGAATACATCCTGGACGCGGCGCCCGAGGATCGCCGCACCTTGATGTTTTCAGCCACGGTTTCGAAACCGATCGCCCGACTGGCGGCAACCTATCAAAACGATGCGGTGCGCCTCAACACGGTGTCAGCCCAATCGTCCCATAGTGATATCACCTATCAAGCCATGACTGTTGTGCCTTCTGATGTCGAGAAGGCGGTCATCAACACGCTTCTGTTCCATGACGCGCCAAACGCAATCGTGTTCTGTTCTCGCCGGGATGCCGTGAACAAACTGACGGCGCGGCTGACCAATCGCGGTTTTTCCGTTGTCGCCCTGTCCGGGGAGTTCAGCCAGAAGGAACGCAGCAATTCGGTTCTGGCGATGCGCGATGGCCGCGCCCGGGTCTGTGTTGCCACCGACGTTGCAGCCCGCGGACTTGATTTGCCCGGGCTCGATCTGGTCATCCATGCCGACTTGCCTCGCAATAAGGAAGGGCTTCTCCACCGCTCAGGCCGGACCGGTCGCGCCGGGCGACACGGCGTTTGCGCATTGATGGTCCCGGTCCGGGCGCAGCGTCGCACGGAGCGCCTTCTGCAGGACGCCAATGTCACGGCAGAGTGGCGTCTGCCGCCATCTGCGGCCGAGATTGAAGAGGCCTTGAATGCCAAACTGCTCGTCCATGATGTGTTTCAAGCTCCGCCCGAGGAGTCAGAGGCCGGCCTTGTCAGTGCGCTTCTCGAAAAATACAGCGCTGACCATCTCGCGGCTGCCATCGTTCGACTGACCCGTGCGACGGATTCAGCACCGGAAATTCTGCAAGACCCCGGTGCTGAAAAGCAGAACCGGCCGCGCCGCGACAAATATGATCCGGATCGAGACTATCCCCGCCCGGAACGGCGCGAACATGGCGGGCGGCGCGGATCAGATTTCCCGGACGGCGAGTGGGTGAAACTTGGCGTCGGTCGCAAGAAGAAGGCGGACCCCAAATGGTTGATCCCGATGCTGTGCAAGTCGGGTGGTTTCTCGCGCAATAGTATCGGCGCAATCCGCATCGACCCGGATGCCACCTATGTCGAGCTGAAACCGGAAGCCGCACAACGTTTGATGGACGCGGCGGGCGAACAACAGATTATCGACAAGAGCATTTGGGTCGGGCGATCGGACGAACCACAAGCCTCGGCCTCGCGACCAAGGCAGAATCGAAATGCCTCAGGCAAGGGGTCAAAAAAGGTCCGGCGGGCTGTGCCCGACGCGGGCGATGGTAAAAAGTACCAGAAGAAACGCACCGGCCCCAAGAAGCCGCGTGGCCCGAATGGCGAAAAGAAGCGTAGCAAGAAACCGAAATAGCGCGCAGGCCGCATATAGAGCACCGGGCTGCGTCCGTTCCCGGCTGTTTCACGCCGAAACTTCACCCGGACCAAACTTCGCTCAGTCCCAATGACGGCCCGCTCTTCCTCTCACGCGCAAAAACATCTATGCCGCCGCCATGAATGGTTTCCTCTT
>JBCCCT010000219.1:0-5230 GCA_039033355.1 Pseudomonadota bacterium | reverse complement strand
TTGCCCGCAAACTATCTATCGTTAAGTTCGTTAACGTTTCTTTTCCATTTGCCTGAATTCGCAGAACATGGCATGAACAAATATGCCCACGATTTGCCGAGACTGTGACACTCATGTCTCTGATTCGATAGAGGCATGTCCTAATTGCGGGTCGGTACGAACGATTTCTCATCCTGACCTGGAAACGCTCTCCATCGCTCATATTGATTGTGATGCGTTCTTCGCGGCTATCGAAAAACGCGACAATCCCGACCTGAAGCACAAGCCGGTCATTGTTGGAGGCGGCAAACGCGGCGTCGTAACCACCTGTTGCTATATCGCCCGGTTGAACGGCGTACGCTCTGCCATGCCGATGTTCAAAGCGTTGAAAGCCTGTCCCGAAGCCGTCGTGATAAAACCGCGCAGGGAGGCCTATTCCGAAGCCTCGCGACAGATCCGGGCCAAGTTCGAGGCGCTGACGCCGAAAGTACAAATGCTGAGCATTGATGAGGGCTTTCTCGACCTCTCGGGCACGACGCGTCTGGCCGGCGCCATTCCGGCGCTTTCCCTCTCCCGACTGGCCCGTGATGTGGAAGCGGATATCGGAATTACGATTTCCATCGGATTGTCCGAGAACAAGTTCCTCGCCAAGACGGCCAGCGAACTGGATAAACCACGTGGCTTTGCCTTGATCGCCAAGTCCGAAGCCGAGGCCTTGCTGGGACCGAAGCCGGTTGGATTCCTGCATGGGGTCGGTAAGCAATTGGCGAAGAAACTGGAACGCGATGGCTTTCGCCTGGTGTCCGATCTGCAAGCCGGTGAAGCGAGGGATCTGATCCGGCGTTATGGCGAGACCGGGCTTTGGCTGCACCAACGCGCGCACGGCATTGATAACCGCCCGGTTCGGACCGATGGATTGCGCAAATCGGTGTCAGCTGAGCGGACATTCTCGGACGATATTGCCAGCCATTCCGTGCTCGAGGACAGATTGTGGGAAGTCTGCGAGGAAACCGCCAGACGTGCCAAACGCCATAGTGTCGAAGGCTCAACCCTCACGCTGAAGCTGAAGACCAGGGACTTTCGGACACTGACGCGGTCCATCACCCTGCCCGCCGGAACCAATCTCGCCAATGCCATGTTCCGCGCCACGCGGCCGTTACTGGAGCGGGAAACCCAAGCGGGGCGAGCCTATCGCCTCATCGGCGTGGGTCTGTCACATTTACAGGATGCGCGCTGGGACACGCGCGACCTGGTCGACCCAGGGATCGAGAAACGCGCCAAGGCCGAACGCGCCAGCGATGCAGCGCGCTCGAAGTTCGGTGACGCGTCGGTTGTAACCGGACGGTCCATTCGGCTATCAGCCTCTAAACAAAAGAAATCGTAATTTGCGCTTGCTGCTAGTCGGTCGAAACCGTTAGCAGTTCGAGACAGTTTAAAGGACTTCAACATGGCATCTCCAGAAACCCGTTTGAATGATCTCAATATCGTCCTGCCAGAGCCGATGGCGGCGGTGGCGAATTACGTTCCCTTTGTCATTAGCGGCCAACAGCTTTTCATTTCCGGCCAGGTCAGCGCCGGACCGAACGGTCTTGTGAGAGGACGCCTCGGGGAGAATATGTCGCTGGAAGAAGGTCAGGCGGCAGCGCGCCTGTGCGGGATCAATCTGATTGCCCAATGCAAGGCCGCCCTCGGCGATCTTTCGCGCCTTAAACGCGTGGTAAAGCTAGGCGGGTTCGTCAATGCACACCCGGACTTTGAAGCCATTCCGCAAGTGATCAATGGATGCTCGGATCTGATGGTAGATGTATTTGGAGATGCCGGTCGACACGCCCGCTCTGCTGTTTCCAGCCCGGTCCTGCCTTTGGGTGTGGCGGTAGAAATTGACGGAATTTTCGAGATTGGCTGAGCGGTTTGATCCGAGTGCTTATGCCTATGCCCATCGCGGCCTGTGGACGATAGATGGGCCGCCAGAGAACAGTCTGGCCGCGTTCCTGGCCGCCGCCGACCATGGATTGGGAATTGAGTTTGATGTCCGCCCAGCCGCGGATGGGATCCCGGTCATTTTTCACGATCCTGTCCTCAATCGGACGACCAACCAAGACGGTCCCGTCGAGACCCGCACCGGTGCGGAACTCACCGGGATATCCCTGATTGGCGGCGGGACCATCATCACGCTTGAAACACTGCTGCAGGCCTGGCCAGCTACAACGCCGCTCTTGTGTGAAATGAAGATCGATGGCGATACGGACCCGGCCCAGTTTGCGGGATCTGTCGCAGCTTTGATCAATCACCATTCGGGCCCTGCAGCCATGATGAGTTTTTCAACCGACGCGGTCGCCGCTATCCCGGATCATATCCAGCGCGGACAACTCATATTACCCTCCTCCATGAACGAGGCGAGCGATCCGGCCGCCACACCAACAATAGACGTCGATTACCTCGCCTGTCATGTCAGCGATGCCGCTAATCCTGGTCTTCAATCTGCGCGCGCAAACCTCCCCTTGATCACCTGGACCGTCAAAGATTTGGCCACGTGCGAGGCCTTGAGCGCGATCACAGACAGTCAAATTTTCGAAGGGTTCAATCCAGCGCTCGCAAAACGACATATTCTGAATACATAAGACAGTATGGACGAAACGGTTTTCAAAGCGCGTATCATTACCGGCTTGGCGGATGTCCCGGCAGAAGCCTGGAACAAAGTGGCGAACCCCGCAGGGCTGCCCTTTGATCCATTCCTCAGCTGGGAATTTCTGGAAGCGCTGGAAGCTTCCGGCGCGGCTCGGCCAGAAACAGGGTGGTCACCCTGCCATGTGCTGATCGAGGGCCCTGGAGATGAACTTCTAGCGGCCATGCCGCTCTACGCTAAAACCCATAGCCAGGGTGAGTTCGTCTTCGATCATAGCTGGGCCGATGCCTATGAGCGCGCTGGCGGACAGTACTTTCCCAAACTGCTCGGCGCGGTTCCGTTCACGCCCGTGACGGGGCGGCGGTTTCTGGTCCCGCCGGGTCCAGATCAGGATCGGTTACAGAACGCCCTGCTCTCTGCGGCAATCCAGGTGGCCGCACAGAATGATTTCTCTTCTGTCCATATCAACTTCCTCGCTGCCGACACCGCGGCGCGCATGGTAGAAACCGGCCTTCTGGTCCGCACGGATCAACAATTCCATTGGCAGAATGACGGCTATGATGACTTTGCCGATTTCCTCGCCGCGCTATCTTCAGCGAAACGAAAAAACCTGCGTAAGGAACGCGCCAAGGCACAGGCGGGTCTGACCTTCAAGCATCTGACCGGCGATCAGATTACCGAGGATCACTGGGACGCGTTTTTCGAATTCTATATGGATACCGGCTCGCGCAAATGGGGCTATCCATATTTGAACCGGGAGACCTTTTCCCTGCTTGGTGAGCGGATCTCGGAGCATATTCTGCTCATCCTTGCCTATGATGAGGAAATCCCAATTGCCGGGGCTTTGAACCTGATCGGGTCGGACACGCTATATGGGCGCTATTGGGGGTGTACGGATCCCCGGCCCTTCCTGCATTTTGAAACCTGCTATTATCAGGCCATCGACTTCGCGATCGCGCACAAATTGCAAACCGTCGAAGCCGGGGCTCAGGGCGGCCATAAACTGGCGCGGGGATATGTGCCGATCACTACGCACTCCGCGCACTGGATCGCGCATAAAGGCCTTCGCGAGGCCATAGGCGACTATCTCGAGCGCGAGCGCAGTGCCGTCGAACATGAATCCGAATATCTGATGAAACGTACGCCGTTCAAAAAGGATCAGCCATGACTCTCCACGCCGATTATGACCCGGACAATATCTTCGCCAAAATCCTGAACGGCGACATGCCGAGCGTGAAAGTCTTCGAGGATGATATTGCGCTGGCCTTTATGGACGTTTTCCCGCAAGCCGAGGGGCACACGCTGATCATCCCCAAGGATGTTGCCGCGCGTAACTTCCTCGACATGCCGACCGAAAAACTGGGCCCCTATATGGAGCGCGTACAGACGGTCGCCCGCGCGGTCGAGAAGGCGCTTACCCCGGATGGCCTCGTGGTGACGCAGTTCAATGGCGCGCCAGCGGGCCAGACCGTGTTCCATTTGCACTTTCACGTGATCCCGCGTTGGCAAGGCGAAGGCTTGCGCGGACATGCCGATGGACAGATGGCTGATATGGCGGCGCTTGAGGCCCTGGCGCAAAAAATCCGCCCGTTTGTCGCCTAATGTGGTAGTATCTGTGCCTGAGGGCGCAAATGCTGACACTCGAGGGATATATCGAACGGACACAGGCGTGTACGTCGGAAGAGGAGCTTTTCCGGCAGTTCGATATCTTTGTCGGTTCGTACGGTGTCGATGTCAGCTCCTATCACGTCATTGCGGAGAATTTGCGCGCTATCCCGCTTGAGGCTGGCCTCGTGCGGCAGACTTTTCCGCCTGACTGGATCAAGCAATATGTCGAGCATCAATACTCGAAAATCGATCCCGTGCTGGAGCAGACGCGCCGGGAGGCGCGGCCCTTTCACTGGTTTGAGGTCGACAAGAAATTCAATCTCAGCCCGCGGCAGAGGCAGTTCCTCGCTGATTTGCGCGAAGCCGGGCTGACCGACGGCATTGCGGTGCCGGTGTTCGGGCCGATGGGGACGATCGCCTATTTTGGCCTCGGTTGTGTGAATGACACACTGGAGCTGTCAGACGAGCAATTGCTGGAATTGCAGTTTGCCTGCCTGCAAACCCATAATCGCTATTTCGACCTCGCCCAGATTGATCAGGAAGCGCCCAGCAAACCGCTCAGCCCGCGCGAGAAGGAAGTGCTGTCTTTGGTGGCGGGTGGCCTGTCCAACAATTTCATCGCCGACAAGCTCGGCATATCCGAGAACACCGTCGATACGATGTTACGACGCGTATTCGCCAAGCTGTGTGTCAATAATCGCATCAGCGCGGTTCTGAAGGGGATTGGATGCGGCCTGATCCTGCCGTGAGGCCTAGAGCCCCAACTTGTCGCGAAGGATTTTGTTGACCGCTTGCGGGTTGGCTTTGCCGCCAGAGGCTTTCATCACCTGTCCGACGAACCAGCCCATGGATTTCGGCTTTTCCTTCACCGCTGCTGCCTGGTCGGGATTAGCGGCAATGACCTCGTCCACAATCGCCTCGATCGCGCCTGTGTCAGTGACCTGTTTCAGACCATGCTTCTCAACGATGTCCGCGGGGTCGCCTTCGCCATCAATCATGCGCTGGAACACATCCTTG
>JBCCCT010000218.1:0-5373 GCA_039033355.1 Pseudomonadota bacterium | reverse complement strand
GCCAGATCTGTCTCAATTGGAGCCTCTTCTGGCGCGGTAATCGTAATGGTCGGCTTCAGGCGGACATAGCTGAGCTGGCCGGACAGCATGGACAGATCGACCCGGACTTCCTTGTCGGTCTCGCCGCGGACATGGCCAACCACCACGCCGCGCGGGAACATCCCGCCTTCGCCAGACGTCAGAATACGCTCATTCGGCAGGAACTGGCCCTGTTCCGGCAGATCGATCAGTCGGCCCATGCCATCGCGTCCGCCAAACATGATGGCGCGCAGACCGCTGGACTCACCCATGACCGGGACGCGGCTGTTAAAATCAGTGACTTTCAGGATGCGAGACGACCGGTTTCCGACTTGCACCACACGGCCGACCAGACCGCGATCATTCTCGGCATAATAGCCTTCCTGAACGCCATTGGTGGCGCCGGCATTGGCCAGCAGCGCCTCGGCAAACGGGCCATCGGTCTCGGCCATGATCCGCGCCGTCACTTCGGCGCCGCCTGGCTCACCCTGCATATTGAGGATCTCTTCATAGACTTCCAGCCGCTCGGCCATGGTCAGCGCCAGGGCCTTGTACTGCGCCAGCTCGCGGACGCGGGCTTCGAGTTCCAGAATTCGGCGCTCCTTGGCAGACGCGCCGCTGATCCGGTCAATCAGGCTGGGACCCGTGACATGAAACAACTGATCCGACGCCGCTGTGCGGATCGGTTCAACGCCTTCGCTGAGGCGCGGCGACGTTTGCAGGAGCAACAGCGCCAGCAGCCCCGCGATGGCAATAAAAAATCCATACCGTCGGAGCGGTCGCTGCCTATATCCCTTGCCGCTCGAGCGTGGCATGGGCCTATTCCTTCCCTATTCGACCCCGGGGGCTTACCCCGCAATCGTGTCAAACTTCTGGCGACAGGACATTCTTCATGCGCGAGAGGTTCTCGAGGACGAATCCACACCCGTTCGCGACACATTTCAATGGGTCTTCGGCAATCATGACGGGCAAACGCGCCTGTTCCCGCAACACCACGTCCAGATTGCGCAACAAGGCGCCGCCGCCAGTCAGAACAATGCCGCGATCGACAATATCGGCCGACAATTCCGGTGGCATGGCTTCCAGCGCAATCCGAACCGCCTCGACAATCTCGCCGACCGGATCACCGAGCGCTTCGGCCATCATTTTCTCATTGATTTCAACTTCGTTCGGGACACCGTCACCCGTGGCGCGGCCACGAACAGTGACCGTCATGCCATCGCCATTCTCAGGCGCCATGGCGGTCCCGATCTGTTTCTTGATACGCTCAGCAGACATTTCGCCGACCAGAATGCCCTGATGCTTGCGCAGATAATTCATGATCGCTTCGTCCATCTTGTCACCGCCGACACGGACAGAGCGTGAATAGACCTGGCCCCCCAGCGACAGAACGGCCACCTCAGTGGTCCCACCGCCAATATCGACGACCATGGAACCGGCTGGCTCTTCAATCGGCAGACCCGCACCAATGGCCGCGGCCAGTGGCTCGTCAATCAGATGAACTTCGCGGGCGCCGGCAGCCAGAGCCGACTGGTGAATGGCGCGGCGCTCAACATTCGTGGCCGAGCTGGGCACACAGATAATGATCAGCGGCGACACGAAGGCCCGGCGATTATGCACTTTGCGAATGAAGTGCTTGATCATTTCCTCAGCGACTTCGAAATCGGCAATGACGCCATCGCGCATCGGGCGAATGGCCTCCATGTTCAAGGGAGTCTTGCCGAGCATCTTTTTGGCATCATCACCAACCGCATAAACCATTTTGCGGCCGCCTTGATTCATATAGGCGACGACCGAAGGCTCATCGAGCTTGATGCCTTGACCCTTTACATAGACCAGCGTGTTCGCTGTCCCCAGGTCGATGGCCATGTCTGTGGAGAGAACTCCGAGAAGGCTTCCGATCATTTTTCTACACCGCTTTTCTATTCGCGTGCGTTCACTCCAACACACGCGCGATTGGTCTTATGATCAGCCCTATATCGTAATGCCGTTTAGATTTAATTAAAGCAAGAGTCATTTCTCACCCCCAATGTACGGATCGTACACCACGTGAGGGCCCAATGTTTATTATAGAAGGCGCGATTTGTGCCATATCGAGACACGCTTAACGCAAACGCTTCGTTTGTTAACTTTTAGGCCGCTTTTCGCTTCAAACGCCGTGCTTCAAGCTTGTTGAGCGCATGGATGTAGGCCTTCGCCGCGGCAACCAGTGTGTCCGGATCAGACGACCGGCCGGTGGCCATGATGCCCTCGCCTTTGAGGCGCACATGGACATCCGCCTGCGCATCTGTTCCGCCCGTCACAGCGCTGACCTGGAACAGGTCGAGCTTGCCCTGATGCGGCACAATCTGGCGGATCGCATTGAACACCGCATCCACCGGTCCATTGCCCTCTGTGGTGATGGAATGGCTTTCCCCATCGACCAGAACGCTCAGATCAGCCGTCTGCGGACCTTCAGATCCCGCCACGACGCGCAATTTTTCGAATGAGATCCGCTCGCCCATGGCCGACAATTGGTCATCGACCAACGCGATCAAGTCATCGTCAAAGACGTGCTTTTTCTTGTCCGCCAGTTCCTTGAACCGCTTGAACGCCTCATTCAGGCTGTCCTTGTCGAGTTCATAGCCGAGGCTTTCCAGCTTGTCGCGGAAGGCGTGCCGGCCGGAATGCTTGCCCATGACCAGGCTGGTCTTGGAGACGCCGACATCTTCCGGGCGCATGATTTCATAGGTTTCGGCATTTTTCAGCATGCCATCCTGGTGAATGCCGCTTTCATGCGCAAAGGCATTCTTGCCGACAATCGCCTTATTATACTGGACCGGGAAGCCGGTAATCCGGCTAACCATATGGCTGGCAGCGGCCAGGCGGCTGGTATCGAGCCCGGTGGTGAAGGGCAGATCATCCCGGCGCACATTAAAGGCCATCACAACCTCTTCCAGCGCCGCATTGCCGGCCCGCTCGCCGAGGCCGTTAATCGTGCACTCGACCTGGCGCGCGCCGTTCTGAACCCCGGCAATCGAATTGGCGACCGCCAGGCCCAGATCATTATGGCAATGGGTCGACCAGATCACCTTGTCGCTGTCCGGAATGGTCTCGCGCAGACGCCGGATCAGATTGCCATATTCCTCAGGATGCGAGTATCCGACTGTGTCTGGAATATTGATCGTCGTGGCGCCGGATGTGATCGCCGCATCGATACACTTGCACAGAAAGTCGAACTCGGTCCGGGTTGCGTCTTCCGGGCTCCATTCGACATCATCGACCAGATTGCGGGCTTGCGCGACGGAGCGACCGACCGCTTCAAGCACGGCGTTCGGGCCCATTTTCAGCTTATGCTTGATGTGCACAGGACTGGTTGAAATAAACGTGTGAATGCGCGGCTTCGCAGCATGGCGAACCGCCGCGGCGCAGCGATCAATATCGCCAGGCGTCGAACGGGCGAGGCCGCAAATCGTCGCCGATTTGGCGCGCCGGGCAATTTCGCTGACGGCTTCAAAGTCGCCGACCGACGCGGCCGGAAAGCCGGCTTCAATCACGTGCACGCCCATCGTCTCGAGCAGCTCGCCAAGCGCCAGTTTTTCATTATGCGTCATGGAGGCGCCCGGCGATTGTTCGCCATCGCGCATGGTGGTGTCAAAAATTACAATATCAGTTTGATCGGTCATCTGTCTGGCCTGGTGATGTGAGAAACTTTTTAAGGTCTATCCCCTGGCCGTGGACGCAGGCGCTAAACGCCCGTCACTACCGGCCAGGGGCCGATAAGGAGGAGTAGGCTCTGAGGAGGCAAATTCTTGCGCATGACCACTGCAATGCGGCGACGGGCCAGCAGTGTCAACAGGCTAATCTGCATTGAGCGCAATATTTTCCCCTTTGCGGCGCCGGTGCCGCACATAAAGCAAGCCACCGATGAACACGCCGATTGCGGCCAGTGCGGCCAGGATGGCGAGCCAGATATTGCCGGCCAGGGCCGCCTGGATCGCCTGCAGGCCAAAGGCCACCAGCGCAATCTTCGGAATCACACCGAGCGCCATGCCTGCCAGGTAATGCAGAAACCGGGCGCGGACGGCGCCAAACACCATGTTGACCATCAGAAACGGCCCGGTCGGGAAATTGCGTACAATCGCGCTGGCGGCAAAGGCGTTGCGGGCGACAAAGTCTGCAAAAGCCTTGATCCGCCCCTGCCCCAGGCGCGCCAATGTCGCCTCCCCGAAAAACCGGCCGACCCAGAACGTCACCGTGCCGGAACAGAGCGTCGCCACCCAGGCCCAGACCGCGCCCCAGATCGGCCCGAAGGCATAGACCGCGATCCCGATCAGCAGGAATTGCGGCACACCGATAAAGGCACAGCCGCAAAAGGTCAGGATCAGGGCTGGCCCCCCCCAGGGGCCTTCCGCGAAAGTCGCAATCGCCCGCTCCAGCGCCTGCAGGTCGAGGAATTCCGAATAGCGGCCAAACAGAAACAACGACAAAACCAGCGCCAACGCGCCGAGGCCAAGCCAGAGCCCCAGTCGGGATCGGCGCGCTTTTTCAGGTGTTTCTGGCGGCTGTTCGGACATGGCCTTTCCCTGCGCCGAGTGTGCGGTGAGGTCAAGCACATGGGTCAGGCAGGCAACCGCCAAACCGTATGCTGATCAGGGGCTCGCACCCACCTATCCCATCGGATCATCGATCGATGGCGCATGGCTTGTGAACAGTTTCGGCCCGTCCTCGGTCATATAGACACAATCTTCGGTCCGCACGCCGAACTTGCCCGGCAGATATATGCCCGGCTCGTTTGAGAAACACATGCCCGCTGCGAGTGGTGTGCGATTGCTGAGCACAACGAACTGGTCCTCATGCACGTCCATGCCGATGCCATGACCGGTGCGATGCGACAGGCCCGGCAGCGCGTATCCCGGGCCCCATCCCTGGCTTTCATAATAGGACCGTACCGCCTCATCGATCGCCCCGATCGGCGTGCCGATCTGGGCCATCTGCATGACAATGTCCTGGCCCCGCCGCGTGGTGTCCCAGACCCGGCGCTGTTCCGCATTGGCTTCGCCATGCACCCAGGTGCGCGAAATGTCGGACTTGTAGCCATGCACGTCGCAGCCACAATCCATCAGTACGATCTGGCCTTCGGACACGGTGTGGACCTTTTTCGAACCATGCGGATAAGCGCTCGCCTCCCCGACCAGCGCCAGGGTGAAGACCGGGGTGCCGCCAAGCGCGCGAGTCGCTTCGATCATCAGCGCGCCGATGTCCGCGCCGGTCATGCCGGCTTCGACTTGCGGATAGATCTCGCGATAGGCCGCCATGGTGATCGCATTGGCGGCTTTCATCAGATCGAGTTCGCGCGTGGTCTTGATCTGGCGT
>JBCCCT010000217.1:0-5393 GCA_039033355.1 Pseudomonadota bacterium | reverse complement strand
CACGGAATGTCTTGAAGACCTCGTAAACACTTTGTGCCAAAGCAACGGGCGCCATTTGGAAAGACCGCCATGCCCAAGACCAAGGATCGATCGATCAGTCTCGCCCTGCAGGGCGGCGGCGCGCATGGTGCGTTCACCTGGGGCGTGCTCGATCGGCTGATTGAAGAGCCAGGGCTGAACATCAAGGCGATCACCGCCACCTCTGCTGGCGCGGCCAATGCCGTTGCCTTTGCCGCCGGGCTTGCTGACGGCGGAGATGAAGGCGCCAAAGCAGGTCTGGAACGGCTATGGCGCACCGTGTCGCAAAAAGGCGCGCCATTCTCGGCGTTTTCCTGGTCGAACTCGCCTTTCTCGGCCTTGCCTTATGGTCCAATCCATCTCGCCATGGCCTTTACCAGCATTGCCAGTCCGTATGAGTTCAATCCATTCGACATCAACCCATTGCGAGATGCGCTGGATGAAGCCGTGGATTTTGACGCGGTTCATGCGGCCCCGATCGATCTCTTCCTGTCGGCGACCAATGTCGAGACCGGCCGGGTGAAAGTCTTCCAGGACGGCGAAATTTCGCGCGATGCGGTCCTCGCCTCGGCCTGTCTGCCGCAAACGTTTCGGGCCGTGGAGATTGATGGCAATGCCTATTGGGATGGCGGCTATATGGGCAATCCGAGTCTGTTCCCGCTGATCTATGCCAAAGCGCCACGCGATGTTCTGCTGGTCCTGCTCAACCCGATTTCGCGCCTCGGTGTGCCGCGCCGGGTGCCGGAGATCATGGATCGACTGAACGAAATCAGCTTCAACGCATCGCTGATTGGAGAGTTGCGGGCGATCGCCTTTGTCCAGAAACTGCTCGATGATGGCATGCTGAAAGAATCGCTGATGAAAAAGTATCGCCGCCTCAATGTACACGCCGTGCGCGGCGGGCAGGTGCTGCAGGATCTCTCGCTGCAAACCAAATATGATACCAGCTGGAGCTTCCTCACCGATTTGCGCGACAAGGGACGCGCGGAAGCGGAGCGCTGGCTCGGCAGCTGCGCGCACTATATCGGCACAGGCGAATCGAGCCTGGATCTCCGCAAGGAATTTCTCGAAGCCTAGGCCGCGCGGAGGAACCAGAACCGGGCCGCGCCAATTTCCCGCTCGGCCAGTAGCGTCCAATCTGCCGAGTCGAGCATTTCATCCACCGCGGTTTCAACGATGACCAGAGCCGTCTCTGCGAGCCATCCCCCGCGCCGCATACTGTCCAGACAAGGCACAACCAGACCCTTGTGATAAGGTGGGTCTAGGAAAGCCAATTCAAAAGGCGCTCCGAGACCGCTCGGTATGTCGCCCAGGTCGACCGCGCTGCGACGATGAATGCGCGTGGATCCGAACAGTCCCAGACTCTCAATATTGTTGCGGATCGCGCCGCGCGCCGCATGCGCCGTTTCGACGAACAAGCAAAAGGCGGCGCCGCGGGACAGGGCTTCAAGCCCAAGCGCGCCAGAGCCAGCAAACAGGTCAATGACCCTTGCTTCCTGCAGCGCCGGTGCCCAGTCCGCATGGGCCAGGATATTGAACAGGCTTTCGCGCGCACGGTCCGACGTCGGCCGCGTCGCTTGCGTCTTCGGGGCCTGGATCGGCCGACCTTTGAACTGTCCTGCAACAATGCGCATGGCTTGCCTTTACGGCGCAGCGGCGCGATGGGGAAGAGATGACGATCACACCTGACCCGATGCAGCGCGCGTTAGAGCTCGCCAGGCAAGCTGCCGACCTCGGCGAAGTGCCGGTCGGCGCGGTGATTGTTGATCCCGAAACGGGCAAGATTGTCGCCGAAGGCCACAATCAGCCGATTCACGATCATGACCCAACGGCCCATGCCGAAATTCAGGCCATTCGCGCGGCGGCTCGGAAACTTGGCAATTATCGACTGACGGGCCTGCACCTTTATGTGACGCTCGAGCCCTGCGTGATGTGCGCCGGCGCGATCAGTCTGGCGCGGATCGGCAAACTCATTTTCGCGGCAGATGATCCCAAAGGCGGTGGGGTCTTGCACGGCCCGCGGTTTTTCGAGCAGCCAACTTGCCATTGGCGGCCAGAGGTTGAGCAGGATCACGCGCGTGCTGAGCAGGCAGGAGATTTGCTGACCACATTTTTCCGCGCGCGGCGGAAGCAAAGCCGCGGCTAGGACCGTTCCAGGATTTGGAAGAATCCAATCACTTTGACGATTTTGCCAACATCGTTCACCTCGGTGACGTCAAAGCCAGGCATGATAAGCTCACCATTCATGTGAATGGACCAATGATACCGGCAATGATTGTTCTGGATATCAACCTCGCTCGCGCGTGAATAATCAGCCCCCGGGATTTCGCCCTGAACCTGGTCGACCATTTTCAGAAAGGCCTCGCGACCAATAATATTGTGATTGGGATCAACGAAGTGGACATTATGTTCCATGGCGGCCTCCGTCAGGCGCCGCTTTTCGGCAGCGTCCGTTGTGTTCCAGATCGCCATCATATTTGTCAGACTCTGCATGTAATCAGCCATATGCTCTTTCCTTGTAACAAACCGACCGACGGTTTGTTTACATTTTTTGAGGACGTTGTAAAGGGGGGCATGGTCACGCAACAACAACGTTCGGATACAACGCGGCAGAAATTGCTTGCCGCCTTCAAGTCCGCTTTTCTGGTGCGTGGATATACGCAGACGACGACGCAACAGATTCTGGTGGAAACGGGCCTTAGCAAGGGCGCGCTGTATCACCACTTTCGCAGCAAGGCTGAAATCATCGAAGCGCTCTATGATCATGAATCCCGCGCGGCGATTGATCGAGTCTTCAATCGGCTCGATGCCAATGCTGCACCTTTAGCCCGTTTGAAGCATGCCTATCTCGAATGGACACGCGAAGTGCGCGCGCCAGAGATTGCTAAAATCCTGTTTGAGATCGGCCCTGCCGCAATGGGCGAACGGCGAGCCAAGGAAATTGAAGAGGCGGCGAGTAATCGACCCATCAAGCGGCTCCTGGCAGATGCGATTGCCGCAGGCGAGATTGCACCACCGGATCAGGATCTTCTCATCGCGCTTCTGAACGCCCTGGTGGCGGAAGCGGCGCTCTACCAATTGCATACTGGACGCGATCCGTATGCAACGCTGGATGCCGCGATTACGGCGATTTTTTTGCAGATGAACGGGTAAGTTGTAAAACGGGCGAAGGCTTTCGCTATCGCTCAAGCATCCAATTCCTATTTTTGATCCACAAATCGGAATTGAATGGTGGAGCCAGACGGAATCGAACCGACGACCTCTTGCATGCCATGCAAGCGCTCTCCCAACTGAGCTATGGCCCCATCTTCACGGGAAAGGCGGGAATAGAATTTCCAGCCCAGGCAATCAAGCCCTATTTATCATCCTTTTGAGGCTCGATGTCGTCTGCATCGGGCTCGCCAAGTTCATTATCATCGTCCAGGTCGATGTCGCCGCCGAGATCGAACTCTTCGTCCAGGTCGATATCTTCCTCGTCATCATCGTCATCGTCGCTGTCGACGCCATCTTCGCTGAAGCCGGCCGGCATCTTGCCAGGCGCCGCATCATCATCCTCGTCGCCGCCAGACATCTCGAGGACCACTTCATCCTCATCGCCGCCCAGCTCCTTGGCTTCGTCATCCGAGGAAACGTCTTCATCCTCGTCGGTGGCAGCCGCAGCCGCTTTCGCGGCTTCTTCTTCTTCCAGCTCTTCGTCCTCGTCCTCCGGAACGGCTTCCTTGGCCGCGGCGGTGCGAACCTTGGTTTTGGTCGCCTGCGCGGTTTCGTCAGCAGGGTCGAACGTGTGTCCGCATTTCGGACAGGTCGCAGGACGCTTGTTCAAATCGTAAAATTTGGACTCGCAGCTGGGGCAGACAGTTTTGGTGCCGAGTTCCGGATCAGCCATATTTTTCTTCCATCGGTGAGAAAATCTTTGCCCGCGCGCTTGCCAGAAACGTTCCCGCCTGTCAAAGCGCTTTTCGCTAGGTACTGTAACTAAGGGAACCACAATAACATGATGTGGACCTCGCATCCGGTGAAACAGATCACCGGAACCATGCGCGCGCCTGGCGACAAGTCGTGCTCGCACCGCGCACTCATCCTCAGCGGACTGGCCGCTGGGACTTCTGAAATCTCCGGCCTGCTCGAAGGCGAAGACGTGCTCAATACGGGCCGCGTCATGGCCGCACTCGGCGCCAGGGTTGAACGTACCGGCGAAGGCGCCTGGCGCGTTGAAGGCGTCGGAGACCAGGGCTTGCAAAGGCCAAGCGTCGATCTCGACTTTGGTAATTCAGGCACTGGATCGCGTTTAATGCTGGGCGTCGTAGCCGGCTATCCGATCGCCGCCAGGTTTATTGGTGATGAGAGCCTTTCTGGCCGTCCGATGGGCCGCGTGCTGGATCCGCTGACCGAAATGGGCGTCACTTATGAAGCCAGTGATGGCAAGACTCTGCCGCTTACACTGACCGGCCGCGCCGATTTACAAGCAATCACCTACCAACCACCGCACGCATCGGCGCAAGTCAAATCGTGCATCTTGCTCGCAGGCTTGAATGCACAAGGTGCGACCATGGTTCATGAATCGCGGATCACCCGCGACCATTCAGAAAAAATGCTGCGCGGTTTTGGTGCTGACGTGTCCAGTCGACGCGATGGCGCCGGCAACATTGTCTCGATTCAAGGTGGGCAGAAACTGTTCGCGCAAGAAACAGTGGTTCCCGGGGACCCAAGCTCAGCTGCGTTCCTCGCAGCCGCGGCAATGATTTCGCCGCGCGGCGGCGTGGTGGTCGAAAACCTGATGTCGAATGAAACGCGCGATGGCTTTTACCGCGCCGCGGCCCTGATGGGTGCTCATGTCGGGGCCGAGGATGTCGGCGATGCCGCTGGCGAACGGCTGATCGATATGAGTTTCGAAAGTACCGACCTGAAAGGCACTGAGATTCCCGTTGAGCTGGTGCCCAGCATGATTGACGAATTCCCGATCCTCGCCGTTCTGGCCGCCTATGCCACGGGCACGACCGTGGTTAAGGGCGCGGCCGAGTTACGGGTCAAGGAAAGCGACCGGATCAAGGCCGTGGTCAACATGCTGCGCGTCAATGGCGTTGACGTTGATGAGACCGAGGATGGGTTTGTCGTGCAAGGCTGTAGCGGTGCGGTGCCAGGCGGTGGTCTGGTCGAAACACATCATGATCACCGCATCGCGATGAGCGCTTTGATAATGGGAACAGCCAGCCAGAAACCAATCTCTATTGATAATGCCGGAATGATCGCGACCAGCTATCCCGACTTCCGCGCGCATTTGGCAGAGCTTGGCGGAGATATTCGAGACTCCAATCAACGAGCGTCTCAATGATTATCGCAATCGATGGCACCCTGGCCTCTGGTAAAGGCACGAT
>JBCCCT010000216.1:0-5396 GCA_039033355.1 Pseudomonadota bacterium | reverse complement strand
CGTCCCTCTGCATGATCCGGAAGTGTTTTCCCGCAATGGCGGATACACGTTCGATGCGTTCGAGAAAATGCGCCGTGAAGCGCCAATCATGTGGCACCCGGAAGACATGGCGCGAGGCTTCTGGGCCCTGACCTCTTATGATCTGGTCAAGTCGGTCGAACTTGATCCGGCGACGTTTTCGTCTCAGCGCGGCGGCATCCTGATGACCTATGGCATGCCCGAGACGCCGCGCCATCCCCTGCTCCACTCATCTTCACTCAACTCCCTGATCAATCTGGATCGGCCGCACCATACGCCGCTGCGCATGGAGCATATGGCCTGGTTTCGCCCCGACTATGTCGCGGAGCTGAAGAAAAAAGTCGATGCCAAGGTCAATAGCCTGCTCGATGATATGCAGGCCAAGGGTCCAGTGGTGGACATGGTTGAGATGTTCTCCGCAGAGCTCCCACTGTTCACGCTATGCGAGATCCTCGGCGTGCCGGAAGCAGATCGACCGAAACTCGTCCACTGGATGCATTTCCTGGAGAACTCGCAATACCAGGCGCAGCAAGAAGGCCTGGGGACTGTTTCGGAAGAGCAGATCATGACCTTCCTGAATGAGATCCAGGCCCTGTTCGATTATGGCCGGCACCAATTGCTGGAGAGGCGAAAGAACCCAAAGAATGACCTTTTGACCGCGATCGCGAATGCCGAGATTGATGGCGAACCGTTATCAGATGAATTCCTCGATGGGTCCTGGCTTCTGATCGTGTTCGCGGGCAATGATACGACCCGCAATTCCCTGTCCGGTACGATGAAACTGCTGACAGATCATCCAGACCAAAGGGCGAAGCTTCTGGCTGATGAGTCGCATTATCCAAATTTTGTGAATGAAGCGATCCGGATGGTCAGCCCGGTCACTTATATGCGCCGCACAGTCACAAAGGACACGGACCTGGGCGGACAGAAGCTCAACGAGGGCGACAAAGTCGTCATGTATTATGCCGCCGCCAATCGCGATCCGGCAAAGTTCGAAAATCCAGATCAGTTCGATATTGCCCGCGCGAACGCAAATGAGCATCTCGCCTTTGGCAATGGACCGCATGTCTGTCTCGGCAAACGGGTTGCGATCATGCAGCTGGAAACCGCTTATCGAAACATTCTTGGACGCTTCCCGGACATTCGCTGGACGGGTGAAGGGGCCCTCGCGCCGAATAATTTCGTGCACGCCATTTCGGAACTTCAAGTCGATCTTGGCGTCTAGGCCTTGAGGAAAGTTTCCATCTGATTGGTCGACATTGGACGCCCCAGAGCGAAGCCTTGGGCATGATCAAACCCGAGCGTCCGCAACCGGGCCATCATGGATTCGTCTTCAACGCCTTCAGCTGTAGAACTCATGCCGAGCCGCCGCGCCATCAAGGTCAAGGCTTCGAGAATGGTCTCGACGCGTGGGTTATCGATTTGCTGGATCAACGCCGCATCGACTTTCAGCGCATCCGCCGGCAAGTCGGCCAGCCATTGAAAGGACGAATGACCCGATCCGAAATCATCCAGCACGATACCTGCACCTGCGGCGCGGAGTTCGTGAAGACGATTGAGCGTTTGTTCCGTATCCCGCAAGGCATCCTGCTCGGTCAATTCGAGCCGAATGGATCGCGGCGCGAGACCATGACCGCTTTGCAGGGCGGAGATCAGATCCACCAATTGACCATCGGCCAGATCGAGGCTGGTAATGTTGACCTGCACAAACAGGGTCTCCACATGCGCCGCCTTGCGAAAACTGTTGAGCGCGTCGGCGGCCTGGATCAGCATGCTGGATGCCAGGCCCTGCGTGTCGCCGACTGGCGATTGCAGACCATTTTCGTCGCCCCAGCGCGCCAGGGCCTCAAAGCCCTCGACCCGTCGACTGCGGAGACAGACGATCGGTTGGAATACGGGCAGCAGTTCTACCAGATCTGGCGTACCCCCTGATGGGTCATCCTCAACGGAGAGAATCACCCCGCGGGACGAATCCTGATCAATCATCGCGCCGGCGAGATGAACAACCCCGCCCTCGGCCGTGACGAGTTCCAGCGCGACATCACCATTCGGCGTTTCAAGCCCGCTGCGCAATCTCTGGCGACTGAGGCCATCGAGGACATTGCTTAAATCCTCAAGCGCCCATTCGCCTGACAATTGCCGGCTGAGGCCAGGTTGATCAATATTCAGCGATAAACGCTGTGTGGTTCGGTTCCACTGCCATTCGCCGATCGGTGCACTCATGGCCTAAGCCTCTGCCACCATTTTGGCACGAATAAGGTCTTTCACTGTACCCAGATCATTGGCGATCCGTTCGAACACCTCGCCGCGGTCGCGCAACGTCTGACAACGCGCTGGCAAAGGCGCTGGATCTCCGGTTGCTTCCAGGACGGTTTCCGGGAATTTGGCGGCATGCGCGGTTGAGAGAATGACGGTGCTCGCCTCGCTGGCTACCAGCCTGCGCGCTGCAGCTGTACCGACCGCCGTATGAGGGCAGATCAGGCTTCCGGTATCGTGCTTGAATTTCTGCATTTCCTGCAATGTGTCTGCATTGCTGACCATGGCAGATGACAGGCCTGTACAGCCGAGCGGCCCGCGCACGGTCTCCGGTAGTTCGGCGGCGCCCGATTGCTTGTACTGGTCATAGGTGCGGCGCACCAGATCGCCATCGCGACCCGCAACTTCGAAGAAAAGACGCTCGAAATTGCTCGGTACAGATATATCCATGGCGGGACTTGGCGTCGCCACCGCCTGTTCACGCTGCATCAGGCCGTCGCGCATCAGCGTATCGAGAGTCTTGTTCTCGTTGACCGCACAGACCATTTCGAAGCCGGCGAGCAATCCGCAACGAGCGGCGACATAGCCAGCAAACGCATCGCCCATATTGCCGCTCGGGACAACAAAGCGCAGAGGTCGACCTGGTCCCAGCGCGGCCTGCGCCGCGGCATAGTAGACTGATTGGGCGGCAATCCGAGCCCAGTTGATCGAGTTTACCCCAGACAGGCGGACGTCTGATGCAAATGCCTTGTCCGCAAACATGGCTTTGACCAGCGCCTGACAGTCATCAAAATCGCCATCTACTGCCAGGTTGTGAACATTCGATGCTCCGGTCGTCGTCATGAACAGGCGCTGTACCGGGGAAACACGTTCGTGTGGGTGCAGAATGTACAGGTCGACTTGCTTGGCGCCTGCGAAGGCTGCAGCAGCGGCCCCGCCCGTATCGCCAGACGTCGCGCAGACGACGCTCATCCTTTCACCGCGACGACTAAGGACCAGGTCATAGAGCTGACCAATGAATTGCATCGCGACATCCTTGAACGCCAGGGTCGGACCGTGGTGCAATTCCATAACGAACGTGCCGGCGCCACTCTGGTTTAAAGGCGCCACAGCGTCATGCGAGAAACTGGCATAGGCCCGCTCACACAGACCGGCCACATCATCTTCACTCAGCGCGTCGCCCGCAAAGGCTTTCAGGATACGTGTCGCGATCTGAACATAGGTTTCATCGCTCGCCGCGGGCGCGATTTGTGGCCAGACTTCCGGCACATACAGGCCGCCATCCGGCGCCAGACCGGTCAAACAGGCTTCAACGAAATCAACAGGAGCGGCGCCGCCGCGAGTCGATATGTATTTCATGGCCTTCAAGCCTTCTTAAATTTCAAGCGTCCGCGTGAATGGTGCAGCGCCACATACACGCCTATCAGCCCCAGCGCCATCCCCCACCATGTCAGAGCATAACCAAAATGACGCTCAGGCGGCAATGGGTCGACAGGCTTGGCAAACGCATAGGGATTCAGCGTAAATCTCTCCTGCGTCATGTCCGCGGCGTTGCGCACCCGCATGATCACCGGTTCGGCAACAGGTGGGGTCTGGTCCAGGTCAAGACGGCTGGCCAGCGCAGCCGGATCAAGGCGGTACCAGATATTGTTTTCAGGATCGTCACGCCCCGCGAAAGCCGCGCTCGCTGCTTCGCGCTCAGCGATAAAGCCTTCGAACGCGACCGTTGCTGGCAAGTCTGCCAACGCGACAGGAATCGGCGTTGCCCCGCCTGTCGCTTCCAGCATGACCAGCACAGGTTCCCGGCTATCTTCCAACACGCCGGGCACATAACGCCGCCAGATCGGTTCACTGTCCGCGAATCCATAAACTTGCTGTGCCGCGCCGGGATGAGTCCGGTCGATCACGACTCGGATCTCGGTTTTCTCTTCAGACTGTTCCGCGATCGTCGGATTGCGCATCTTTTCGGAATAACGGCTGTATTGCCAGTTTCCGAGCAGAACCAGGATCCCGAGACTGATCACGGTCAGTACCGATAGAATAGGCATTGGGCGGAACATCATCTGGCTTTGTCTCTCAACCTCGCTTCGGGGTCATGCCTGAAAAAGAATGGCGCCACACGTGATTTGACACGGTGGCGCCTATTCGAAAACTATGGATCGCCCAGCCCAAAGCGCTGGGCTAATCGCTAATGCCCGAGCACAATGTGCGGCAGGACATAGACAAAGGCGAACAGGAACAACCAGACCACGTCCACGAAGTGCCAATACCAGGCCGCAAACTCGAACCCGAGATGCTTCTTGGCGGTCATATTCTTCGCATACAGGCGGAACAAGCAGACGGTCAGGAAGATTGTCCCGATTACCACATGCGCGCCGTGGAAGCCCGTCGCCATGAAGAAGGCTGAGCCATAAAGCGTGCCGTCAAACGTGAACTGAGCTTCTGAATACTCATAGACCTGCAGGCAGGTGAACGCGACACCGAGGATGATGGTCAGGATCAGCATGAACTTGGCATTGTCCATCTTGTCATGCGCCAACGCGTGGTGCGCGGCGGTGACCGTCGTGCCGGACAGAAGCAGAATCAGCGTGTTGATCAATGGCAGGTGGAATGGGTCAAACGTGGTGACGCCAGTTGGCGGCCATTGCGCAAAGGCATTCAGGCCTTCCCAGACCGGACTTGCGGCGTCGAATGTGCCGCCGACACGGGCCGGATAGAAGATCGCGAGTTCAAAAAAGCTCCAGAACCAGGCCGCAAAGAACATGATTTCTGAAACAATGAACAGGACCATGCCGTATTTCAGGCCGATCTCGACAACCGGTGTATGATCGCCGGTGCGGCCTTCCTTGACGACTTCACGCCACCAACCGGCCATCACCCAGATTACCATCAAGAATCCCGGAACGAGGGTCCAGAGCTGGCCCTGCTCGATCCCGAACAGACCTTTCATATAGGTCACGCCACCGACGGCCAGCGTGAGCACGGCGATCGAGCCGATCAGCGGCCAGGGCGATGGGTTTACGAGGTGATAGTCGTGTTTGACGTCTTCGGCCATGACGGGGAACCCCTTGTGGCAATGGTTATTACAATCTCAGGCGCTTTTAGACCGGTGTTGACGGATT